>CAYRGZ010000007.1:9284-37384 GCA_964423785.1 uncultured Desulfobulbia bacterium
GCCCGCTTGCGGGCTTCTTCCTCCGCCTTGGCCTTTGCGGCTGCTTCGGCCGCGCGACGCTCTTCCTCGGCCTTCTTGGCCGCAGCCTCCTCGGCCGCCTTGTCCGCCGCGGCGGGCTTGGCGGGCTCAGCCGGCGGCGCGGGCGCGGGACCGGCGGGGGCTGTCGGGGCCGACGGACCACCGAGCTGCGGCTCCCGGCTCAGGATAGCCTCGGACTTGGCGAAATTGGCCAGGGCCTCGAACTGGTCGTCGGTGAGGCCGAAACTCTTCTTCAAGGCCTCAAGGCCGCTGCGCACCGCTTCCAACGCCATGCGACGTTCCCTTTCGTTCATCTCGTCTTCTCCTGCTTCGTCTAAATCTCCGGTATCGACGGTATCTGCAATCTGTTCCGTACTCCGCATCCGCGCCGCCTCCTCGCGGGCCCGGGCCACGATGGCTTGCGCTTCCCGACGGGCGGCGGCCAGGATCTCGTCCGCCTCTTCGCGGGCAGCGGTATCGGCCACCTCGATGGTCTCCGGTTGCTCGGGCGGCGCCGCTTCTTCGGCCGCTTCCTCGGCGAACGGCCGCGGCAAGAGACCAGCACGCTCGACGATCTCGGGCACGGCGCTCTCCCACTCGATGGCCATGATGTGGACCCCGGCCACCCCCTTGATCTCACGGACCTGGTTGATGATGTCCACCGCGATCTGGATGCCCTCTTCCTGCTTGTCCTTGGCGCCCTGCATCCGGCGAATGACATCGTCGGTGACCTCCAGGCCGGGCACGAAATTTTTCATGTAGCGGGCCATGCCCAGCGATTTCGGCGGCGTGATGCCGGCCAGGATGTAGCACTGTTCGTCCAGGCCGAGATCGCGGACCATCTCCATGAAGCGGGCGAACTTCTCGACATTGTAGATGATCTGTGTCTGGACGAAGTCGGCCCCGCTCTTCACCTTTTTGGCCAGGCGGGCGGCCCGGAACTCGAAGGGACCGGCAAAGGGATTGGCGGCGCAACCAAGGAAAAAGCGTGGTTCGTTGCTCTTGATCTCCTCACCGCACTGGAAGCGACGCTCGTCGCGCATGGCCCGGGCCATGCCGAGGAGCTGGATGGAGTCCATGTCGAACACCCCCTTGGCCCCCGGATGGTTGCCGAACTTCTGGTGATCGCCGGTGAGGCAAAGCAGGTTCTTGAGCCCCAGGGCGGCGGCGCCGAGGATATCGGCCTGCATGCCGATCCGGTTGCGGTCCCGGCAGGTCATCTGGATCACCGGCTCCACCCCTTCCGCCATGACGATGGCACCGGCGGCGATGCTCGACATGCGAACGATGGCGGTCTGACAGTCGGTGATGTTGACCGCGTCCACCTTGCCCTTGAGAATGTTCGCCTTTTGCCGGACCACGCCGGCATCGCTCGATTTCGGCGGTCCCAATTCACCGGTGACCGCAAAATGGCCCTCGGTGAGTACCCGTTCTAGATTGCTCCCCGATTTCATCAAGTTACCTTGTATTCCGGTTCTAAGTTCGCAGTTGGTCGTCCGTATCGTTCGCTCAGGCAGCCGGCCCGTGACAACCGGCGTCCTTCAAGGGTGCATTGCCAAGCTCGCGGCGCATGGCCATGTCGAAGAGCACCCGCTCGCGCTGCTTGTTGATGCCGAGCGCCTCGCGCTTTTCGTCGATGCGCTTGATCATCAGCTTGGCGATATCCATGGGGTCCTCGGCGATGTTCCACTTGGCGCCGAGCTGGGCCATCAGCCCTTCGGTCAGGTACTGGTGGAACTTCTTGGCACCGGTGGTCGGCAGGCTCTGGAAGACGACCTGGGCGCCGGAGGCCACGAAGTACTGGCCGATGGCCACCGCCTTTTCACTCATCCACAGGGGGGCGGTGCCGATGGCGGGCAGGTCGCTAATATCGTCACCCAGACCACCTTCACGCACCATGGCGGTGGTGGCGATGAGGATACGGCTGTTGTCCACGCACGAGCCCATGTGCAGCACCGGCGGCATACCCACCGCCTCGCAGACTTCGGCCAAGCCGGGACCGGCGAAGCGAACCGCCTCGGGCGTCAGCAGGCCCACCCGGCCGAGACCGGTGGCGGCGCAGCCGGTGGCCAGCACGAGGATGTCGTTCTTGATCAGTTCCCGGGCGATGATCTCGTGGCTGTTGTCAGCAAGCTTGTAGTTGTCGCAGCCGACGATGGCGGCGACGCCGCGGATGCGGCCGTTGATGATGTTGTCGTTCAGCGGCCGGTAGCTGGCCCGGAACCGACCGCCCAGGATGTAATTGATGGTCTCGTGGGAAAAGCCGACCACCACGTCCAGCTTGGTATCCTGCGGGATGTGGAACTCGCCGCGTTTCTTGTAGTTCTTGATGGCATGGGTGAGGATGGCCTTGGCGCTCTCCAACGGCGCATCCTCATCGAACTGGATGTGGGTGGCGCCCGGCATCTTAGCCCTGTAGTTGGTGGTGATGATGTCGGTGTGGAAGCTTTTCGCCACTTCGGCCACCGACTGCATGATACACTGGACATCGACCACCATGGCCTCGATGGCGCCGGTAGCCAGCGCGATCTCCTGCTGGACGAAGCTGGCCGCCACCGGGATGCCGCGCCGCATGAGGATCTCGTTACCGGTACAGCAGACGCCGGCGAGATTGATACCCTTGGCGCCCTGCTTCTTGGCGAGTTCGATCAACTCCGGATCCTGGGCCGCGATGCACAGGGCCTCGGCCAACAGGGGCTCGTGGCCGTGGATGGTGACGTTGACATGATCGGGCTTCAACACCCCCAGATCGACGATGGCGCGACGCGGCACCGGAGTGCCGAACATGATGTCGGTGAGTTCGGTGGAGAGCATCGACGCCCCCCAGCCATCCGCGAGGGCGCACCGCGAGGCCTGCAGCATGAGGTTCTCGTAGTCCTGGTCCACCCCCATGTGGGTGCGGTGCATCATCTCGACGATCTCGCGATCGACACCGCGCGGGGCGATACCGAGACGCTGCCAGAGGGCCTGACGCTTGGCCGGAGCCCGCTTGAGCATAGAGAGGGGGGCGTCGTCCTGCTTGCCAAATTCGGCCAGGGCCTTTTCGCCGAGTTCCACGGCGATCTCGCTCACCTCCCGGCCCTCGGTCTCGACCCCGAAGACGGCGGCCAGAGATTTCAGTTTCTCGACATCCTTGATCTCGTGCGGGCCGTGTCCCTTGGCGGTCTCCAGGAAAGCGCGCACCATCTCCCGGGCATGATCGGTGTGGGAGGCGGAACCGGCGGCGACGATGCGGCTGAAATTCCGAGCCGCCACCGTGTCGGCGGTGGCGCCGCAGATGCCGATCATCTCCTCGACCCCGTCGATGATCTGACAGGGACCCATGTTGCAATTGCGACAACAGGTGCCGCTCGATCCGAAGAGACAGGCGGACATGCCGCGCGCCTCGATCCGGTCGTAGGCGGTTGTTACCTTTTTCCCCGTCTCGTGGGAAAGGACATCCAGGGTGGAAGTGCAGGTAATGGACGTGCAGCCTTGACAGCCGTTGCGTGATGTAGCCATTGGGACAACCTCTTCTTGGTGATGCGGCGAACCGCTTACAGGAGGCCGGCGGCTTGCTTGGCGGCCTGGACCGTGTTCTTCATCAGCATGGTGATGGTCATCGGCCCGACCCCACCGGGAACCGGCGTGATGGCGGCGGCCTTCTCCTTGACCGCCTCGAAGTCCACGTCTCCAGCCAGAATGGCCTTTCCTTCCTCTGTCTTGCCGATACGGTTGACACCGACGTCGATGATGACGACACCCTCCTTGACCATGTCCGCGGTCACCATCTTAGGTACGCCGACGGCGGCAATGATGATATCGGCCCGCTTGGTGTGGAAGGCGAGGTCCTTGGTGCGGGTATGGCACAGGGTGACGGTGGCGTTACCGGCCGGGCGCTTTTGCAGCATCAGGTTGGCGATCGGCTTGCCGACGATATTCGACCGGCCGATGACCACCACCTCGGCGCCGCTGGTCTCGACGCCGGCCCGGACGAGCAGTTCGAGAATGCCGTGCGGCGTACACGGCAAGAAGCAGGGCTCGCCCAGCATCATCTTGCCGACGTTGACCGGATGAAAGCCGTCCACGTCCTTGTCTGGGTCGATGGCGTAGAGCACCCGCGCCTCGTTGATGTGCTTGGGCAGGGGCAACTGGACGAGGATGCCGTGGATCTTGGGATCCTTGTTGTACTGATCGATGAGGGCGAGGAGTTCCTCCTCGGTGATGTCGGCCGGCTTGTTGACCTGCTCGGAATAGATGCCGAGATTCTTGGCGGTCTTGTTCTTGGCAGTGACGTAGGAGACCGATGCCGGATCGTCACCCACGAGGATGGTGACGAGGCCGGGCACGACGCCGTGGGAGCTTTTGAGCTCCTCAACCTCCTTTTTGAGTTCCTCCCTGATCTGACGGGCGGTTTCGGTGCCGCTGATAATGGTTGCGCTCATGCTCTGCTCCTTCGTTTATCTCTTCGTTTCTGCAATCGAAATCGACACGTCCGCGGGTAATTCCCGTCCCAGCCGATACCCGGCCAACGCGGAAAATTTCTTGAAAATAGCGGATATGCCTTGGCAATTCAATAGGTAGATCTACGAAAAGGCAGGCGGCGGCGTCTCATGGCACAGGAATCTGCGCCTCCGCCGCGGGTCAGGAGGTGCGGCCGACGTTGCCGCCGGCCAGCCGGATGATGATGTCGTTGGCCTGGGAAAGGCGAGTCGCCAGGGACTTGAAGAGATGCTTGGCCACGTCGGGATACTTCTCGATGAGTTCCATGAGCTTGTCGCCCGGGAACCGTTTGACCACCGAGCGGCCCTTGGAAACGATGGAGGCGTTGCGGGGTTCGTTGACCAGGGCGGACATCTCGCCGAAGTATTCGCCGGGCTGGGTGATCTCGGCGATCTTCTTGCCGTCCTTGACCACCATGACCGCCCCCCGTTCGAGCCGGAAGAAATCCTTGTCCGTGTTGCCCTGGCGGATGATGACGTCGCCGTCCTCGTAGTGCTCCACGTCCGGATTGACGAGGTAGGCAGGCAGGCTCTCCTCGGTGAGCACCGTGCGCCGCAGGACCTCGTCGATGGAGGTGACCCCCTCACGGACCTTCTGGAGACCGGCCATACGCAGGGTACGCATCCCCTCCTGGATGGCGATCTTGCGCAGTTGATCCTCTGGGACCTCGGCGGTGATCGCCTTGGCCACCGCGTCGGTGATCTCCATCAGTTCGAAGAGACCAACCCGTCCCTTGTAGCCGCCGCCGTTGCAGGCCGGGCAGCCCACCGGACCCAGCACAGTGAGGGAATCGATCTCCTCCTTGGCAAATCCCATCTTGACGAGTTCCTCCGGATCGAGTCCGGTGACCGGCTGCTTGCACCGCACGCACAGCCGGCGGGCGAGCCGCTGGGACAGGACCATGGTCACCGCCGAGGCAACCATGAAGGACGGGATGCCGATATCGACCAAACGGGCGATGGTGGCCGGCGAATCGTTGGTGTGCAGAGTGGAGAAAACCAGGTGACCGGTCATGGCCGCCTTGATGGCGATCTCCGCAGTCTCCATGTCCCGGATCTCGCCCACCATGATGATGTCCGGGTCCTGGCGCAAGAAAGCCCTGAGGGCGGCGGCAAAGGTCATACCCACCTCGGGGTTGACGTTCACCTGGTTAATGCCCCGGAAGTTGAACTCCACCGGGTCCTCGGCGGTGAGAATCTTGGTATCCTCCCGGTTCAGGGAGTTGAGGCAGGAATACAGGGTGACGGTCTTGCCCGAACCGGTGGGACCGGTGACCAGAATCAACCCCTGGGGCCGCGTGATGCAGCGTTTGAGCGTATCGAAGGTGTCCTGCTCGAAACCGAGCTTGGTGAGATCGACGTTGAGACTCGACTTGTCGAGAATACGCAGGACGATGCTCTCGCCGTAGAGGGTCGGCAGGGTCGAGACCCGGAAGTCGATGGCCCGGCTGCGGCCCATGCGCATCTTGATGCGGCCGTCCTGGGGCACCCGCCGCTCGGTGATGTCGAGGGAGGCGAGGATCTTGATCCGCGACACCAGGGCGTTCTTGATATTGAGCGGCAGGTTCATCGACTTGTAGAGGGCGCCGTCGAGCCGGTAGCGTACCTGGAGGTTCTTCTCGTACGGCTCGATGTGGATATCGCTCACCCCCTCCTTCACCGCCCGGATGAGGATGCCATTGACCAGCTTGATGATCGGCGCATCCTGGGCCGAGTAGATGTCCACCGCACGCTCGCCCTCCTCGCCGGCCTCGAGCTCGTAGTCCTCGGCCGCTTCCGAGGCCAGGGCACCGAAGTCGTCGATCTGGGTGACATCGATCTCTTCTTCCTCTTCAGCGGCCTCCTCTTCGCCGACAAAGGCGCGGTACTCTTCGTCGCTGATCTTGTAGTAGGTGCGGTAGGCCTCGATGATGTTGCGTTCCGAGGAGACGGCCAGCGCTAGGCTCTTCTTGACCTCGGCCTGCAGGTTCTCCACCAGGCCGGTATCGGTGGGTTCGGCCATGGTGATATGGAGGGTGTCGCCATCCAGCTTGAGCGGAAAGGCCATGTATCGCTTGGCGAGCTCGTAGGGGACGAGTTCGAGGACCTTGGGATCAGGCGGGTTCTTCGAGATATCGACGGCGGGAAAGTGGTGGATACGGGAGAGGAAGTTGAGGATGGTGTCTTCCTCGATATAGCCGAGACGTACCAGGATGGAGCCCAGGCGGCCGCCGTGCTTCTTCTGGTACTGGAGGGCCTCGTCGAGCTGCTTGGCGGTGATATAGCCCTGCTTGCGCAGCATCTCGCCAAGGCGCATCCGGCCGGCGCCGGACTGGTCCTTAACAGATGCCTTGAGGCTCGATTTCTTGGCAGCGGGACTGGCCATGGGAAACCACACGGGGATTACGTGGATGCACAGACATCCTCCCAAGTATATCGCCAGCGGCTGGAAAACGACACCCTTTTTTCATCGGCGGGCAGGATCACTGGCCGGGAACAAAAAAACCGGGGCGTCGTGCCCCGGTTTGCGTGGACTTCCAGACAGCGACCCGGCTGGGGGCCTCAGAACAACCCCTTGACCCGGCCGGTCTCGACATCGACGTCGATGCGGCGGTAGGCGGGATCGGAAGCGGTACCCGGCATCAGGCTGATGGCACCGGCCACCGGCACCACGAATCCGGCCCCCTTGTAGGTCAGGATGTCGCGCACCGGCAGGGTCCAGCCCTTGGGCACACCCTTCAGGGACGGATCGTGCGACAGCGACAGGTGGGTCTTGACCATGCAAGTGCCCATCTCCTTCATCTCGGGATCGGCCTCGATCCGCTTGAGCTTGGCCGCGGCCTCGGGCGAGTAGGAGACTCCGTCGCCACCGTACACCTCCTTGACGATCAGCTCGATACGCTTGGACAGCGGGGTGTCGAGGTCGTAGAGGAAGCGGAACTCGTTCTCCTCCTCGCAGGCATCGACCACCGCGTCGGCGAACTCGAGCGCGCCGTCGCCGCCGTACTGCCAGTGCTTGGAGACCGCGACCCGGGCGCCGGCCGCCTCGCACAGCCGGCGCACCGCGTTGATCTCGTTGTCGGTGTCGGTGTAGAAGGCGTTGATGCAGACCACCGGGTTGATGCCCGCCTTCTTGACCGTCTCGATGTGGTGGATGAGGTTCTTGCAGCCTTCCTCCACCCAGCCGACGTTCTCCTTGGAGTACTCCTCGGGCATGGGCCGGCCGGGCACCGGAATGGGGGCGCCGCCGTGACACTTGAGGGCTCGGATGGTGGCCACCACAACGGCGCAGTGCGGTTTCAGGCCCGAGTAGCGACACTTCAAGTTCCAGAACTTCTCGAAACCGATGTCGGCGCCGAAGCCGCTCTCGGTGACGTTGTAGTCGGCGAGCTTCAGGGCGACCCGGTCGGCGATCACCGACGACTGACCGATGGCGATGTTGGCAAACGGACCGGCGTGGACCAGGACCGGCTGGCCCTCCAGGGTCTGCATCAGGTTCGGGTTGAGGGCCTCCACCATCCAGGCGGTCATGGCGCCGTCCACCTCAAGGTCTGCGGTGGTGATCGGGTTGTCCTGCCGGTCGTAGGCCACCACGATCTTGCCGATGCGCTCGCGCATGTCCTTGAGATCCCTGGCTACGGAAAGGATGGCCATGATCTCGGAGGAGACGGCGATGCCGAACTTGGACTGCATGGTGAAGCCGTCCATCTTACCGCCCATGCCGATGACGATGTTGCGCAGCGACTGGGCGCAGAAGTCGAGGATCCAGCCGAACTCCACCTTCTTCGGATGGATGTTGAGCCGCTTGAGGTTCCGCTTGGCGAGCTGCTCGTCGGTGTAGTTGCACTCGTGCTGCATCCGGGCGGTAAGGGCCACCATGCCCAGGTTGTGGGCGTTCATGATGGCGTTGATATCACCGGTGAGACCGAGGGAAAACGGGGTGAGCGGGATGCACTGGGCCAACCCCCCGCCAGCGGCCGAGCCTTTGATGTTCATGGTCGGACCGCCCGACGGCTGCCGGATAGCACCGATGACGCTCTTGCCCCGCTTACCGAGTCCCTGGACCAGCCCCATGGCGCAGGTGGACTTGCCCTCGCCCAGCGGTGTCGGCGTGATGGCGGTGACATCGATATACTTGCCGTCCGGTTTGTCCTTCAACCGGTCGAGAATCTTCTTGTAGTCGAGCTTGGCGACGTAGTGGCCGTGCGGCAGGAGCTCTTCCTTTTCGAGGCCGAGCATTTCGGCAAGCTCGTACACCGTCTTCATGCGGCTTTCCGCCTCTTCGGCGATTTCCCAGTCTGCATGCTTGGTCGGATCGAGGGCCATCGGTCTTCTCCTTGTCCTATTTAATGGTGTTTGGTTGCTCTCGGTCAGGCGATCCAGCGGCACCTTCCCGTGCCACATGCAACCCGTTTTGCACCGGGCTGCATCCCATCGCGCCGAGGCGGCACGATGAAATGGCTGGAAAACATACTGAACAACAGACCCGTTTTCAATAGGTAGAACTACAGAGCAAAAAACGACCGGTGATCACTCCGGCTCCGGGAAGTCGGCGAACACCTTGGGAAACCGCTGGCGGAAATCGGCCAAGAGCGGCAGCATGATCTCTCGCATGGAGGGCTCGGCGGCCCGGGAGGTGCGCAGCCGGAAGATGTGGAACCATTCGAGCAGGTTGCAGTAGGCGATGAGTTCCGTCTTGCAGGAATTGGGGAGCACGGTGCGGGCCGCCTGCGGGGTGGAGGTCTCCAACAGGGCGAGATAGCGGCGTTCGGTCTCGCGCATAGCCTCCTCCCAGAGGCGGTACTCCTCCGTGCCCTCCTCGAAGAACATTGGCTTTATGAAGGTCACCTCGCCGCCGAACCGGTCTTCGGCGTAGCGGCAGTAGCGTTGGCTCTCCTGCAGATAGGAGACCGGCCGGTGGCGAACGATCTCGTGGGTGACAGCCCGGTTGACGATGAACTTCACCGCGATGTGCCGGTGCTTGGCGTACAGGTCGGCGGGGAGCCGCTCCACCTCCTCCAGGGGGAACTTCTCGATGGAGATCCCCTCCTGGGGCACGAAGCCGTGCCTGGGGGCGAGATCGAAGAAAAAGAGCGGATGGCGCTCGCCCAGGAAGGCGGCCATGGCCTTGACCATCTTCACTGTCGGATGGGACTGGTACAGCTCGCGGAAGGCACGCACCGAGCCGGTGATGAGCAGTTCCTTCTTGTCGAGTTTGTCGATGAAAAGATACTTGGGAAAGGTCTCGAGAAGCTGATAATAGCGCGATTCGGAATCGTAGGCGATGCGCAGCGACAGCACCCCCATCTCGAGCACCGAATTGTGGCGGCGCTTGATGATGTTCTTGATGAACGGCTCCGCCGAGGCCGGCGTGATCTTGTCCTCGCTCTTGTAACACACCCGGCCGCAGGCCTCGATGCGCACGGCAAGCCCTTGACGGTCGAGTTCGTCGAGCACGGTGAACGATGGGGCAACGACGCGCATATTTTTTACTCGCTCCTTCCGTAAAGATCCGCCGGATGGTGGTCAGCCGGGTTTCGGCCCGTCAGGTCTTCCTCCTGGGCGGCCGGAACCGCCGCCCTCAGCAGGAACACTTGCAGCTGGCGCCGCCGACGCTGCCCTTGTGACTCGTCTGCCAAAAGGGCGACATCTCGCGCAGGTTGGCGATGATCGGCGGCAACTTCTCCAGCACGAAATCCACTTCTTCTTCCGTGTTGTAAACGCTCAAGGAAAACCGGATGGAACCGTGGGCCATGGTGAACGGCACCCCCATCGCCCGCAGGACGTGGGACGGCTCCAGGGAGCCGGAAGTGCAGGCCGATCCGGACGAGGCGCAGATACCGTACCGGTCGAGATGGAGCAGGATGGCCTCGCCCTCGACGAACTCGAAGCTGATACTCGTCGTATTGGGCAGTCTCTTTTCCTTGTGGCCATTGAGCATGGCGTGCGGAATGCGGGCAAGCAACCCCTCCTCCAGCTTGTCGCGCAGGGCCCGCACCTTGGTGTTCTCCACCATCATCCGCTGGGCCGCCAGTTCGCAAGCCTTGCCGAGCCCGATGATCGAGGCGACGTTCTCGGTGCCGCCACGTCGGCCCCGTTCCTGATGCCCGCCGATGAGGAAAGGAGAGAATGGGGTGCCCTTGCGGACATAAAGCACGCCGACCCCCTTGGGGGCGTGCAGCTTGTGGCCGGAAATGGACAGGAAGTCCACCGGCACGGTGTTCAAATCGATGGGAATTTTTCCAACGGCCTGCACCGCGTCGGTATGAAACAGGATGCCGCGTTCCTTGGCCATGGCCGCCATCTCCTCAATAGGAAAGATGACGCCGGTCTCGTTGTTGGCCCACATGACGCTGACGATGGCGGTATCGTCGGTGAGGCTCTCCTCGTATTGGGCGAGATCGAGCATACCCTCCCGATCCACCGGCAGGGCAGTCACCCGATGTTTGTGACCGGTGAGCTTCTCGAGGTGCTCACAGAGGTTCTTCACCGCCGGGTGTTCCACCCTCGTCGTGATCACGTGCCGCTTGCCGGGTTGCGACTGCAAGGCCGACAGGATGGCGGTGGAGTCACTCTCCGTACCACAGCTCGTAAAGACGATCTCCTCCGGCTGGGCGCCGATAAGCTCCGCCACCTTGGCGCGGGCCTCGGCGATCTTCTTGCCCACCTGGCCGCCGAAACTGTGCATGCTGGAAGGATTGCCGTACAGGTCGCTGAAATAGGGCAACATCTCCTCGACGACCTCGGGCGCCACCCGGGTGGTGGCGTTGTTGTCCATGTAGATGACACGCTCGCTCACTGTTTCACCTCCTCGACGACCAGGCTGTCCACCACCAGCTCGCGTAGTTTTTTCTCGACGTATTCCTTCAGGGTGGTCTGGGAGGCGATGCAGCTCGAACAGGCGCCCCGCATGGAGACCATGACCACGTCGCCGTCCACGTCGATGAGTTCGATGTCGCCGCCGTCCTTGCGCAGGGCCGGCCGGATCTCGCGCTCCAGGACCTCTTCGATGAGCTTGATTTTCTGGATATTGGTGAGTCGCTTGGGTTTTTCCTCCGGTTTACGCTCGGCATGCTGCTCCTTGCGCACCTCGAGGATCAGTTCCATGATCCGGTCGTGGCACTTGCCGCAACCGCCGCCAGCCTTGGTAAAGTTGGTGACCTCCTCCACCGTGGTCAGGTTGCTCTCGGCCACGGCCCGCCGGATCTCGAGGTCGGTGACCCCGAAACACTCGCAGACCAGTTCCCCCTGGGCCATGGGCAATGGCTGGCCACGATAGTTGGCGATGGCCGCCTCCAGGGCCTCGCGACCCATCACCGAGCAATGCATCTTCTCCTTGGGCAGCCCGCCGAGATAGTTGGCGATGTCCTCGTTGGTGATCTTTTCCGCCTCCTCCAGGGTGAGCCCCTTGATCATCTCGGTGAGAGCCGAAGAGGAGGCGATGGCCGAGGCGCAGCCAAAGGTCTTGAACTTGGCGTCTGCGATCCGGCCGTCCGGGCCGAGCTTGAAGGTGAGTTTGAGGGCGTCGCCGCAGGCGAGCGAGCCCACCTCCCCTACCCCGTCGGGGTTTTCGATCTCGCCGACGTTGCGGGGATTCAGAAAATGATCCTTGACCTTATCGGTGTAATCCCACATGGTGTCACTCCTTGGGTGCAGCGGCCTCCGCTGGGCTGAAGGCCGGATATGGGTATGCTAGCGGTCAGGTCGAAGATAAATTTTCCAGAGACAAAAAGCAACCGGCAATCTGCGGACTAGGGACCGCCCTTCAGAATCTCCTTTGACAAAGCCACGCTTTCCTATTTTGATTGAGGATGGTGTCCGCCCCTGGGGCGCCGGCACGAAATTTTCGACATCACACACATACAATAACGATAAAACATAACGTTAAACCAAAAACCGTACAAAGAACATGAATACGAACACCCAGCAATCCTACGCCCAGCTCGACCACCCCGCCGTCACCGCCCTCCTTTTCCACCCACGCAAGACGCCGTCGGCCGAGGGCCAGGTTCGGATACCGGTGGCCGACGACGTGACGGTGGGGGTGCGGTTTCACATCGGAGAGCCGGACTGGCCGGTCATTCTCTTTTTCCACGGCAACGGCGAGACAGTGACCGACTACGACGACATCGGCCCCCTCTTTCTCGCCCAGCAGTGCTCGTTCGTAGTGGCCGACTATCGGGGCTACGGCATCAGCGACGGCGAACCGACCGCCTCGGCCATCATGGCCGACTGTCACCGGATCTTCGAGGCGGTTACCCGGCGTCTCGCCGACGACGGCGTCACCGGTCCCCTCTTCGTCATGGGCCGTTCCCTGGGATCGGCCTGCGCCATCGAACTTATGCACACCCACCAGGATGCAATCCGGGGGCTCGTCATCGACTCCGGCTTCGGCCCCACCGCCCCGCTGCTCGCCCGGCTCGGGGTCGATTGTGCGGCGCTCGGTATCACCGAGCTTTCCGGTTTTGGCAACATCCCGAAGATCGCCGCCATCACCAAACCGATCTGTATCCTGCACGCCCAGAACGACGAAATCATCCCGGTGGGCGAAGCGGAAAAGCTCCAGGCCATGGCCGGCGCCAAGAACAAGCAGTTCCACATCGTACCCGGCGCCGACCACAATACCCTGATGGCGGTGGCCGGCGAGCGCTATTTCGAAGCCATCCGGGCCTTCATCGACAAGATCCTGGGCCGGCGGCCCCGTTGGCGCCGTAAACGGGGCTAAAGCCGGCCGGCAAGCCGTGACACTGCCATTGAAGAAAATCTTTCGGCCGGCGACGGGCATCTTGGCCGGTATCCTGTGCATGATCGCCGCCGGTGAGGCGATCGCGTGGCTCCTGGGCCGCCGCGCCACCGGCGCCTCTCTCCTCGATATCCTCTTGCCGGTGGCGATCGCCGCCTTTCTTCTCCTCCAGCACCGTCCTCCACCCAGGAAAGCGCGGCCGGTGGCGATCAACGATCTCGCCGAAGACGACGACCGGCCGACCGGCGACCCGGCGCCGGTTACCGACGACCGGCGTTCCATAGCCACCGGCATTCGGGCCACGCTGGAGATGCTGCACGCCCACCTCGGACTCACCTCCGCCGTGCTGTTGTGGCCGCGTTCGGACGGTTTCGCCATCCGCAGCGCCGTATCGGCCCGGTCCGACCTGGTCACCGATACCATTCCGGTGAATGCCGGCATCATCGCCGCCCTGCAGCAACAGCGCCGCTCGGTGGCCATGGCGCCGGTGCGCACCGAGCAGCCCATGGCACCCTGGTATGCCGAACCGGGGGGCATCGGCGGTTTGATCGCCGTCCAGGTCCCCATCCCAGGCTCCCGACCGGCAATCCTGGCCGCCGACCGTACGAGTGCAGAACCGTGGAGTGACGCGGAGCGGGATATCATCGAGACGACATCCCAGCGGCTGGCGGTGGACTTCACCCTCGAGCGGCGCTTGCTCGACCTGAACCGCGATCTCGAACGACTGCGCACCGTCAGTCAGGGGCTGGTGGAGCTCTCCGGGGTACTGGGCGTGGAGTCGGTGTGCGAGGCCACCGCCCGGGCGGTGGCCGCCTTCCTCGACTACGATCTCCTGGCCATCAGTTTGCGGGAGGAAACCGCCCATTTCGTGGTATATGTGGAAGGCGACGATATCGGACCGGTGGTCGGCCGCCGCCACGGTCTCGACGAGGGCATCGTCGGCCAGGTATTGCGCACCAATCACCGGCTGCCGGCCGGCGGCGTCTATCGCGGGCCGGCGCCGATCTTCACCAGCGAGGAGCGGTTCGAAGGCTACCGTTCGCTGCTCGTCTTGCCGCTGCGCTCCGAGGACGGCCGAGCCATCGCCGCCCTCACCGTCGCCGGCCGTCGGGCAGACATGATCCATCGCGGTCAGCTCGAAATCCTCGAACTCATCGGCGCCCAGGTCGGGGTGAAGATCGATCTCGCCCAGGCGCACGAAAAAATCCGCCTCCTTGCCACCACCGACGGTCTCACCGGTCTCGCCAACCACCGGACCTTCCAGCATGCCTTCGACATGATGCTGGAGCGTACTCGCCGTAACCAGTGCCCCTTGTGCCTCATCCTGTGCGACATCGACCATTTCAAACAGATCAACGACACCTACGGCCACCCCTTCGGGGATCAGGTCCTGCAGCGGGTGGCGGAGGTCTTCCGGAAAACGGTGCGCAAGGTCGATCTCGCCGCCCGCTATGGCGGCGAGGAATTCGCCCTGCTGCTGGAGGCGGCGGACGAGCAGGGCGGCCGCCAGATGGCGGAACGCATCCGTCGAGCCATCGAACGGTTGGTTATCGCCCGGGACGGCCATACGGTGCCGGTGACCGTCTCCATGGGGCTCGCCTTCTTTCCCAAGGACGCCGAGGACAAGGAGAGTCTCATCAGCCACGCCGACCAGGCCCTCTACCGGGCCAAGGCCGCCGGCCGCAACCGGATCGTCTCCTGGTCGGAACTCTCAGGCGGCCGCGGCCAGGCGACATAATCCTGCCATCAGACGTTCAACGGGACTCGTCGTCGGTTGGGGGGTGTAGCAGTTCGTAAATGATTTTGAGGAGGACGGGCAGCCGGTAGGGCTTGTCGATGTACGGCAGGGCCAGCCGCTCGATGTCGTGGGTGCGGGCCTTGAGATCAGTATATCCGCTGGTAAGCAGAATACGGCAATCGGGACAGAGTTCCCGCACCTGCAGAGCGAGATCGATCCCGGAGCGGCCCGGCAGGACGACGTCGGCGAAAAGCAGATCGAAGGCCGCCTTATGCTCCTCTATCAAGACCATGGCCTCCTCGGCGGTGACGGCGGCCAACGGCCGGTAGCCATGTTCCTCAAGGTAGGTCACGACGATGCGGCGGATGTCGGGATCGTCCTCGACCACGAGGATCCGTTCGCGGCGCCCGGCCGGCACGGCGCCGGCGCCGTTGTCGAGCGTCTCCGACATGGAGACCGTCTCTTTTCCCGTGTAACGGGGCAGAAAGATATGAAAGACGGTGCCGCGACGCGGCGTGCTCGATACCTCGATCCAGCCCTCCATGTCCCGCACCAGGCCGTACACGACCGACAGGCCGAGGCCGGTCCCCTTGTCGATCTCCTTGGTGGTGAAAAAGGGTTCGAAGATGCGGGCCAGTGTCACCTCATCCATGCCGACGCCGGTGTCCACCACGGTCAAGCGGAGGTACTGACCGGGCCGGGCATCGAAATGGGTGGCGCAGTACTCGGAGTCGATGGTGCTATTGGCGGTGACGATGGTGAGGATACCGCCCTCCGGCATGGCATCACGGGCGTTGACCGCCAGGTTGACGATGATCTGGGACAACCGCTCCGGATCACCACCCACCGGCCACGGGTCGGGATCGAGGCGGGTTTCGATCCGGATGTCCTCGCCGATGATGCGGCCGAGCATCTTCAAGAGTTCCTCGATCACCTCGTTGCAGTTCACCGGCATCCGGGCAAACTGGCCCGGCATCCGACGGCTGAAAAAGAGGAGTTGTCGGACGAGGGCGGCGGCCCGCCGGCCGGCGGCCTCCACCTGGCGAAGGTCGTCGCGGATCGGCGCCTGGGCGGGCAGACGCATCTCGGCCAGTTCCAGGTAGCCGAGAATGGCAGTGAGGATGTTGTTGAAGTCGTGGGCCACGCCGCCGGCCATGGTGCCGAGGGCCTCCATCTTCTGGGAATGGAGGAGTTGCCGTTCCAGGACGGCGCGTTCCTCCTGCAACCGTTTCTTCTCGGTGATGTCCTCCTGGAAGGCGACGAACTTGACGAAGCGGCCGTCATTGTCCCGCAACGGAGCGATGCGGATATCGGCCCAGTACTCCGTCCCATCTTTGCGCTGGTTCAGAATCTCGCCCCGCCATGGCCGGCCGGCCAGGATGGTGTTCCAGAGCTCTTCGTAGGTGGCGCGCGGCGTCTTACCGGACTGCAGGCAGCGGGGATTTTTGCCGATGACCTCCTCCGGCGCATAGCCGGTGATCTCGGTGAACCCCTGGTTGACGTACTCGATGACACCGACGGCATCGGTGATGAGCACCGCGACCGGGCTCTGTTTCACGGCCATGGACAGGGTGCGCAACTGCTCCTCGGCCCGCTGCTGATCGGTGACATCGCGACAGAAGACGACGCGGCACTGGGCGCTCTCCTCTTTGCCGGGAAGGGTGAACAGGGCGATACCGAGGGTCCTGTCCTCCCCCGTCTTGGTTTTCGCCGCGACCCGGCCGCGAAACATCCCTTGCTGCTGGCACTGCTGCTCGATATCGGCGAGAAAATCGCCAACGATCACCGACATGGTACAGCCAGCCAGTTCGGTATCGTCGTAGCCGAATAGTTGTCGATGGGCTGGATTCTGGTCGATATAGCACCCGGCGGCATCGAGGATGGCGATGGCGTCCAAGGCGCCTTCGAAGATCCGCCGGTAGAGTTCCAGTTCACGGGTCTTTTCCTCGAGCTTGCGACTGATCACTCGGCCGTATCGCTCGTTGAAGGAGGGGGGAACGTTGGCCGGGCAAAGCGGCAGGGCATCATCCTCCAGCCGGCTTTCGCGCAGCGCGTCCTCGATTTCGGCCAACAGGTCGGCGATACGCTGCGGCTTGGGAATGAAGCGCACCGCTCCCAGGCTCAAGGCGAGCTCTCGATCCTCATCGGACAGAAAGGCAGCGGTATAGAAGATGAACGGCAGGTGGCGGGTGGCGGGCTCCTCTTTCACCGCCCGACACAGACGAAAACCGTCCATCTCCGACATGAGGATGTCAGAGACGATGCACTCCACCGACTGGTGGGCGAGCACCTCCAGGGCCTCACGACCGTTGGTGGCTGTACTCATCCGGTGACCGGCGAACTCTAACCCTTTCTGCAAAACGACGAGGGTTTCTTCGTTGTCGTCGACAAGGAGGATGTGGGCCATGGGTGGAGGGGAGCGCCGCCTACGCTCGTTTCGGCGAAAAAGTTATTAGTGTCACATACTATTGACGTCTCCTCTAGAGCCTCATACTATTCCACTCGTACACAAAACACAAAAGAAATATGGCATCCTCCCAAGGAAGTGACCAACCAACTATAAAATAAACAAAAAAATCATGTTGTTACATTACGATTATTCACCAGGTCTGCTTGCATATTTTCGCTACTGCCGCAGGCAATCTGTTTTGCAGGATGAAAACTTCCATAATATCGTACAGACATTCCACAAAACCGCACTCTTTCGCCCCACGCTATCCTTTCGGTAAAAAAGCCGTCCATGCCATGCCTTTTTCAACCAGGGGTAACCAATGCAGCGAACCACCTTGACGCAGCTGCGGGCCGCGGCCCGGTTCCTGGCCCCTTGGCTCGTCCGGCACCGGTGGCGGCTGGCCGCCGGGTTTGCCTGCCTTGCCGGGGTCAACCTCCTGCAGCTCATCATCCCGCACCTGACCCGCCGGGCGGTGGACGGCCTGGAAGGCGGCCTCATCGACGGCCGGGGGCTGGGCCGCCTGGCGCTGGCCATCATCGGCCTCGCCCTCGGTATCGCCTGCTGCCGGTTCGGCTGGCGGTACCTGGTGGTCGGATTCTCCCGTATCCTCGAGCGAGACCTGCGCGAGCGGTTTTTCGCCCACCTCCTCACCCTAGACCGCAACTTTTTCCACCGGCGGACGGTGGGCGACATCATGGCGCTGGCCACCAACG
Source organism: uncultured Desulfobulbia bacterium (assembly GCA_964423785.1). GTDB lineage: Bacteria > Desulfobacterota > Desulfobulbia > Desulfobulbales > S012-135 > S012-135. Next base: position 27,409 of record CAYRGZ010000007.1, read on the forward strand.
ATCTCGCCGCTGTGCAACTGGCCTGCGGCATGGGCCTCATCGCCGCCGCCGACGCCCTGTTCATGACCTGCGCCACCCTCATCTTCATGGCCTGGATCCACCCAGGGCTCACCGCCATCGCCATCGCCCCCCTGCCGGTGTTGGCCGTCGCCACCCTGCTCCTGGCCCGCCGCATCCACCGGCGCTTCCGGACCGTGCAGGAACGCTTCGCCCGTATCACCGAGTTCGTCCGCTCGACGCTCACCACCGTCCGCCTGGTGCAGGCCTATACCCAGGAGGCCGCCCAGGCGGCCCATCTCGACCGGCTAAGCCGCGCCTACGTCCACGACAACCTCGAACTGGCCCGGGCCCAAGGAATCTTGTTTCCATTTTCCGGGCTCGTTGCCAACGCATGCCTGCTTCTCGTCGTCTTTTTCGGCGGCCGGCTGGTGATCGGCGGCGCCATCTCCATCGGCGACTTCGTCGCCTTCATGAGCTATCTCTTCATGCTCGTCTGGCCAATGATGGCCATCGGCTGGGTCACCAACCTCTTCCAGCGGGGCGTCACCGCCTTGGACCGGTTGCAGACGGTGTTGGAGGCCAGACCGATCCTGACCGATCCCCCCGGCCCGCATCCGCACTTGCCTTCGGCCGGCCCGCCGACCATCGCCGTCCGGCACCTCACCTTCCCTCATTCGCATGCCGACACGGCGACTCTTTCGGAATGCACCGTCACCTTCCCACCGGGGATCACCGGCATCGTCGGCCCCACCGGCAGCGGCAAGACCACCCTCTGTCAGATCCTCGTTCGGCTCTTGCCCGTGCCGGACGAAACCGTCTTCTTCGACGATATCGACGTCAACCGCCTGCCGCTCGCCGCCGTCCGGAGCCGGATCGCCTACGTACCCCAGGAAGGGTTGCTCTTTTCCGGCACCATTGCCGACAACATCCGCTTCGGTGCCTCGGAGGCCGACCAAGAAAAGGTGGAAGAGGCGGCGCGACTGGCGCTCATCCACGACGACATCATCGCCATGCCGGACGGGTACCAGACCGAGATCGGCGAACGCGGTGTCAAGCTCTCCGGCGGCCAGCGCCAACGTATCGCGCTCGCCCGCGCGTTCATCCTCGACCGACCGGTGCTGGTCATCGACGATGGCCTGTCGGCAGTGGATACCGAGACCGAGGCGGCCATTGTCAAAAACCTTGAACGCTTCAGCCGCGGCCGCACCACGATCATCGTCTCCCACCGTCTGGCCCCCCTGGCCCACGCCGACCGGATCGTCGTACTGGACGGCGGCCGGGTGGCCGGCGAAGGCCGCCACGCGGAGCTTCTCGCGGGCAATGCGTACTACCGGACGATCTTCGAGCACCAGCAGGCGCCCGAGGAGTCGTAATCACAGACGGCAACAATGCGCTACGATTTCGGCTACCAGGAAGGAACGGCCACCGTCACCGTCTTCGAGCTGCGGCTCTGGCGACGCATCTTCGGCTACATCCGGCCGCACCTCGGCTTGGTGACGGCGGCGGTGTTGCTGTCCCTTTCCATCACCGGCGCCAGCCTGGCCGTGCCATGGCTCGTCCGCCGGGTGGTGGACGACTGGGTGCTGGCCACCGCCACGCCGCTCGATCTGCGCCTCGCCGGTCTCGGCCGCGGGGCGATGATCATCGGCTGCCTCATCCTCTACGAGTTCGTCGCCGGCTTTTTACAGGTGGTGCTCCTGGAATACTGCGGCCAGAACATCATGCACCGGCTGCGCATGGATCTCTTCACCCACCTGCTCGGGATGGATCTGGCCTTTTTCACCGACCGGCCGGTGGGACGGCTCGTCACCCGGCTCACCAACGACATCGGCAACCTGCACGACATGTTCACCTCGGTAGTCATCACCGTGTTCAACGATCTGGCGCGGATTTTCGGCATCCTGGTGATCGTCTTCTTGCTCGATGTCCGCCTGGCGGCGGCCGTCCTTTTGCTGTTGCCGGTGGTGGCCGGCAGCACCCTGCTCTTCAGCCGCCTGGCGCGGCGGGTTTTTCGGGATATCCGTGGTCGACTGTCGCGGTTGAACGGCTTCCTCCAGGAAAGCGTCGGCGGGCTCGCCGTCATCCAGGTTTTCAACCGCGAGGGCCAAAGCCTAAAAGAGTTCCAGCAGGTGAACGATCGCTACTACCGCAGCACCCTGCGCCAGATCACCCTGTTCGGGGTATTCATGCCGCTGCTTGATCTCCTGCACTCGGCCAGCATCGCCACCATTGTCTTCGTCGGCGGTCTCGGGGTACTGGCAGGTTCGGTAAGTATCGGTGTGCTCATCGCCCTCATCGCCTACATGCGCCTCTTTTTCCAGCCCCTGCGCGAGCTGGCTCAGAAGTACTCCCTCGTCCAGTCGGCCCTGGCCTCGGCGGAGCGGATCTTCGCCCTGCTCGACACCCGGCCGGCGATCACCGCTCCGGCGGGCGGCCGCGTTCCCGCCTCCTGCCGCTGCGCCATCACCTTTGCCAGGGTCAGTTTCGGTTACCAGGCCGGCACGCCGGTGGTGCGTGACATCGACCTCACGGTGGCCCCTGGCGAGACCGTGGCCATCGTCGGCGCCACCGGGGCCGGCAAGACGACGATCATCAATCTGCTGGAACGGTTCTGCGAGCCGGACAAGGGCGAAATCCGCATCGACAACATCCCTTTGAGTGAAATCGATCGCAATTGGCTGCGCCGCCGGATCGGGCTCGTCATGCAGGAGGTCTTCGTCCTGCCGGACACGGTGCGCGCCAACGTCGAACTCGACCGGAAACTGTCCGAGGATCGGCTGTGGCGCATCCTCGCCGATGCCCAGTTGTCCGATTTTGTGACAAATCTCCCGCAACGGGAAGAAACGGTGATCGGTGAAGGAGGCATCGAGCTGTCCGCCGGCCAGAAACAGCTCCTTGCCCTGGCCCGGGTCCTGGCCCGCGATCCGGCCATCCTCGTCCTCGACGAGGCGACCGCCAACATCGACTCGGAAACCGAGATGCGCATCGAGCGGGCCCTCGGCCGCACCCTGGCCGGCCGGACCAACATCATCATCGCCCACCGGCTGTCCACCATCCGCCGGGCCGACCGGATCGTAGTCATGGAAGGTGGCCGCATCGTCGAACAAGGCACCCATGCCGAACTCATGGCCCGCTCCGGGCTGTACCGCCGGCTCCAGCGCCTGCAGGGGATAAGGTAGGTTGTTGGACTAAGTATGGCTCCCTCGTATTTTCGCGTATTTTGGCCGTATTTTGGCGTAGTTCTGGTTAGCGTGGGCTGAAGAACAGGATCGCTTGTCAACCGGGGGTGAACCGGGTACTATCGGACAGACGTTTTCTCCCTCCCGCCCATAACCCGAATCCCGTACCACAAGCACCATGATCAGCCAAGAACTACTCGATATTCTCGCCTGTCCCAAGTGCAAGAACCCGGTCCGTCTAGAGGAGGATGGCACCGGCCTCATCTGCGACGCCTGCCGGCTACGCTACCCGGTCCGGGACGACATCCCGGTCATGCTCATCGACGAGGCCGAACCTCTGGCCGGCACCGACACCGGCCAATGAAGGCACGGGCGTTGCCCGCCGCCGACCGGTGGCGGGGCAAATTGTTTGTCAATGCTCCCCTGGGCCGCCTGGCCGACGGCCTGCTGGACGAGTTTCTCGCCCGCCGGCTGCAGCCGGAGATCGGTCTTGACGGTGACGTGCTGTTGACCATGCCGGCGGCGACCATGACCGCCATCGCCCGGCAACTGCAGGCGGCGGGGCTCGCCTGCACTCTGCACGCGCCCTTTTCCGGTCTCGACCCGGCGGCCGAAGACCAGGATGTCCGTCATCGCACCCGGGAGCTTCTCATCCGGGCCTTCGATTGCATCGCAATCTTCCAGCCGAGGGTCATCGTCGTCCATCCGCACCTGGTGGACGACGACATCGGCCTCGACGAGCGGCTGGCCGTGGGGCACCGGTTCTGGCCCCCGTTCGTGGAGCGGGCCGCAGGCTTCGGCGTGCCGGTGATGTTCGAAAACACTTACGAGCGGTCGGCGGCCGGCCACCGGGCGCTTCTGGAGCAGCTCGCTTCGCCGTATGCCCGTTTCTGCTTCGACACCGGCCACGTGCTCGCCTTTGCCGGCAACACCTGGCCGGAATGGATCGAGCCCCTGGCCGACCGGCTCGGCCATCTGCACCTGCACGACAACGACGGCACCGCCGACCAGCACCGGGCGCCGGGCTGCGGTTGCTTCGATTTCGCTGGCCTATTCCGCTTTCTCCGCCACCGCCGGTTGCAGCCGACGGTAACCATCGAACCGCACGTGGCGGGAGAACTCGACGCCGCGCTTTCCTATCTCAATACCGAGCCCGCCATCGCCGCTTACTTCGATCAAATGGCTTGAGGTTCCGCCATGACAAGCGAATTCGTCCACCTGCACGTCCACACCCAGTACAGCCTACTCGACGGCGCCATCCGGTTCGACGATCTCTTCGAGCGCTCCAAGGCCTACGGTATGGACACGGTGACCATCACCGACCACGGCGCCATGTACGGGGCCCTGGAGTTCTACACCAAGGCGAAAAAGGCGGGGCTGAAGCCGATCGTCGGCTGCGAGTTCTACGTGGCGCCGGAGAGCCGGTTCAAAAAGAACGCCCGCCGAGCGGGCGAGGCCGCCTTCCATCTGGTGCTCCTGGCCATGAACCGGACGGGCTACCAGAACCTGATGCGGCTCGCCAGCATCGCCCAGTTGGAAGGGTTCTACTACAAGCCGCGCATCGACAAGGAAGTGCTGGCCGCCCACAACGAGGGGCTGATCGCCATGTCCGCCTGTCTGCACGGCGAGATCCCATATGCCATCGTCAAGGATCGAGCCCCAGACCGGGCCCGGCGGGCGGCGGAGGAACTGCTGGACATTTTCGGTGACCGCCTCTACTTCGAGCTGCAGGAAAACGGCATCCCGGAACAGAAGATTGCCAACGAGGGCCTGGTGGAGCTGGCCCGCAAGCTGGGCGTCAAGCTGGTGGCCACCAACGACTGCCACTATCTCGACCGCGAGGACGCCCACGCCCACGAGGTGCTTCTCTGCATCCAGACGGGCAAGACGATCCACGACGCGAAACGATTCCGGTTCGATTCCGACCAGCTCTACTACAAATCGCCCGAGGAGATGGCGGCCGCCTTCGCCTGGTGCCCGGAGGCCATCGCCAACACCCGCGAGGTGGCCGAACGCTGCAACCTGGAGCTGAATTTCGGCGAGCACCACTTCCCGGTCTTCCCGGTGCCGGAGGACGAGACCCTGGAAACGCAGTTCGAGAAACTGGCCCGCCAGGGCTTGCAGGAACGTCTCGAAGAGATCGGCCGGCGGTCCCCCCTCACGCCGGAACAGCAAAACACCTACCACGAACGGCTCAACACCGAGATCGAGATCATCAAACAGATGGGGTTCGCCGGCTACTTCCTGATCGTCGCCGACTTCATCAACTGGGCCAAGGAGCACGGCATCCCAGTGGGGCCGGGCCGCGGTTCCGGCGCCGGTAGTCTCGCCGCCTACTGCATGCGGATCACCGACATCGATCCCATCCCCTACGGCCTCCTGTTCGAGCGCTTCTTGAATCTCGAACGCAAGAGCATGCCGGACGTGGACGTGGATTTCTGCCAGGACCGGCGCGGCGAGGTCATCGACTACGTGCAGAAAAAGTACGGCGACGAATACGTGGCCCAGATCATCACCTTCGGTTCCATGAAGGCGCGGGCCGTGATCCGCGACGTGGGCCGCGCCCTGGACATCCCGCTGCCCGAGGTGGACCGCATCGCCAAGCTGGTACCGGAGGGGCCCAAGGTGACCATCAAGAAGGCGATGGAAGAGGAACCGCGCCTCAAGGACGCGGCCAAGCGCGACCCGCAGATCGAGGAACTCTTGCGCATCTCCATGGTCCTGGAGGGGTTGCCGCGCCACACCTCCACCCATGCGGCCGGCGTGGTGATCTCGCCCAAGCCCATGGTGGAATACCTGCCGCTGGCCCGGGGGCAGCAGGGGGAAGTCCACACCCAGTACGACATGAAGTACACCGAGATGACCGGGCTCATCAAGTTCGACTTTCTCGGCCTGAAAACCCTTACCGTCATCGACCGGGCCCTGAAGCTGATCGAAAAGGACCGGGGTGAGCGGCTCGACCTGGGCGCCATCCCGCTGGACGATCCCAAGACCTACCGGCTGCTCTGCAAAGGTGACGCACTCGGCATCTTCCAACTCGAAAGCTCCGGCATGCGCAACCTTCTCGTGCGCATGCAGCCCGAGGTGTTCACCGACCTCATCGCGCTCGTCGCCCTCTACCGGCCCGGCCCCCTGGAAAGCGGCATGGTGGACGACTTCGTGGAGACCAAGCACGGCCGCCGCCAGGCCACCTATCCCCTGCCGCAACTCGAACCGATCCTGAAGGAGACCTACGGCGTCATCGTCTACCAGGAACAGGTGATGAAAATCGCCAACGTCCTGGCCAACTACACCCTGGGGGACGCCGACATCCTGCGGCGGGCCATGGGCAAGAAGATTCCCGAGGTGATGAATGAACAGCGGGAAAAGTTCATGGCCGGCGCCCGGGCCAACAACATCCCGGAGGACAAGGCGGCCTACATCTTCGACCTGATGGCCAAGTTCGCCGGCTACGGGTTCAACAAGTCGCACAGCGCCGCCTATGCCCTCATCTCGTACCAGACCGCCTACCTGAAGGCCCACTACCCGGCCCAGTTCATGGCCGCCCTGCTCTCCTGCGACGCCCACGACACCGACAAGGTGGTACGCTACAAGAAGGAATGCGAGGACCACGACATCGAGGTCCTGCCGCCGGACATCAACGAGAGCGACAAGGACTTCACCGTGGTGGACGACGGCGTCCGGTTCGGGCTGGCGGCGGTGAAAAACGTCGGCGGTGCGGCGCTCGACTCCATCATCGAGGAACGGACCAAGAACGGCCCGTTCGAGTCCCTGGAGGACTTCTGCGCCCGTATTGACTCCCGCAAGGTCAACCGGCGGGTGATCGAGAGCCTCATCAAGGCCGGCGCCTTCGATTCCCTGGGGCTCAAACGATCCCAGTACATGGCCATCCTCGACCAGGCCATAGACCAGGCCCAGGCGGCCCAGCGGGACCGGCTGAGCGGCCAGATAAGCCTGTTTTCCATGGTGGAGGACGAGGCCTTCGCCAAGGTGAAGCGCATCGAGCCGCCGGACATCCCGGAATGGGAAACGCGGGAAAAACTGGCCTTCGAGAAGGAGACGGTGGGATTCTACATCACCGGCCACCCACTGGCCGACTACGAGGAAGAGATCCGCATGGTGGCCGACTGCACCATCGCCGAGTTGGACAAGGCCGGTACCGGCCGGCCGCTGCGGGTCGGCGGCATGGTCCAGCAGGTAGTGGAAAAGCGGACCAAACAGGGCAAGAAGATGGCCTTCATCACCCTGGAAGACACTACCGGCTCCATCGAGGTGCTGCTTTTTCCAAAAATCTACGAGGAATACGCCGGGCTGCTCGGCGGCGAGGAACCGGTGGTCGTCACCGGCCGGCTGGAAAAGGACGAGCGCAACGCGAAAATCCTGGCCGAGGCCCTGGATACCCTGGAAAGCGCCCGCGACAAGTACACCAGCTCCATGACCGTGGTGCTGCGGGCCGATCGGGTCGACCGGCCGGTGCTGGAACGGCTCCGCACCCTGCTCCGGCACCATCCGGGCGCCTGCCCCCTCCATCTCACTGTGCATTATGAAAACCGCGGCGAGGTGGACATCAAGCCGGCGGCGGACTTCACCGTGGCGCCGACCCCGGAACTGGCCCGCAAGACCCGCGAACTCCTCGGCTACGAGGCGGTGCGCTTCGAAAAGACCGTGCTGCAGCCGCGCGATACCGGCAACAACCGGAGGCGGGCGGGCGCCAACGGGGGGTAGGTGATAGGTGATAAAAAATTGCTTCCCGCGCGCGACGGCGGGAAGGGGTTGAAGAAACAAAAAATATTAACGATAAGAAAGACAATACAAACAGCCTTCCGCGATATCCCGTGATGAACAAAAAAAGAGCACTCAGGGTATGGGGCTGGGCTACTCGCTGCTGCCCTCAGAGCTAAGAAGCAGGATCGTCAATGCGTGTAGCCAGAGCCATGACCGCTTCCTTCCATATCCTGCTGCTGGTGGCCCTGGTCTACGGCGCCCTGCTGCTCTTTCTCTTCTTCTACCAGTCTCACCTCCTCTTCCTGCCCAATATCCCCAGTCGCAGCGTGGATGCGACACCTGCTGCCCTGGGTCTGGTCTATGAGCCGGTAACCCTTACGACCAGCGATAATGTCAAGCTCGATGGCTGGTTCCTGCCAGTGGCCGAGGCCCGGGGGGTTATCCTCTTCTGCCATGGCAATGCCGGCAACATCTCCCACCGCCTCGATTCCCTGCTGATCTTTCACAAGCTGGGATTCAGCACTCTGATCTTTGATTATCGGGGCTATGGCCGCAGCCAGGGCAGGCCGACAGAGTCCGGGACCTATGCCGATGCTGAGGCTGCCTGGCAATACCTGGTTCAGGAGCGCCACATCGACCCAGGCCGGATTGTCCTCTTTGGCCGCTCCCTGGGAGCGGCCGTGGCTGCCCAGCTGGCCACTGTCCATCGGCCAGGGGCCCTGATCCTCGAGTCATGCTTCACCTCCGTGCCAGACTTGGCGGCCCAGCTTTATCCCCTGCTGCCGGTCAGATGGCTGACTACCCTGCGCTATAACGTCCTTGACTATCTGCAGCAGGTCTCCTGTCCGCTGCTTGTGATCCACAGTCGGGACGATGAGATCATCCCCTTCAGCCACGGTGAAAGGATATTTGCCGCTGCCCGGCCGCCCAAGGACTTTCTGGAACTCAAGGGCGGCCATAACGAGAGTTTTTTCGTCACAGGCCCCGCATATTCGCAGGGACTCAATGACTTTCTGGCAGAGCACCTGCCTGCGCTCTGACAAGAGGGGTGAGGATGGTGGCCCAGATGAGGTTCAGGTTCACTCCCCAGGGGATGGGACAATGGCTGACGGCCCTGGCTCCTCTTCTTGTTCTTATGGTGGTGCTTATGAGCAGTCACCTTGCCCTGCTACAGATGCCCGGTTCCTCCTTTTCAGGTCCCCTGCCCAGGCTGAGCGCCGAGGAGGAGCGGTGCGCCGAGAGGCTGGCTGGCCATGTCCGTACCCTGGCCCAGGAGATCGGGCCCCGGAATATCTGGACCGCAGACTCCATGGCTGACACGGTGCACTATCTCAGGGCGGAGCTGCGCGCCATGGGCTATGAGGTGCAGGAGCAGCCCTTCACGATCGACAACATCACCTCCCTTAACCTGGAGGTGGAGATCAGGGGAAGGAGGGTGCCCTCTGAAATCGTGGTGGTGGGGGCCCATTATGACACGGTGTTCGACTGTCCCGGCGCCGATGATAATGGTTCCGGCCTGGCCGTCCTCCTGGAGCTGGCCCGCCTTCTGGCTGACAGCCGTCCGCAGCGCACCATCCGCCTGGTGGCCTTCGCCAACGAGGAGCCCCCTTTCTTTCTGCACAAATCCATGGGCAGCCGCTACTATGCCATGGAGGCCCGGGCCCGTCAGGAGGATATCAAGGCCATGCTGGCCCTGGAGACCATGGGCTTCTACAGCGACGAGCCAGGCAGCCAGCACTACCCCTTTCCCCTTGGCTATTTCTACCCTGATCAGGCCAACTTCATCGCCTTTGTCGGCAATATCAGCTCGCGTCGTCTGGTCCGCCAGGCCATTGAGGCCTTTCGCCGCCATGGCCATTTCCCTTCAGAGGGATTGGCCGCCCCCTTTTTTGTCCCCGGCGTTGGCTGGTCTGATCACTGGTCCTTCTGGAGGGAGGGCTACCCGGCCATCATGGTGACCGATACCGCCTTCTATCGCTATGATGCCTACCATACCCCCCTGGACACCCCGGAGAAACTTGACTATGAGCGCCTGGCCCGGGTGGTAAGCGGTCTGGTGCCCACCATCCTGG
>CAYRGZ010000008.1:0-36425 GCA_964423785.1 uncultured Desulfobulbia bacterium
TGATGAAGCCGTAAAAACGCGTAGTCGGCCCAGGCCTGACACGGTAATTCAACGGGTTACACACCGTGAACTCGATGGAATCGGAATTTTACGATTCCATCAAAAACAAAACCACCGGTGAGAACACCGGTGGTTGCAGGAAGACAGGCGCGCCGGCACGGCCGGTTTCAGTAACGCTGGTCCGCGTACGGCAACCAGCCTCCAGCCTTGACCAGCTCACGGTCGAACTCGTTGAGCACGAATGAAAAACGCTTTTCCCCTGCGGGACTCGTCGCTGTGAGTAGACCGGCGTCCAGGTCCACGCTGACCGACACGTCCGGGCCGAGGGCGAAGATGGCGTCGATATCGGCAGCGGGCAGTTCGATGGCCAGCAGGCCGTTGTTGAACATGTTCTGGCGGAAGATGCGGGCAAAACTCTCCGCCACCACCATGGTGATATCGTTGACCTCCAGGACCCAGACGGCGTGCTCCCGGGAGGAGCCGCAGCCGAAGTTGGCCCGGGTGACGATGACCCGGTAATCGTCACGGCTGATGGCGGCGGGATCGAAGCCACCCAGTTTCAAGTCCTCCAGGATGTGGGGCTGCAGCCCCATCTTGGTGATCTCGGTCAGATACTTGGCCGGGATGATCTCGTCGGTGTTGATGTCGCTGCGGTCGAGGAGCAGGGCCTTGCCGCCGAATGCCTTCATCGCTTCATTCTCCCATGAGATACGGCCGCGGGTCGGTAATATGGCCGGCGATGGCGGTGGCCGCCGCCGTGGCCGGACTCATGAGGTGAACCATGCCCCCCTTGCCCATGCGGCCGTTGAAATTGCGGTTGGTGGTGGAGGCACAGATCTCGCCCTCGGCGAGCACGCCGTTGCTCATGCCGAGACAGGCGCCACAGGTCGGGTTGGTGACGCAGAAACCGGCATCCAGGAAGATTTTGATGATCCCCTCCTCCAGGGCCTGTTCATAGACCTTGGGGGTGGCAGGCGCCAGTATGCCACGCACCGTGTCGGCGATGCGGCGGCCGGCCAAAATCTTCGCTGCCTCGCGCAAATCGGAGATACGGCCGTTGGTGCAGCTACCCATGTACACCTGATCCACCGGCGTGCCTTCCATCTCGGCCACGTCCTTGACCTCGTCGGGCTTGAAGCCGTAGGTCACCTGGGGAACAAGATCGGTGACGTCGAACCGCACCGTCTTTGCGTACTCGGCATCGGCATCCGAGTGCCAGCGGGCGAAATCGGCCACCGCCGCCTCGATGTCCGGATAGTCATCGGCGATGAACGGCCAGAGATACTCGGCCGTCACCCGGTCGGGCATACAGACTCCGCAGGTGGCGCCGGCCTCCACCGCCATGTTGCACAACGTCATGCGGCTTTCCATGTCCATGGCGTCCACCACCGGGCCGACGAACTCCATCACCATGTCGGTGGCACCCTTGACGGTAAGGGCCTTAATAATGTGGAGGATGACGTCCTTGGCATAGACACCGGTCTGCAGCGTACCGTGGATCTCCACCCGCAGGGTGCGCGGTCGCCGGAAGGCACACACGCCCTTCAAGATACCGACCTCCAGATCGGTGGTTCCCACCCCAGCGGCAAAGGCGCCAAAGGCGCCGTGGGTACAGGTGTGGGAATCGCCCATGATCACCGTGTAACCCGGCCGGATGAAACCCTTCTCTGGAAAGAGGGCATGGCAGACTCCGTTGCGGCCGACATCGAAAAAATCGGGGATGGCGTGCCGCCGGGCCCAGTCCCGCAGGATCTTGGCTTGGGTCGCCGACTTGGAGTCCTTGGACGGGGTGACGTGATCGATGACCACCTTGATCTTCGCCGGATCGAACACCCGGTCCATGCCCCGCGCCTCCAGGTCGGTAATGGCGATGGGGGTGGTGATCTCGTGGCACATGACGACGTCGATGTCGAGCACCACGTTGTCGGCGAACGGGGTGTCGCGCAGGTGGGCGTCGAAGATTTTTTCCGTTATCGTCTTTCCCATGACCCTCTCCCTTGTGTCGTCCGATGACCCTATTCAGTATGCCACCGGACCGGGGGCTCACGCCTCCTTCTTGTCCGCTTTTTGTTTCTTTTTGCGGGGGCGGCTCTTGCCGTAGGTCCCGCGATAGAGCTTGCCTCGCTTGGTGCGCAGATCACCTTTGCCCATGCTACACCTCCTTCGTTCGGATGGTCCTGAACCTAACAATCAACGTCAACACCCCGCCACCGGGGATGGGCCCCGCATGCGTATCGCATGCACGGATGACAACCGGAGCCCTACACGGAAGGGGATAAGAGTTACCCAACCACTGAAGGTTTGTCAATCCCCACGGGAGAGATCGCGGACCGTCTCGGCACGCGCCGCGCTTTATCGATCTTCCCACAGGCTGATGGTGGGATCAGGGGTATAGAGGAGAACCCGGTTGCGGCCTTTGGCCTTGGCCTGGTAGAGGGCCTTGTCGGCGTAGCGGAGCAGATCGGCTTCGGAGAAATCCCGTTCCGGCCGGCCGTGGAAAATACCGATGGTCACCGTCACCCGGCGCTCGTGGGCATGCAGCCGGAACTGGTGCGTCTCCACCGTAGCGCGGATCTTCTCCGCCACCTTGCGAACGCCGTCCCGGGAAATGCTCGGCAACAGCAAGACGAACTCCTCGCCGCCGTAGCGGGCGAAGATGTCCGACGACCGGATTTCCTGCTGAACAAGACGCACGAATTCCTTGAGCACGAAATCGCCGAACTGGTGGCCGTGGACGTCGTTGACCTCCTTGAAATGGTCGAGGTCCATCATCAGGCAACCGAGATCGTGGCCGTACCTTTTCGCGAGGGCGACCTCACGCGCCAGCAGTTCCTGGAAATGGCGGTGATTGTAGATGCCGGTGAGGCCGTCGCGGATGGCGAGTTCCTTGAGCGCCCGGTTCTGCTCCTCGATGAGCCGCTTGTATTCCTCCTGGCGGGCGATAGTCCGCTCCAAGGCGATGGTCTTCTCCTCGAGTTCCCGCCGCTGCCGGTCCAGCTCGAGGAAGACCCGCGCCTTGGCCTGCAGGATGACCGGCTCCAGGGGCTTCAGGATGTAGTCCACCGCGCCGCTTTCGTACCCCTTGAAGACGTTGGCCTCCTCGGTATTGATGGCGGTGACGAAAATGATCGGAATGTGGCGGCATCGCTCGACCCGGCGCATCAGGGTAGCGGTCTCGAAGCCGTCCATGCCGGGCATCTGGACATCGAGGATGACGAGGGCGATCTCGTGTTCCAGAAGCATTTCCAGGGCCTCGTTGCCGGACCGAGCCATGAGGATATCACGCCCCGGCCCCTCAAGGATCGCCTCCAGAGCGACCAGGTTCTCCGGCCGATCATCGACAATGAGGATCTTCTGCTGGGTATAGGAAGGAGGCATAACACGACTCTCCGCGAGGATGCAATTCCCCGCAACTATACTGATATTCGTGCTAAAAACAAGTCCAACTTCCTTTTTGTCGACTCATCGGCCTTTTTGTCGGCTCATCGGCCCGATTGGCCGGCCGCTGAATCGAGTAAGGTGGTCAGTTCGTCCACCAGCCGATCCCCGGCCCGATCCGGCGGCAGGAGGGCGGTGGCGCCGGCAGTGAGCCACGCTTCCCCGCCCATCACCTCCTGTCGATCTGCAAGGACGATCACCGGCAGATCGGCCGCCGCCAGCCGCCGGATACGCTTCAGGATCTCCCGACCGTCGCCGTCTGGAAGGACCGCCGCCAGCACGACGGCATCGACCGCTGCCGTCTCCTGGAGCCTGGAGAATCCCTCGTGACCGGTCTTCGCCGTCACCACCCGTGCACCAGCGTCCTCAAGGAGTCCTGCCAAGGCAAAGACCCGCCGCATATCGGCATCTACCAGCAGAACCGTGCGGCCTGCACAGCGTTTCTCCGGCGGTGCCGGACGATCGGCGGCGGGCGGCCCGGGAACCTGCCGCGCCTCGCCGGCCGGCTGCAGCTCCAGCGGCAGGACCAGAGTGAAGGTGGATCCGTGTCCCGGCCGGCTCGCCACCTCGATGGAACCGCCCAAGGCTGCCGCCAGTTTACGGCAGATGGCGAGTCCAAGTCCGGAGCCGCCGTGACGACGGCGCATGGATCCGTCCACCTGGTGAAACGGATCGAAGATGGCATCGAGTTCCCCGGCCGGAATGCCGATGCCGGTATCCCGAACGGAAAAAGCAAAGAGAGCCGGTCCTCCTCGCTTATCGTCGCGTCGTTCCACTTCCAGCCGTACCTCACCCTTTTCCGTGAACTTGAGGGCATTGGCCAGAAAATTCTTCAGGATCTGCGACAACCGCTGCCGGTCGGTGACCACCAGGCGGGGTGTGTCAGGCTGCAGCCGACAGGAGAACTCAAGGCCCTGATTACGGGCTACTTCGCCAAACATTCTTTCGAGATCGTCCAGCAAGTCGACCAGATCCACCGGCTGCGGACGCAGGCTGATCTTGCCGGCCTCGATCTTCGACAGGTCGAGGATCTCGTCGATGAGTTCCAGCAGGCTCAGGCCCGCTTGGTGGATGGTGCGGGCGAATTCCACCTGGCGCGGTGTCAGGGTACCGTCCCGGTTTTCGGCCAGGGTCTTGGACAAGACCAGCATGCTGTTGAGCGGCGTACGCAGCTCGTGTGACATGTTGGCCAGAAATTCCGATTTATAGCGGCTGCTCTGCTCCAAAGCACGGGTCTTGTCCTCCAGGGCGGCGTTGGCTCGGGCGAGTTCCTCGCGCTGGCGCTGCAGCAGGGCCCGCTGCTCCTCACTTTCGGCGAGCAACTCCTGCAGCCGGCTGCGGGCCTCAGCCGCACTGATGCCGATGGCGATGTATTCCACCACCCGGTCGAGCAAGAGGCGCTCGATGGAGGAAAACGGCTTCAAGGCCGCGAGTTCGATCACCCCTTTCAAAACCCCCTCGGCCTGCAGGGGACAGGCGGCCACCGCCACGGCGCCGGTCCTGCCGGTGGCCGATCCCACCGGCAGGTAATCCGGCGGCAGGTTCTCACGGTAGATCGGCGTGAGTTCCAAGGCGGCCTTGCCGCAGATTCCCTCCCCCACCGCCAGTTCGTCGCAGACCTCGAATCCGGGCGGCAGGCCTACTGCCGCCGCTCGCCGTAGGCGGCCGTCCTCGTGCAGATAGAGGATACCGATCTCGGCATCCAGGTAACGGACGAGGAACCGGACCACGTTGGCGCAGAGCTCTCGCGTGTCCTGCTGCCCCCGCATGGCGTCGGCAAGCTCCACCTGGCCCTTCTGCACCCACTCCTGGCGCTGCATCCGTTCGATGACTTCGAGCCGCTGGCTGATATCGGCCAGATGGATGATGGCACCGCACACCGTATCGTCGGCATCGGTGATCGGAGCGACGGTATATCGCACCGGTAAATCGAGCCCCTCGGGATCGATGAAATTCTCGCCGCTGGTCCCCACGCCGGTGGCGAGCACCTCTCGAGCCGGACAGCGCCGACTGTGGCAGATGGGGGTATTGAACAGAGAAGCGCACGAGGCGCCGATACACTCCTCGCGGGACAAATGGGTAAGAGCGGCGGCGGCTGGGTTGATGGAGGTGACCCGCAATTCCCGGTCGATGGTATACACCGGGGCCGGCAGGCTGTCGAAATTGGCGATCAAAGCCCGGGCCTCGGCTAGGGCGGTCTCGGTGGTCGCCAGCCGGCGCTCCAGGTTGCGCAGGCCCATGGCCAGAACGACGGCGGCCGGCAACAGCACCGCAGTAGTGATCGCCACGGCGGTGGTATCGGAACCGAGACCGACGAGCAGCACCGGTACCAGGGCCATGCCGGCCAGGGCCGGCCAGAAGCGACCGGCGATGCCGGCCATCAGTCGTCCATGTAATCGGGCCATTCAAAGAGAAGTGCTGTTTTCTTGCGGGTATTACAGTCCTTACAACAGGGCACGCAGTTCGCCTTGGTACTCTTGCCGCCGCGGGCCAGGGGCACCACGTGGTCCATGGTCAGCTTCGCCGGTCCCACATGGCGGCCGCAGTAGTGACAGACCCCGGCGGCGATCTTCTGCTGCCACCAGCGGCTGCGGCGCAACCAGCGGGCCCGCTCCTTCTCGCGGCGCAGGACCGCGGCGGGCACCCCCTCCAGGGAATCGTATTCGTCCTCCCAGCGCGGCGCCATCAGACGAGTTCTCCCACCAGCAACCGGCGGGCGGCGCCCACCAGATATAACGAACCGGCGATACAAACGAGGTCCCGGTCGCCGGCATGTCCGGCCGCAAGGGTGATACCGGCGGAAACGTCCGAAGCGACATCAACCGGGGTCGGCAGATCGGCGACCAGATCCCGCAACCGGGCAGGATCAGCGGCCCGCTCGTACGGCATACCGGTCACCACCAGCCGGTCGGCCGACCGGGCCACCACCGGCAGGGTATCGGCGAGGTTCTTGTCGGCCATCGCCCCCCAAAGGAGCACCACCCGGCCGCCGCTCTGCCGGTAGCGGGCGAGGTGCTCGCAGAGCATGGCGACGCCGGCCGGGTTGTGGGCGCCGTCGAGGAGAAAACGACGCGACCGGCCGTCACCATCGGGTACCGGCACGACGAGTTCTTCCATGCGGCCCGGCCAGCGGACCCCGGCCACGGCCCGGCGGATGGTAGCGGCATCAAGGGACACGAAACCGCGCTCGACGAGAATCTCCAAGGCGGCGAGGGCCACGGCGGTATTGTCGCGCTGGTGACGGCCGGCAAGGCCGATACGCAGATCGGCAAGGCCAGCGGCAAAGGGACCGAATCCCGAATACCGGCAGCGGTCGCCCACGGCCTCGATGCCGAACTCCCGGCCCAACCGAAAAAGCGGCGCCTTCAACTCCCGGCAACGCGCCTCGATGACCGCCAGGACCTCGTCCGCGGCGCCGGTCACCACCGGCACCCCGGATTTCACGATGCCCGCCTTCTCGGCGGCGATCTGGGTGATGGTGTCACCGAGATGGGCCTCGTGGTCCATGGCCACGTTGGTGATGACGCAAAGTTCCGGCACGATGACGTTGGTGGCATCGAGCCGCCCGCCCATGCCCACCTCCATGATGGCGCAGTCCACTTCTTGTTCGGCGAACCAGAGGAGAGCCAGGGCTGTGGTGCATTCAAAATAGGTGATCTGCCGGTCGCCGAGCACCTCCCGGACGCGGGTCAGGAGCCGGGCGAACGTATCCTCGTCCATGAAGGTGTCGTTGATGCGGAATCGTTCGCGCACGCAGGAGAGGTGGGGCGAGGTATAGAACCCGACCCGCAGGCCGGCCTCGGCGAGGGCGGCGAGCAAGGTGACGCCGACTGAGCCCTTGCCGTTGGTGCCGCCGATGTGCAGAAACCGAAGGTCTCGCTCGGGATTGCCCAACTCGCCGAGCAGCCGGCGCATACTGTCCAGCCCTAGCTTGATCTTGAAGAACTGCAGATCATCGAGATACTGCCAGGCCTGGCGGTAGTCCATCACGACAGCACCTCCAGGCGGGCGTAGTCGAGATGCAGAATCTTGGTGCCGTGCCGGGGAAAAAAGACATGAACGGTGCTCCCGCCCACCTTCTTCTCCACCCGGCCCTCGCCGAAGAAGGGATGGCGGACCGCGGTGCCGGCCTCGATGGCGGCGGCGGTCGGCCTGGCGGCTGGGGCCACCGGTGTCGGCGGCACGGCCGATGCGGACGACGCTGCCGCCGGTCGGCCGGCGAGCAGATGGGCCGGGATCTCGTTCAGAAAGGGGGAAGGCAAAGCCGGCATCGGCCGCCGATCGGCCCCGGCCACCAGGCGGGGAAAGACGAGAAAAAGCCGCTGTCGCGCCCGGGTGACGGCGACGTAGAACAACCGGCGTTCCTCTTCCATCTGGTCAGAATAGGCGGCCTGGGCCACCGGAAACTTGCCGTCGGCCAGGTGGATGATGAAAACCACGTCCCACTCGAGCCCCTTGGCGGAATGGATCGTGGAAAGCACCAGCCGGCCGGCTCCCGTGCCGCCCTCTCCTTCTTCCGGCGGATCGAGGGCCGCATCGTCGATGAACCCCTGCAGGGTGTCGTAGCCGGCCACGATGCCGGCAAGCTGCTCCAGGTCCTTCTGGCGGCGGGGATAGTCGTCCGGGTACAACCGTTCGAGTACCGGCTGGTAGTGTTCGAGCACCGCGGCAAGAATGGCGGCCGGCGAGGTGATCGCTGCGAGCCGCTGCAGGACACCGGCCAGTTCGTCGTAGCCGGGCCGCCACTTGCCGCGGCCCGGATAGCGGCCCATGGCCGCCAGGGGATCGCCGTCGGCGAGCAGCCAATCGGTGATCCGGCCGGCGGTCTTGGGCCCCAGCCGGTCGATCTGCAAAAGAATCCGGTTCCAGGACAGCCGGTCGAAGGGATTGGCGAGCACCCGCAGGTAAGCGAGCACGTCCTTGATGTGGGCCGACTCGGTGAGTTTGAGCCCGCCCCGCTTTTCAAACGGCAGGTTGCGGCTGGCGAGTTCCAGCTCCAACTTATACGAATGAAATCCGCTGCGAAAAAGGACGGCGATCTCGTCCAGCGGCACGCCCTCGGCCTGCAGGGCGGCAATCTGGTCGGCGACAAAGCGGGCCTGATCGGCCTCGTCGCGGGCGGCGTGGAAGACCGGCCGCTCGCCCCCCTCCCGGCGGGTGAACAGGGTCTTGTCGTACTTCTCCGCCGCCTGCTCGATCACCGCGTTGGCCACCGACAAGATGGCGTTGGTGGACCGGTAGTTCTCCTCTAGGCGGATGATGGTGGTGTCGGGAAAGAGGCGCGGGAAGGCCATGATGTTGCGGAAATCGGCGCCCCGGAAACTGTAAATCGACTGGGAGTCATCCCCCACCGCCATGACATTGCCGTGCCCGGCGGCGAGCGCCCGGACGATGGCGGCCTGCAGGTGGTTGGTGTCCTGATACTCGTCCACCAGCACGTGGCGGAACCGGTCGGCGATGAGGGCGCCGACCTCCGGCTCCTCTTCCATCAGCCGCTTCCAGTTGACGAGCAGATCGTCGTAATCCATCAGGCCATGGTCGAGCTTGAACTGCCGGTACTGGTCGGCCAAACGCAGGATATCGTCGAGATAGGGATCGAAATGGGGATAGCGCTCCGCGACCAGATCCTCGACGGTGCGGTTGCGGTTGACGGCGCCGCTCATGATGTCGGCCAGGGCACGCTTGCTGGGAAACCGCCGGCCGCGGCCGGCCAAATCGAGGGAGGAGCGCAGCAGGTTGATGATGCCCTCGCTGTCGGAACGGTCGAGGATGGTGAAATTGGCCGGATAGCCGAGCAGGTGGCCGTAACGGCGCAGCAGCATGTTACCGACCGCATGGAAGGTGCCACCCCATACCCCTTGGCAGGCGCCGTCCACCAGACGAGCGGCGCGATCGAGCATCTCGAGGGCGGCACGACGGGTGAAGGTGAGCAGCAAAATAGCGGCCGGGTCCTCGCCCTGGGCCACGAGCCAGGCCACTCGGTAGACCAGAGTGCGGGTCTTGCCACTGCCGGCGCCGGCGATAACCAGCACCGGACCGCCCGGATGGGTGACCGCCGCCGCCTGCGCCTCGTTCAGTTCTCCGTCGGCAAAGGGCCGGCCGGCCGCTATCGGCTTGTGGGATTCTTCAAAGAGAAAAGGCTGCATGGGATTGGGGTTGTTAGCCTGCGGTTCCTTGCGCCGCCGTCTCGTTCGGGATCGCAGGAGTTGAGATTTTCCGCCGCTTATTTTAGAGTGTCGGCCCACAGCGCAGCCTGAGAAAAACAGGCTGCGCGCGGTACGGGGACGTGCCCCCGAGTTCCGCCTCGTTACGACCCGCAGATCGTACCAACAACGTCCAGGAGGAACGATACCATGACCGATGCCAGCGGTATCTTCACCGAGCAAAAATTGCAGGAACTCTTCCCCCCAACCAGGGCCGACGAATTCTTCGAGGCCCTGTTCGGCGACGCCTCAGAAGGGGCCTATGATATCACTCTTCATTTTGCCGGGCAACAGGGGGATGCTCTACACTTCGAACTGCATCTCGGCCAACGGCCCGGCAAGTGCCTGGCATGCAACCTCACCTATGGCCTGCCCGAGGTCTTCCAGCGCCATCCCATCATCGATATCGCCGGCCTGGCAAAAAACATCGCCGCCGCTGTCGGCCGTCCTCTGTCCGACTGGCAGCTCGGTCGGACCGTCGAAGTCTCCCGCGAGCTCCACAAGATCCCCCTGACCGTCACCCTGGGGTGATCACAGGCCGATCCTGGCCGGGAACCACCCTGCCAGTTCGGTTTTTCGGTGAATTATGAGGGGACACTATCCCTATTTCCACAACGAATTGATGGAATCGCAAAAAGTGCGATCGGTCATTCGCTCCGCTCACCACCTCCATCGAGTTCACGGTGTGTAACCCGTTGAATTATCGTGTCAGACCTGGACCGACTGCGAGTTTTTACGGGTCCATCACGAATTGCCGGATCAAAGGGGGGCAAGCTCGGCGAAGAACCGGCCGACGTCCTCGGGGCGGTGGGCGTCGGAGCCCGGCCAGACCGGAATGCCCATATCCAGGGCCCGCCGAAGGACCGCCCGACCAGGAAAGGGCTCGCCCCGCAGGAGGATGCCGGAGGTATTTGCCTCGAGGGCCAGGCCGCGTCGGACGATGGCGGCCAGAGCCTCGTCGATGTATCCCTGCTGGTCCACGGTGCCAATGCGCGGATGAAAACGCATGACCGCGTCCAGATGGCAGACGACGTCGGCCGGGATACGCTCCATGCCCTCGATCAGGGTGCGGTAATACCACTCGATCACCCGTTCGAGGCCGATCTCGTCCGCCGCCGCCCAGTTGCGCGGCTTACGGCTCACCAGATTGCAATGGCGGCCGCCGATGGGCATGAAGTGGCACGACAGGCCGATCCGGTCCCAGCGGTGACGCCGCAAAAAGGCCTCGATGGCGGTGGCGGCCGCCGGATTGAACCCCACCTCGACGCCGAGCCCGATGGCAATCCGATCGCCATACTTGTCCTGCAACCGGTGCCCTTCCCGAAAAAATTCCTCGAACGCGGCCGCACTGAGCCAGGTGGTCTCGAAATAGTCTACCCCGCACTCCAGGTGCTCAAGAAAGACGATCCCGGCAAGCCCCCTGGCTATGGCCTCTTCCACCGACCGGGCCATGGAACCCATCGCATGACCGCACAGAGGGGTATGCACGTGGCCGTCGATGGTGATATCTAGTCGCTTTGCAAAAATGGTCGGCATTTTTCCTCAAGTCCAGTGCACAAAAATACGATATAATAGAGTAAAGGAGGCAGGAAAAACCAGTTCGACTGGCAAAAAAAAGAGGACACGGCCCTAACCCCGACATTGTGCAAACTCCAACCCTCCCGGCGTCCCATACCGACGCCTGTACAACAAAGGGGGTGTCCTTATGAACGCCATCGACAGACTCGGCCTCCTCGCAGAACTCGAGGACTCGTTCTGCGAACTCAACCATGGCCCCGATACCGTCCAATCCGATTATCCCGCCTGCGACTATCTCGTCGTCCCCATCGGCTACCGACAGGAGGAACACACTGAAATCGTCGTCCGGGAACTGGTGATCCCGGTTTGCCGGGAATGCGCCGCCGCCCTGCTCGGCGACGAGTGGACCCTGTGCTACTGTCTGGAGTGCGCCCGCAGCCAGTGGATCTGCCGGCAGCTGGCCCGGCTGCGCTATCGGCACCACATCCTATGGATGCAGGGCTGCCCCCACTGCGCCGAACGGGTGCAGGGCCTCTACTTCAACGATTTTCCGGCCACAGGCGCCGACCCGGTTTTCCTGGCGCACGCGGAACAGCGGGATGCGGCCTGATCCCGCCGCCGGTCATCGCCGGCGGCGAAACCGGCACGGGACCGCACCGGTCACGCCAACCAGGAGGTGAAGGCGGCCACCGACTCACGATCAGTGCGGAGGGCGTTGGCCGGTGACGCCGTATCCGGATATCCCACCGACAGCCCCAAGACCAGCCGTTTCTCCGCCGGAATCCCCAAAAACGCCTTGGTCTCGGCCGCATAATCGGTGGCAAAGGCCTGGGGAACGGTGCCAAGCCCCTTGGCATGCGCCGCCAGCATGAAGTTTTGGGCAAAGAGTCCGAGATCGAAGAGCGACCAGGGAGACAGGGTGCCGTCCTGGTAGAGATAGACGGCCACCGGCGCCCCGTAGAAGGCGAAGTTCGCCAGTTTTGCCTTCCGGATCACCTCGGGATCGGAGAGATCGATGCCGGTGGCCTCGGCCCGCATCCGATAGAGCCGTTCGATACGAGCCGCCTCGGCGGCGGGCCACTCCTGCGGTTCGGGAAGGTCCGGAGTGGGCGGGGCTCCCTTCTCGAACAGCTCGACGAGCATGGCGGTGAGGGCCGCCTTCTTTTCTCCGGTCAGGACCATTACCTCCCAGGGCTGGCTGTTCTTGTAGGAGGGCGCCCAGCGGGCCGCCTCGAGCACCTCTTCGATCAGCGCCCGATCCACCGGCTGGTCGAGAAACTTGCGGATACTCATCCGCGTCCTGATACATTCCAGTGCGTCCATAACCCACCTCCTTGTGCCTGGCTTGATGGGAAGATCATCAACACGATACACCCCCGCCGCCGCCATACGCAATACGGAACAGCAAGGGCTAAGGAATATTCCCCGCCGGCCGTTTCAGAAGGAGGGATGGCTCAAGCCGGAGCTGGCCCGATAGACGGCCTTGAAGGTGTCGAGAGGAACGGAAGTCTGCCAGTGGCCCGTGGCCACGGCCACCAGGTAGGCTGCGAAAAACGTCGCCAGCACGGCGACGGGAAGGCCCCACCACGGCAGCCGCCGCCGGGTCGGCGCCGTCACGGTGAGACAATCCCGGCGGGGACAGGCAGCCACGCACTCCAGGCAACCGATGCACTCGGCGGACCGCACCACCTCCTTGGTGCTCACGCGGACGGCGGTGGGACAGACCCGGTCACACTTGGAGCAGTGAATGCAGGCCTCCTCGTCGCGCCGCACCGCCACCGGTCCCACCAGGGCCAACAGTCCCAGCAACGCTCCGTAGGGGCAGAGATACCGGCACCAGAAATTGCGGATCACGAAGGAGACCACGACCAGCACCGCCAGGATCGTTGCCGCCAGGGTGGAGGGCTGCAGGAAGAAGTGCAGCATCTTGGCATCGGCGGCGATGTTGTACGGCGTCCGCATGAAGCCGATCACCTGACCCAGATCCATCTTCCAGAAGATGACGTACAGGAAAAAGGCGAGCAACAGGTACTTGCCCGCCAAAAGCGGCAGGTCGAGCCACCGGGGCGGGGAAAGCAATATTCCCATGCGCCGGCCGGCGCGTTCCGCCAGATTGGAGACCGCACCCACCGGGCAGATCCAGCCACAGAACCCCTTACGCCAGACCAGACCGATGACGATGGCGGTGAGCAGAATGGTGAGGCCGGCCGGGTGGATGGAATCCCAGCGGCCGGTGAGCATGAGTTTTTTGAGGCCGAGCAGCCCGCTGATCGGCAAGAACCCCTCCACCGAGGGCGGCCGGGGCACGAAGCGGTCGCTGGCGCCCACCGCCCACTGATAGAAGAGAAAGAAGCGGTAGCCCATCCACAGGCAGAACACCAGGAAACCACTCTGTACGACGAGCCGCAGGACGGGCAGATTGCGGCGTCCCGTATCGTCATCATCACGACGGGCCATGGCCGAACCTCCTTGGGTACAACATTCTTTCGCTGTTACAAGCCAGGATAGCACGGCCACGGATTCCCTGCCTTGACCTGGATCAAGGCCGTCAGAACTCGCAGGGCACCGCATTACGTCATCCGCACCCGGCCGCAGTCGGGGCAGACCCAGGTCGGCCCGTTGCTGAGCCCCCAGAGATTCTCCTGGAAGCAATCCGGGCAAATGGCAAAACCGCACGGGCAATTGAAACAGTACGGCACGGTCCTGCGGCAGCAATGGCAGGTGAATTGCCGGCGGCGGCCCCGGCGCCGTTCCGCCGCCTTGCCGCCGGCCGGGCTCCGCCCCTCGTCACGCCCCATCGCCCACCTCGTCGTCGAGCCAGCGCAGATAGGCGGTGCTGCCGCGCTGGATGGCGGTGGCGACGATCTCCGGGCAATCGTAGGGGTGATGATCAAGGATGCAACGTTCCAGTTCCGCATAGCGGTCGTCGCGCGTCTTCATCACCAGCTGCCATTCCCGGGCCGTCTCCTGCTTCCCTTGCCACCAGTACATGCTGGTCATCGGGCCGATGATCTGGATACAGGCGGCGAGCCGCCGGCCGAGAACGATATCGGCAAGCGTGCGGGCCGCCTCTTCATTGTCCACGGTGGTGATCACGAGCAGATACATGGCATGTTCCTCTACGCGGCTGGCGAGCCGCCCTGGGATTCTTGATTTTTTGCCGTGCTCCTGGTACCTCTAAATTCTTCGACAACGATTGTCAACCAGCGCCGGTCATTACAGCATGACGAATCACGATGGCCGGCGACTCCACATCCCTGTTGCACAACCTCTCCCCGATCCCATGCATTCCCACCACCAAGACCTGGAACGGCTGGCCTCCACTCTTACGCAGAAGTGTACCGAATGCCAGGCCTGCGTACGGCAATGCGCCTTTCTCACGGAATGCGGCACCCCCAAGGAGGCAGCCGAGCGGATCCTGGCCGGCCGGCCGCTGCCGGTCTCTGCCTTCGCCTGCAGTCTTTGTGGTCTTTGTGAGGCGGTCTGCCCGGAAAAGCTGGATCCTGCCGGGCTCTTCCTGGCGCTACGCAGCCGGACCGTGGCCTCGGGAGACGGTATCCTGCCCCAGCACCGCCGGATCGCCGCCTACGAAGATCGGGGGATCTCGCCGCTCTTTTCGTTCTGGGCCCTGCCGGAAGGGTGTGACACCGTTTTTTTCCCCGGCTGCGCCTTGGCCGGCAGCCGGCCCCGGCGGGTGGAGGACGTCGTCACCCTCTTACGCCGCGACATCCCCTCCCTCGGCGTGGTGCTCGATTGCTGTTCCACCATCAGCCACGACCTCGGCCGGGACGATCTCTTCCACCAACGCTTCGGCGAGTTGCGGACCACCCTGGTCCGGTGGGGGATAAAAAAGGTCCTGGTCGCCTGCCCCAGTTGCCACCAGACCCTGGCCGGCCACGCCGACGATCTTGCCGTTCAGACGATCTACGAGGCACTGCCGCCCCCGGCACGTCGTGTCGACGGTCCGCCGGTGACGGTCCACGACGCCTGCTCCACCCGCTTCGTTCCCGAGGTCCACGCCGCGGTCCGCCGAACGGTGACCTCCATTGGTCTTGCCGTCGAGGAGATGCGCCACCGGGCCCGGCGCACCTTCTGCTGCGGCGAGGGGGCTTCGGTTCCCCATTTCCAGGCTGATCTTGCCGCCACCTGGACCGAGAAACGCCACCGGGAGGCCGGCCACCGGCCCATCATCGCCTACTGCGCCGGTTGCACCAGCTTCCTCGGCCGAGGACGCGCCGGCGTCCACCACCTGCTCGATCTCTATTTCGAACCCGAAAAAACCCTGGCGGAACAAATCCGGCCCACCCGGGGACTGCGCACCTACTGGAATCGGTGGCGTCTCAAGCGCCGGCTGCGCCGAACGGTAGCGGCCGCGGTGATCGGGGGACGGGGCCGGCTGCGGCGGGTGCGGTAACAACGGGAGAAAAACCATGCTGCTTGCCATCGACGTCGGCAACACCCATACAACCATCGGCCTGTTCCAGAACCGCCGGCTGGTGGCCGACTGGCGGTTGCGCACCGACCGGCGCCAGACCGCCGACGAACTGGCCGCCAGCCTGCACGGGCTCTTCGAGCTGCGCCAGCGATCCCTGGCCGATGTCCGCGCCGCCGTGGTCGCCTCGGTCGTGCCATCCTTCAAACTTGCCCTGGACTCCTTTTTCGAGCACTATCTCGGCCTTCACCCCCTGTACGTCACCGCCGAGCCGGTGGGCGGCATGACCGTGCGCACCCAGTTCCCGGCCGAGGTGGGCGCCGACCGGATCGTCAACGCGCTGGCCGCCCGGCACAAGTATGGCTTCCCGGCGGTGATCGTCGATTTCGGCACCGCCATTACCTTCGACTGCGTGAACGGCGACGGCGACTACATCGGCGGCGCCATCCTGCCCGGCATGGCGCTGGCCGTCGACGCCCTGGCGGCCCGGACCGCCAAGTTGCCCCGTATCGACCTCGGCGAACGGCCGACCACCGCCATCGGCACCGATACGGTATCGGCGATCCGGGCCGGTATCCTGTTCGGCTACGGCGGCATGGTGGAGGCCCTGCTCAGCCGTATCACCGCCGAGATGCAGCCCTCATCGCCCGCCATCGTCGCCACCGGTGGCATGGCCCAGGTGATCGCCCCGTATGCACCTTCCATCACGACCATAGATCCCCATCTCACCCTGGATGGGCTGCTCCTCTACCATGAACTCTGCCGGTAACACCCATGCCCAGATAAACTGGGCCCAAGGAGGCGTACAACTGCCGGGGGGTGAGGGCATTGCCAGGGAATTCCCTGAAAAACCACGCCAGCCGCCCCCCCTGCGGTCGGGAGACTGCATCGGCATCGTCTTTCCCGCCGGCCCCGTCCGCGATCAGAAGCGGTTCGCCGCCGGCCGCCGTATCCTGCACCAGTTGGGATTCACCACCCGCTGCCGGCCGGAGCTGCCGGCAACCGACGGCTACCTGGCCGGCAGCGACCAGGAACGGGCCGCGGAGCTTATGGCCATGTGGCGCGATCCCTCCATCCAGGCGATCATGGCGGCGCGCGGCGGTTACGGCTGCCTGCGGCTCCTGCCCCATCTCGATTTCACCATCTTCCGCCAGCAGCCGAAGCTCCTTGTCGGCTTCAGCGATATCACCATCCTGCACAGTGCCCTGTATCAGCAAAGCGGCCTCTCCTCCCTGCACGGCCCGGTGGTCACCAGCCTGGCGGACGACGACACCGACGGTATCCGCCAGTTCGGCGCCATGCTGACCAGCGCCGCACCGCCGCCGATCCACACCGGCAACCTGCAGGTGCTGCGGCCCGGTACGGCCCATGGCCCCCTTCTGGGCGGCAATCTCGCCTCGCTCTGCTCGCTACTCGGCACGCCGTACGTCCCCGATTACACCGGCGCCATCCTCTTACTCGAGGATGTCGGGGAGAGCGATTACCGACTCGACCGGATGATCACCCAACTGCACCTGGCCGGCAAGCTGGCCGAGCCGGCCGGCATCATCCTCGGCACCTTCATCGACGGCGGCAAACCGGCAACGGTCTGGAACCGGATCCTGGAGTGTACCGACAACATTCCGGTCTGGGCCAACTTTCCGGTCGGGCACAGCAGCCGCAACCTGACCGTACCCCATGGTCTGCCGGCCACCATGGACTCCGCCACCGCCACCCTCTCCTTTCATCCCCCGCTCTTCCGCTGACCCCGCCGCCGCGCAGATCTCTGGTGACTTTTTTTTTCCTTTCCTTGACATGGGTCAAGGTTTTTCGCTCGTTCTGCAAAGTATCCTGCTATAATCAAAGGGATCGTCGTGACAACCATCCAACGGCCCGTTGAAAAACGGACTGCCAGGATGCGTTGCTGCGGCGGTAAAAAACGCACCACTACAGAGAAGGAGGTTTGCTATGCATGGAAAACGTTTTTCCCCCATCATCCTGGCCTGCCTTATGGCCCTGATCTTGACCCTACCCACCTTGGGTCAAGCGGCGGAAAGCATCTGCATCCAGTGCCACCGCACCGTGACCCCGAACATCGTTAAGGATTTCCTCGCCGGGGCCATGGGCAAGAGCGGCGAAGTAGACTGTTCCTCCTGTCACGGGGAGGCCCACCAGAAGGCCGACGACGCGGCCAAGGCGGTCATGCCGACGGAGAAGACCTGCCAGCAATGCCACGAGGAACAGCACGACCAGTACATGGCCGGCAAACACGCCGCTGGCTGGATCGCCATGAGCGCCATGCCCACCAACGCCATCCAGCCCCACGCTTACATTCAGGGCTTGAAGGGCTGCGGCGGCTGTCACAAGGTCGGTGTGCGGGACGAGAAGGTCCGGGCCGATTCCCGGTACGGCTCGCCGTGCGACTCCTGCCACACCCGCCACAAGTTCTCCAAGGCCGAGGCGCAGCGGCCGGAGGCCTGCCGTACCTGCCACATGGGCTTCGACCATCCGCAATGGGAGATGTGGTCCTCCTCCAAGCACGGAGTCATTTACCTGACCGAGGGTGACACCGGCCGGGCGCCCAAGTGCCAGACCTGCCATATGGAGAACGGCAACCACAACGTCATGACCGCCTGGGGCTTCCTGGCACTGCGGCTGCCGGAGGACGATCCCGAGTGGATGGGCTATCGGGCGACGATCCTGAAGGGGCTGCACGTCCTCGATCCGAACGGCGAGCCCACCGCCCGGCTGGAAGTGGTCAAGGCCGGCAAGGTGGCCCGCCTCACCAAGGAGGAATGGCAGGCTGAACGGCAGCGGATGATCGCGGTCTGCACCAAGTGCCACAGCAAGAAGTACGCGGAGACCAACCTGCACAACGCCGACATGATGATCAAGGAGGCGGACAAACTGATGGCCGAGGCCATCGAGATCGTCGCCGATCTGTACAAGCGGGGTATCATCAAGCCCCAGGAAGGAAAAGCCGCCTACCCGGATCTGCTCACCTTCTACGACACCATGACCCCCATCGAGCAGACCCTGTACGTCATGTTCCTGGAACACCGGATGCGCGCCTTCCAGGGTGCCTTCCATATGAATCCCGACTACGTCACCTGGTACGGTCTGGCCGAGCTGAAAAAGGATCTCGTCGAGATCAAGGCCGAGGCCGAACGGATGATCCGGGAAGCAGCCCGCCACTGATCACGACCCCGGAACCGGCGGGGACCAGACTGTCCGGTCCCCGCCGGCTATCCTGCGACAAGGAGGAAAGGGATGAAATTCACACGATGGGATGACCTGCTCATCGCCGAACACGAACTCATCGAACGGGCCATGAGCGTCCTCAAGGGATGCCTCGACGATCTGGAGGCCACGGCCCGCAACCCGGTGCCCTTCCGCCGGGCCGTCGATTTCCTGCTCGAGTTCGGCGACAAGATCCACAACCGTAAGGAGGAAGACTTCCTGTTTCCGCGTATGCAGGCCCGCGGCATCCCCACCGAGGGGGGCCCCATCGGCGTCATGCTCCACGAGCACGCCATGGAACGAGAGCTGCTCGCCACCATGAACCAGCAGGCGGCGAGTCTCGCCTCGATGTCCGAGGACGAACGACAGCAGTTCCGGCAGCGGGGCATCGAGTACCTGCAGGTGCGGGCAGAACACATCTGGAAGGAAAACGACGTCCTCTATCCCATGGCCCGGCGGGTGTTCGACGAGACCGATACCGGCGAGCTGCTCGCCGCCTTCGTCGAACTGGACACCGCCACCTACGGGCCGGATGCCCACGAGAAGTACCGGCGGATGGTGGAAGAGGTGGAGACCGTCGGCGAGAAGAAAAAGGGGCTCATCCACAACCTGTCCTACGAGCAGATCGAGGCGATCATGGAGACCCTGCCCTTCGAGGTCACCTTCGTGGACGCCGAGGACACGGTGGCCTACTTCAACCGGCTGGACAAGGAAAAGATCTTCCCCCGCACCCGGTCGGTCATCGGCCGCAAGGTGACCCGCTGCCATCCGGAAAAGAGCGTCGCCATGGTGGAAGCGATCGTCGAGGGGTTCAAGAACCGAACCCGGGACAAGGCGGAATTCTGGATCGACTTCCGAGGTGACAAGATCCTCATCCGCTATTATCCGGTCTACAACGAGGCCGGCGACTACCTGGGCGTCCTGGAGGTGACCCAGGCCATCGGCGCCATCCAGAAGATCACCGGCGAAAAACGGCTCCTGGATTGAGCCTTGGCGTCGGTCGGCACTGTACGCCGCCGCGCGCCTTTCATCACGATGAATATCACCACCACAAGGAGAGGATCCCATGGCAACACCCGTCGTCGACACCCAAGAATGCATCGGTTGCGGCCTGTGCGCCGAATTCTGCCCCGAAGTCTTCGAGATCCAGGACGAGAAATCCGTGGTCATCGGGCCGGACAAGTGTGACACCTGCGATATCGAAGAGGCGGTGAGCTCCTGTCCGGTGGAGGCAATCACCCTGGAAGAGGACTGAACCGGCCATAGCAACTCGTTGAAAAACGGGCTGCGGGCGCCCACAGAGACGTGTCGCCGAATCCGCCAGTTTCGAAAAAACCAAGGAATTCGCGGGGATGGATGAGTTTTGCCTTGGCCATCCGATGGCTGAAAAAGCCATGGATGGCTTTTTCAACAGACTGATAGACGAGGAGAAATCATGAAACGCATCGCCCTGGCCGAGACCGCCCAATTCCGGGATCAAGGCCCCAAGATGTTCCTGGTGCACGACTCGCCCTACTTCAAGATCATCAACTTCAACTTTAAGGCCGGCCAGGAACTGCCCATCCACAGCCACGACGTCGAGGGCCAGCTTTCCATTCTCGTCCTCGAGGGCGAGGGGGAATTCCTGGCCGGCGACGGCAACACCTTGACCGCCCAACCCGGCGACGTGCTCATCAGCGACATCGCCGAACCCCACGGGATTCGGGCGACCACCGACATGCGGGTGGTGGTGACCATTGCGCCGCCCATCTGAAACCGCCGTATCGTTTATTTCTTTCCTCTCCCCCCCATCGACGGCGTATAATGAAAAGGCTGGCGGCGAGCCGTTCCGATCAAAGGTGGCGACGGCCGTGCCCGTTCCCATACCCATGTCGATGCGTGAAGTAAGTAAGAAGGAGGTTTCAGAATGCTTCGCACCTTCGGCCTGCAAGGAAAACTTTCCGTAGTACTGCTCGTCTTTGTGGTCATCGGCCTTGCCAACACCGCCATGGTGTACACGGTGGTCACCAAGCAGAAGGCCGCTGCCCGGGCGATCAACCTGGCCGGCCGCCAGCGGATGCTGACCCAGAAGATGTCGAAGGAAGCGTTCCTTCTCTCCACCCTGCAGGACGAGCAGCTGCGTCGTCAGACTGCCGACGATCTCCAGAACACGGCCCACCTCTTCGACAAGACCCTGAAAGGTCTCTTGGATGGTGACCCCGACCAGGGATTGCAGCCCACCACCGATCCGGAGATCCGTGCCAAACTCCTGGAGGTCCAGGACATGTGGACCCCCTTTGCAGCCGCTGTCAAGACGGTGCTGGGCACCGATGCCGCCGATCCGGCCCTTGCCGAGGCCATGGACCATATCCGCACCACCAACATTCCTCTCCTCAAGACCATGAACGAGGCTGTTTTTCTATACGAAAAAAACAACAATCTCGAGAGGATACTGGTCCTGCAGACCATACTGCTGGCCGTGGTGATCCTGACGGCCGGCGCTTGCTGGATCATTTTCCGGAAAAATCTCATCCTCCCCCTTTCCGACACCGCCATCCAACTGGACGGTAGCGCCACCGGCATCAGAACCTTTGCCGCCAGTCTCTCCGAGGCGGCCGACAATCTCGCCAACCAGGCATCCAACCAGGCGGCGGCCACCGAGGAATCGTCCGCTTCCCTGGAAGAATTGACCAGCATGGTCAAGCAGAACGCCGACAATACCGCCCTGGCCAACAGCGAAATGCAGTCCACCAAGCAAATCGCCGAGAAGGCCTATATCTTCATGGAAGACATGAACAAGGCCATGGCCGACATCCGGGCGGCCAGCGAAGAGACCCAGGCCATCGTCAAGACCATCGACGAGATCGCCTTCCAGACCAATCTGCTGTCGCTGAACGCGGCGGTGGAGGCGGCCCGGGCCGGCGAGGCCGGGGCCGGCTTCGCAGTGGTGGCCGACGAGGTCCGCAACCTGGCCCTCCGCTCGGCCGAATCGGCCCGCAACACCTCGACCCTCATCGAGAACATCGTGCAGCGCATCGAAGGCGGCGCCGATCTCGTCCGTAAGGCCACCGAGGCCTTCAAGGAGGTTGCCGAGGGCGCTGGCAGGGTGGCCGCCCTTCTCGACGAAATCGCCAATGCCAACAAGGAACAGGCGGTCGGTATCGACCAGATCAGCATCGGCATCAACGAGATGGACAAGACCACCCAGCAGAATGCCGCCCTGGCCGAAGAGGCGGCGGCCACGGCCAACGACATGTTCAAGGCATCCGGGGAACTCACCGCCATCGTCAAGCGCATCGGCGCCATGATCACGGGTACCTCCAACACGCAAGAAGAAGAACCACCCCGCCCTGCCGTTGCGACGGCGACGGCAACCGACGCTGGCCAGCCGCTGTTGCCGGCCGGCTGATACGCGCATCGCTGAGTCGATCGATGCCGGCATGAGGGGCAGGCCGGACGTCGGCCGTTTCAGCGGTAGTGTTCTAATTCAAATAAAAATCCGACCCCAGAGGGGCCGGATTTTTACTATGCGCATTCCGAAAAATCGAGGTTGCAACAGGCGCTTTCGGGCTGGGCTTTATTTGCCGGCGATCTTGGCCAGCTTCTCGGCGGGAAGCACCACATAGGAGGTGGTGTCCACCCCCTGGTTGTTCTTGTCGTCACTAGCGACCACCGTGATCTTGTAGGTTCCGGCCTCGCTGAAAGTGTAGCTGCTTTCGAAATCGCTGATATTGCCCGCGTACTTGAGGGGAAGTTCCGCCAGCTTCTTGCCGTTTTTGGTGATTATGGCAGTCACCTTATAGTTCTTGGTATCCCAGAGAAATCCTGGCCGGACGGGGCAACCGCACATGGGGGTGACATGGGCGCCGATCACCGCGGTTTCACCCTTGCGTAAAAACTGGTGCTGGGTGGGACGGTAATTGCGGACGATCAGGCCGTACATCTCGAAGAGCAGGCCATCCCCCTTGATGTCCTGACCCGGAATAAGCCAAGTGGTCTTGCTGTCGTGATGGATGTCGGTTCCCGCACTCATGGGACCATCGATTTCCACCAGTAACTTCCTGGGGGTGTCGATATCAAGGGTAACAGTAAGGCCGGCGGTGCCTTTCTGATGTGAAAGCACAGTGTTGCGCTCCCGAGGTTTCTTCATCAGCACGGCGGTGTCACCGGTGCCGCCGGTAATCATTCCCTGGGAGAGGATCTCGCGGCTGTAGAAATCGCGTACCGTCACCTGGATGTCGCCCACGCCGGTGCCAAGGAACTTGGCGTCATGGGCTTTGACCCGGACGGTGAGTGACGTCGGCACGGCCAGGGCGGTGGCAGCCATGGTCAGGGCGGTCAGCATTGCAAGGGTGAGGATTGCTAGTTTGTTGCGCATGGCGTTCTCCTTTGTTGGAATTAATAGTTATTTCTTATCACCGCTCGCATCGCTCGCGCGACAACGAGGGCGCCTATAACTTACATGTCGCCGTTTCTTTCCAAGGTTCCAGCGGCCGCAAGGGGTCAGGAGATGGCGCGAGATTCGGCTTCTGTGATATGCACAGAATAAGAGGGGTGGTGCAGAATGTCAAACCTGGCAGGCAAGAGCAGGTCCGCGCGGTCATACGAGAACAAGTTGAGGAAGTCTCACGCGGCGGCTGATGCCGCCAGCCTTGCCCCACAGGGGCCGGCCTGATACGTGCACTCCTGAGTCGATCGATGCCGTATCAAAAAAGGCAGCCCAAGCGTGGGCTGCCTTTTTGGTACGGCGCATAGGGCTAGACCAGACAGGCCAGCCGTTTCAATGGCTCGCCGGATTGGCCTCCTCGGTCCCGTAGTTGATAGCCGGGACGAACTTGTTGAGGACGTAGAAGATGACGAAGGGCGTGACGGCCACGGTCAGGGCGCCGAAGAACCCCTCCTTGAAGGTTTCCAGGTTGTGGGGGATGAAGGGCAGATGGTAGTGCATGTAGCCGGCAAAGGAGAGCGAGAAGGCCTGGCCGCCGATGACGACGTTCCACCGCATCATGAAGACGCCGAACAGTACCAAAAGACAGGCGATGGCGGTCTTCCGGATGGTGGTCCGACCACAAAGCAACATGATGAAGGGCAGGAGGTTGCCGATGCCGTATTGGAGCACGAAGATGTTGACGAAGTCCTTGCCGTACATCACCGAGCGCAGGATGTCCCAGGACTTCATCGCCGTGTACCCCCGGAAGATGAGGTCGAGGAGCTCCAGGGAGATGGCGGCAACCATGAAGCCGATGAGATAACGGCTCGCCTTGCGGATGACGTCGATCTCCACCCCGCCGATGATCTGGACCGATTTATCTCCGCGTCCCCGGGCAAGAATGGCCTGGAACTTCTTGAACTCCATGATGACGATGTAGGTCACCATGCACAGCGCAATACCGGAGACCACCGCCGACATGATGAAGATGACCGGCATGAGCGGCGACATCCACAGGGCGTTGGCCTTGACCGATCCGAAGATGAAGCCGGCATAGCCGTGCAGGAAGCAGGCCACCGGAATACCGACGCCGGCCAGGATCGTCACCGCCTTGTGATCCTTGGCCACCGCTTCTTTCGAGGTGTCGAAGGCGCCGAGGGTGAAGACGGCGTACACCAACCGCCGCAGCCTGTTACCGAATCCTTCCTTGCCCTGCAGGGCATGATACTGCTCGACGAAATAGGTCCGGTACACGAACCAGATCTCGCTCAGAACGATCATGCCGTAGGTGGAAAAGACGATGCCGAAGGCGGCGATGGCCGAGGTGAAATGGGGCGTAAACATTGGGTTCAAGGCCCGGAAGGGCTGCTGCAGATGCATGAGCAGCGGCATGGTGGCCACCGGCAGCAGGGCCAGGGAAAAGACCAGGGCGAAACGGGCTATGTCCTTCAGGTCCTTCTGCCCGAAGACGTGGTAGAGGGAGGAGAGGACGAAGGCACCGGCGACGAGACCGGTCATGTACGGATACATGACGATCTGGATGCTCCAATAGATGAACTCGTTCGGATAACAAAAGAGATCCTTGACGGTCCATTCGAGACCGTGCACGTACAATTCACTCATGGCGTCACCTCACGTTGCTGTCCAGGCCGATGTAATAGACCTGCGGTTTGGTTCCATACTCATCCTTCAACACCGCCACCCGCTCGGTCAGGATCGTTTTGGTCACCGGGTCGTCGGGATCCTTGAAGTTGCCGATCCGGCGGGCGCCGAAGGGACAGGCCTGGACACAGGCGGTCGTCATGCCTTTCGTGATTCGGTGATAGCAGAAGGTGCACTTTTCCGCCACCTTGTGTTCGGGATGGAAGAAGCGGACGCCGTAGGGACAGGCCATGATGCAGTAGCCGCAGCCGATGCACCAGGTACGGTCCACGAGGACGACGCCATCCGGGGTCTGAAAGGTGGCCCCCACCGGACAGACCTGAACACAGGCCGGGTTCTCGCACTGGTTGCACAGCTTGGGCACGAAGAAGGCCTTGGCGATCTCCTCGGCCGGGATCTCCTCGTCGTCGACCTTCTGACTCGTGAACCCGTCCCGACCGCCCATCGGCGTATCGGCGTGGAACTTACCGTCCTTGGTAATCACGTACCGTTCGACCCAGGTACGGGTCACCGGCACCTCGTAAGGCACTTCGTTCTCGAGCTTGCACGCCTTGACGCAGAAGCCGCAGCCCACGCACTTGGTGGTATCGACCAGAAACACCCACCGCAGATTGGAGTCCGTAACCAGGGCCCGCGCCTGGGCCGGTGACAGGAACTTGAAGGCGGACAAGGGCAGAGAAGCGGCAATGCCCCCCTTGATGGAACGTCGCAGGAAATCTCGTCTCGAACAGCTCATTCCATGTCCTCCAGATTTGGATGATGGGGATTGTGACAGTCGGCACAGGCCTCACCGGGATTGTGTTCCGCCGGATCGATGGCCGCCATCTCGGACCGGTGGCTGCCCGGATACGGCAGGTAGGCGTGGCACCGCAGGCAGAGATCCCGGGATCGGTCGATGGCGAGCGACTCCGGATCGTCCGGATGATCGACGGCCGGACCGTGACAGTTCTCGCACTGGATGACCCGGTGCTTGGAGGACATGTTTTCGGCCACCTTTTCCTCGTGGCATTCCTCGCAGTATTCCTTGCCCCGATACTTCACCTTGAACTTCTTCCAGTCATCGATGGCCCCCAGCCGATGGAAGCTGAAGGTGAAGTTCTTGCCGTCCGCCCGGTGGCCGTGGACACCGAAATCCTTCGGCACCACCGCCGACCGCGCGAGCAGCACCAGGGCGATGATCGCCAACGAGGCCCAAAGCGGCCGCAGCACGTGGTTCTTCATACACCTTCTCCTCTCATTGCTTTTTCGACTCCTTCCTTACCCCTCAATGATGGTCCGCCGGGACGGCCGACGTCACGACGTGACATCGACTAACCTGGCGTAATCGAATGAGATCTATGTCTTGCCCATAACACCTCCTTCACGCGTTTGCGTTTCCGTATTGACATCCTGCCAAAAGTATGCAAATAACCCAGATACCACGTTGTGGTACAGGGGCAATATAAAGACCCAGCACCGGCTTGGCAAGGATTTATTTCACATCGATGACCGACCTGGAGGCACCGGCCAACGGTGATGCCGAAAAACAGTCGGAACATCAAGCTACTAGCAGCAAACGGCGGAGAAAAAGCAAGGGAAGGGGAAGGAGATGGAGCAAGCGGACTTAAAACTGGAACGCAAGGTCGCGCAGCTCGCCGACCAACTCGGCTATCTGCTGCAACGGGTCGATCAGCTGTCGGCCCGGGTGGCAGCCATCGAGAAGGGCAAGGTGGCCGTCCCTCCAGAGGTGGAGCCGGTGGTCCGTCGGCCGGCCATGGCCGATCCGGAACGAATGTGGACCACGGTGGGCAGCGGCAGTCTGCTGCCGCGGCTGGCCGCCGTTTGTTTCATGCTGGTGGTCGCCCTCATCCTGCGGACCATCACCGATGAGGGTATCGTCAACCTGCAGCTCGGCTCGATCCTCGGCGTGGCTTACGCGGGCCTGCTCATCGGTTGGGGATGGCGGCTGTACGACCGTGGGCAGGATGTCGCCCCGGTCTTCCCCCTCTGCGGCGCCTTTCTGCTGTGCACCATCATCCTCGAGACCCACGGCAGGTTCGCCACCCTGGGAACCGGCGCCGCTTTTGCACTCCTGCTCGCCGCCCAGGCGGTCATGGCGGTCATGGGCATCAAGTTCCGGCACGGCACCTTGCTCACCGCCGGCGTCCTCGGCGCGGGGAGCGTCGCGGTGGCCATCGATTTTCCCCACCCGCATTTTCCCGCCGCGGCGTTGGTCCTCTGGACCGGCGGCCTGGCAACTTTGGTGGCGGGACGCAGACAGCTCGCCCCGGGCCTGCGCTGGCCGGCGCTCGGTCTCGCAATCCTCTTCTGGCTCTTATGGAGCTTCAAGCTGTCGGTGCCCCTGGACAGGCGACAGCCGATACCGGACGAGCTTGCCTATGCCTGGTTCTTTCCCTGCCTGATCGGCTTTCTGCTCCTCTATTACGGCTCCACCCTGCTACGGGTACTCCAGGACAACCGGCCACTCGGATTCCTGCACGGCATGTTGCCCACCATCGCCACCGGCCTCGCCCTGCTGGCCGCCTACGGGGGCACCGCCGATGCCGACCGGGTCGTCGTCGGTTTCGCCGCAGCCGGCAACGCCGTGCTCCTCCTGCTCTTGGCCGGTATCGCCGCCAACCGCCGACAGAAAGGAGCGCCTGGATGCAACGCCTTCACCTTCGCCGGGGTCTTGGGACTTGGAGTCGGCCTGCCGCTTGCCATCGGTCGGGTGCCCACCCTGCCGATCCTCTCCATCACCGCCCTCGCACTCAGCCTTGCCGCCCACTGGTGGCGCAGCGGCGGAGTCCGCTTCACATCCTATCTTCTGCAGGGAACGGTCTGCCTCACCGTCCTCGTCACCATGCCGGACCAACTCGCCGCCCCGACCAGCAACGCCATCGCCGCCGGCACCCTCTTTCTCACCGCCTGTTTCCAGTACGCCTGGTGCCGCAACCATAAGCCGCCGGTTCAGGACTCGGCCTACTTCGCCTGGCTCGACCGCCGCGACGTCGGGGCGATCATCCTCTTGCTTTCCGGGCTCATCGGCGGCTTCGGCATCCTGCGGCTCGGCCTCTACCTGGCCCTGGGCCAGACGGCAGACGCCGCCTTTGCCTGCGGCCAGACCATCATCATCAACCTGGGCGCCATCGTCCTCCTGGTGCTGGGCGGCCGTCGCCGCAACCGGGAAATCCTGGTGGTGGCCCTGGCGGTGATCTTTCTGGGCGCCATCAAGGTCTTTTTCTTCGATCTGTTCAAGACCTCGGGTCTGCCTCTGGTGGCCAGCGTTTTCTCCTTCGGCATCGTCGCCCTCACCGGTTCCCTGATCTTGCGCCGTTACCAGGGGGAACAACAGCGGCCGGGCAACGGCCGGAGCGAAGAAAAAACAGCCTACACGTAGAGATCCGGGCTCAGAATCCGGTCGATGGCGTGGCGGGCCTGGACCAGCAGGGCGATGAAGTGGTTGGACATATCGCCTTCCAGGTCCCGCTTATTGGAGAGAAAGGTGATTCGGTCCTGCAGACGGTCGCGCAGGAAGGCAAGGTAGGCCTGGGTGCGGCGCGGCTTGTACTTGCGGTCGTAGTCCGAACCGAAGAGTTCATTTGCGTTCTTGGGCAGCATCATGCCGTAGAATCCCCGCCATTCGCGCCACTGGATGTTGCCGCGCACGAGATGGGTGACGATGGCCAGCGACAGTTCCTTGGGAATGTCCACCAGGTCGTCGCCGATCCCAAAGGCGTGCGTGTTCATGATGTAGCACTCGCAGCCCATCTTGAACAGCTTGCGGAACTGCTCGCAATCCTCCTTCAGGGAATGGACCCGGAACGGGTTGGCGAAGGGCTCGATGACCAGCTTGTCGAGTTCCCGGGGGTCGACGTTCTCCACCCCCCTGGCCCGCATGGTGGACAGCGACGCGCCCATGGCCACCGCCAGCCGGCTGCCCTTCACCTTGCAGATCGGCGGCAGGCTGGTGTCCTTCTGCAGCCAGATCACCATCCCCGGCCGCCGGCAGGAATCGGCGTGCCGGAACATATCACGGCTCTTGATGCAGCGGCCGTTCGCGTTGCGGATGTCCTCGGCCACGATGCGCCGCCCGCCGTCCGGCGTGCCGGTGACCCCAACGTTCTGGGCCGAATAGAAGTACCGGAGAAGCGGATCGGCGAAGGAGACCGCGTCGGTCTTGTCGAACAGGCTCGGCTCCAGGGCGACGGAACAGTCGTTTTCCAGGTCGATGAGAAAGGCGTCGTCGTGGATGACGGTGACTTCCTCCTCCTTAGTCAGAAGCCCCTCGTGGTCGAGGCTGTTGGTGATGGTGGATTTTCCCGAACCGGACAATCCGAAGACCGCCACCGGTGGCCGATCGCCGATGGTCTTGATGCCGCCGTGGCAAGCAACCATGTTGTGGCGCACCCCGATGGTCCAGGCGAGGGTCAGGGTGCCCTTCTTGCGTTCGCCGAAGTAACGCAGACCGAGAATGGCGATGCAGTTCTGCGTCTCGTCGATGATGACGCAGCCGTTCGGATAGTCGGGATGGGACCAGTCCGGGTCGGCAAAGGCGATAATATCCGGCTCCTCGATGCGCCGAGAGCGCTCGTAGGTTTCGCTCCACGGCTCCATGAAGGGCAGGAAGTTGAGGCCCCAATCCAGCATGTTCTTGGCATCGGACTCTGGACTGACCAGGTGGGCCTTGACCATGAAGTCGGGATGCAGGCCGACAATGCCCTCCAGATGGAGGCCAGGCCGGCGGTTGAACCGATAGACCGCCTCGCGCAGCATGGCCTGCAGCCGGTCGTCCTCGGCACGATCGAGTTCCCGGACCAGGATGCGGGCCCGGGCGGTGCGGCCGACCACCGCTCCGTCGTTGGAGACCAGCACCCGGGCGTCGGTGGGCAGGCCGAACCGCTCGGGCTGGTACATGGGATGGGTGGTGGTGATCACCTCTGGCTGACGACGGGCAAGCTCGTACAGCTCCGCCATGGTCGTTTTTCTGACCGAATTGGCATACATCGCCGTCTCGATGATCGCCCGCCAGGGACTCCCAGGAATACGGTGTACCGTTGCCATCTCCATCCCCCCTTGTCGTATTTTGATTTGCCGACCTAAAAAAACGGCCGGCGTTACACCATCATAATCGCATCCCCGGGTGACGGACACAAGCAAAATATCTCCGCCCTCGACCACAAAAAAACCGGCATGCCGCAATCACGACACGCCGGTTCCTTCTCATCTGCAATACGAAAAAACTCAGCCGACCACGGCGATATCCACCGGCGGCCGCAGGGTGGCGCAGGTGGCCAGGGCGGCATGAATCTTGTGGCTCTTGAACCGCTCGATCAGGTCGGCATCCGCCGGCCGGCCGGCATCGTAGGCCACCATCGCCTGCTGGCTCAGGTTGTAGTCGAAACGCGGCGCCCACTTGCGCGCGCCGAGCCGGGCGGTCGTGGAGCAGTTGTCCACCATGAAGGCAACGCCCTTGTAGTGCATGTAGGGATTGAGGGAGTCCACCGCCTCGATCACCGACTCGTTGGCCACCTCGCTGTAACAGTGTCCCTTTTCGATCAGGAGATCGATCTGGGCCATCATGGTCGCGCAGTAGACGCCGGCGGTGAGCGGATTGATCTTGGGCATCTCGCCGGTGCGAGCCGCCCGTACCTTCTCTCCCACCTGCCACATGCGGGTGCCGTCGATCTTGCCCATGGGATAGCGGCCAAATCGCTCACCGGCCATGATCACCGAACGGATCTCGTTGCCGCTCGCCACCTCGTCGTAGATCTCGAGCAGGATCTCGAAGGCGGGATGGTAGGTGTGGGCATAGGCCCGCTCGAAGATCGTCTTGCCGGCGTCGTCGAGTTGCTCGTACACCGCCAGGATACCGTGGTGGGAAATGGTCTTGCTGATCGGACCGGTGATGTTCTCCACCGAGTCGATGAACGCCTGTTCCTCGCTCATGCCCTCCTGCATGACGTAGCGACGGTAGAGCATTTCGACGATGCCGTGCACCGCCCCGAGCAGAATGCCCCGCTCGCCGAAGATATCGGACCGGTACTCATGGGTGAGGGTGGTCTGGAAGATGTACGGCGCCCCGATGGCCACCGCCCAGCCCAGGGCATGATCGGTGGCGCGGCCGTCGATGTCCTGCTCGATGGCGAAGCTCGAGTTGATGCCGGCGCCGTTGATATCCTTGCCCTGGACGTAGAGGCGCCGTACCGACGGTCCCATTCCCTTGGGACAGACGCCTACCACGTTGATATTGTCCGGAAAACGCTTGCCGATACTCTCCAGGTAGCCAACGAGAAAGCCGTGCGACAGCCCGAGAGTGGCGCCGGGCTTCAGGTTGTCGAAGACCTGCTGGTAGGTCTGGGCCTGGGCCGCGTCGGAGATGAGCAGGATGACCATGTCCGACTGCCGGATGACCTCGTACATCTCGCCCAGGGTCCCTTCCGCCTCGGAAAAACCGGCCTCGCGGGCGGCGGCAAAGGAGGAACTGCCCTCCCGCAGGCCGACCACGACCTTGATGTCGGTTCCCTCCAGGGAATCACGCAGGTTCTGGGCCTGGGCCGGCCCCTGCGATCCCCAGCCGATGACGCCGATCTGCTTGATACCGGCAAAGGCCTGCGGCAACAGAGAAAATTTGTCGCGACCGCCGCGGACGATCTGCTCCTCGGTGTCGGCAAGGGTGATGGTCTCGGTCTCGAACACCTTGGATTCAAAGGTCAATCCCATGATCGTTATCCTCCTGCTTGGCTTGTTTCGAAAACGAACCTGTAACGATACAGGATACGCCGCGATTATGCAAAGAAAAAAACACCACGGCCTCCCGAAGGCCGAGTTAACGGCTAACACTCCGATTTTTCCAAAAAAAATTTGCAAAGTGCGGCCGGGAGTGGTAAGGAGAATGCATTTTTAGCAGCCGGCCGAGGGGGACCGGCTGCACCGCTTGGGAAACAATATATAGAGAGAAGGAGGTATGACGATGAAAAAGATTCTACTTGCTTCGGCGGCGTTGGCGTTTTCCGCGTCCCTGGCCTGGGCGGGTGGTCACGGTGGTGCCCACTGGGGCTACCATGGCGACAGCGGCCCGGCCCACTGGGGCGATCTGTCTGAGAAGTTCGCCGCCTGCAAGGAGGGCAAGAACCAGTCGCCGGTCAACCTGACCGACTTCGTCGAGGCCGAGCTGGCACCGGTGACCATGCACTACCAGCCGACCTCGGTCGAGGTGCTCAACAACGGGCACTCCATCCAGGTGAACTACGCGCCGGGCTCCTCCCTGACCGTCAACGGCCATACCTACACCCTGAAGCAGTTTCACTTCCACTCGCCGAGCGAAAACCAGATCGATGGCAAGGAGTATCCGCTTGAAGCCCATCTGGTCCACGCCGACGCCGACGGGAATCTCGCGGTGGTGGCGGTCCTCTACGAGGAAGGGGCTGAAAATCCGACCATCGCCAAGGTCTGGAACCATATGCCCATGCAGGCGGGCAAGACCGAGGCCGGCAACGGCACGGTGAACGCCGCCGACCTGCTGCCGGCCAACCACGACTACTACCGGTTCAACGGTTCGCTCACCACGCCGCCCTGCTCGGAAGGGGTGCTGTGGATCGTCATGAAGGACCATCCCAGCGTGTCGGCGGCCCA
Source organism: uncultured Desulfobulbia bacterium (assembly GCA_964423785.1). Lineage (GTDB taxonomy): Bacteria > Desulfobacterota > Desulfobulbia > Desulfobulbales > S012-135 > S012-135. The sequence goes on from CAYRGZ010000008.1 coordinate 32,495, forward strand.
GGCGGAAAAACTGCAGCACGCTATGCACGGCCACAACAACCGTCCCGTCCAGCCTCTGAACGCTCGGGTGGTACTCCAGTAAGCGCGCCGCCCCTTGCACCAGCACAAAAAAACCGGCCATCCGGCCGGTTTTTTTGTGGCTTTTGCCGCCTGGCGATCTCAATCACCAAGGCAGATACCGATTTCACGGGCCGTGAGAATCTTGTCGCAGTCCAGCGGCACCTTCTTGCGTTCCCTGATCGCTTCCTCCAGGGGAACGGCGGCCATGCCGCCGTCCTCGGCCAGGGCGACCATGTGATTGAACTTGCCCTCCTCGACCAGCCGCACGGCGGCGGCCCCGAATCGCAAGGCCAGAAGCCGATCGAAGGTGGTGGGCGAACCGCCGCGCTGCAGGTGGCCCAACACCAGAGAACGGGTATCCTTCTCCGTCCGCTGCCGGATCTCCCGGGCCACCCATTCGCCGATACCGCCCAGCACCACCTCCTGACGGCCGACCTCGCATTGGTTTTCCCGGCAGATGATGTCGTGATCCTTGGCCTTGGCCCCTTCGGCAACCACGACGATGGCGTAGTGCTTGTCGTGCAGTTCGTTGTCGGTGATCTTGTCGCACACCTTGTCGAGATCGAAGGGGATCTCCGGCAGCAGGATGACGTCCGCCCCGCCGGAAATCCCGGAATTGAGCGCGATCCAGCCCGATTCTCGCCCCATGACCTCCACGACCATCACCCGATCGTGGCTCTTGGCGGTGGAATGCAGCCGGTCGATGGCGTTGGTGGCGGTGGAAACGGCGGTGTCGAAGCCGAAGGTGAGTTGGGTGGCGAGCAGGTCGTTATCGATGGTCTTCGGCACACCGATCACCGGCATCCCCTTTTCGGTGACGAAGCGGTGGGCGATCTCCAGGCTGCCGTCGCCGCCCACCGCGATATGACAAGTAAACCCCATCCGCTTGAAATTCCTCATCACCCGGTCGGAAACATCGCGGATCTGGATCTCGCCGGCAAGATTCTCCACCGGCATGGCAAACGGGTTGCCCTTGTTGGTGGAACCGAGAATGGTGCCGCCGGTGGAAGTGATCCCCTCCACCTTCTCCGGGGTGAGGCGAACCAACTCGTCGGGATCGAGAAGCCCTCGGTAGCCGCCACGGCTGCCGTAGATCTCCCACCCGCGGGCGTACGCCGCCTTCACCACCGCATAGATCACCGCATTCAATCCCGGCGCATCACCGCCGCCGGTGGAAATAACGAGTTTCTTCATGGCGTTCCCCTTGCCGTCGTGTTCTTTGAAATGCGACCGCCGGAAACCGGCTGTCCAACTGTTGGAAATCTCATTATATAGGCGGAGACCGGTCGGATTCAAGAAGATTCCCGTCCGTACCGCATCGGTCAAGAAACCCGAAGAAATCCCGCCAGACTATTGACGAACCAAATGGGACGTACTACCATTATAGGAAAACGAGAGTGGAAGTGACCAAGCCCCCCCGGCGGAGACCGCCGCGCGGGGATATTTTTATGGCTTCCCACGTAACAGCCCCTTGCGTAACATCAAGGGTTCCGTTTTTCCATTCTTTTTCATGGAGGCACGTTATGTTTGAAGTGACCGATCTGGCAGTGACCAACCTGAAGAACTACCTGCAGGAAAACAACATCGACTCGGCGATCCGGGTCGCGCTCATGCAGGGCGGCTGAAGCGGGCCCTCCCTGGGTCTTGCTCTGGATGAGCAAAAGGACAACGACGAGGTATTCGACAAGGACGGCATCTCCTTCATCATCGACCGCAATCTCATGCAGGCCTGCGGTGAGATCAAGGTGGATTTCATCGACGACGGCTTCCGCAGCGGATTCAGCATCTACTCCGCCCGACCGGTCGGTGGTGGCGGCGGATGCAGCGGCTGCGGCTCGAGCTGCGGTTGATCCGTCCCGTCATCCGAATCCGAACCTTACCAATTACCAAAAAAGCCCGGCGTCATTGCCGGGCTTTTTTATTGTGCCTTTGTCACGGGCTCAATTCGGTAAACGACGCTGTAGAGGGACTGTTTCGGCAGGACGAACTTCTCGATGCCGATGGCGATGCGCCGGTCCCTGAGCGGCACGTAACCGAACTCATAAAGCTGTCGGGCAAGGTAAGGTGGTTCGCTCTTCTGGGCCACCTTGTCGATCGCCTGCGGGAGCAGGGCCTCGGCGGCGGCGGCAAGCCGCTCCGAGACACCGACGCCGATCTCCACCAGCCGCTTGTCGGCCGGATCGTAGACCAGGGTGAAGCCGATACACGTCGATGTATCGGCAGGCCGGTAATCGTCGTAAATACGGCCGTCCTCCTCGGTGGTGGCAACGTGGAAGACCTTTGCCTGCTTCTGGTCCATGTACCGGTCTATTTCCGGTTTGGTCCGGAAGTGGCTGGCGATCTTGACGAATTCTCCCTGGGACAGGGTGGCAAGCAACCGCTCGTACACCTTCTGATCGATGGCCTTCTCCGTCGGCGACTTGCCACAGCCGGCTACCAGAACCAGCAGACAAAGGAGCACCAGCATCGGCAAACGCCGCTGGGTGGAAGACCCGGTCCATGATGGGATAATCGCGGATCGCATGCTCTCCTCCTCGCGGGATGGTGGGATCTCGCGGTGCAAGGGGATGGGACACCCTTCCCCTCGTCGGCACCGCCCACAGCAGCACAGTAATACAACCGCAGGCCGTGAAAATCAACCCCACCTTCCGTACCGATCATCAGGCCATTTGCTGGCTCCGTGAGCGTTCGTGCGCTCACCACCTGCCTTCACGTATCTGGCGCACGCCCGAACGCTCACGGATCCAGGCATTTTTCTCCTTGACGCGCCTGGGGGCAAGCATTAGATTGAGCCGCGATTCAGTCGAGAGGTTCGAGGCCCGGATACATTGGGATAAAGCATACACAAAAGGAGGCAGAACAATGTCCGTCTATGTCGTTGGCCACAAAAACCCAGACACCGATTCGGTCACCGCGGCCATCGCCTACGCCGAACTGAAGAAGGCCCTGGGCGAGAACGCCGTCGCCGTCATGCAGGGCGAGCCCAATCCCGAGACCGCTCTGGTTCTCGAGAAATTCGGCTTCGCCGCTCCGGAGATCATGACCGATGGCGCCGGTAAGACCCTCATCCTCGTCGACCACAGCGACATCGCCCAGGCCCCCGACAACCTGGACCAGGCGGAAATCAAGGAGATCATCGACCACCACAAGATCGGCGACATCACCACCAGCAACCCGATCTTCTTCTGCGCCATGCCGGTAGGCTGCACGGGCACGGTCTTGAAGTTCCTCTACGACGTCAACAAGGTCACCATCCCGGCCAACGTCGCCGGCCTGATGCTGTCGGCCATCATCAGCGACACCGTGCTGTTCAAGTCGCCGACCACCACCGACGACGACAAGAAGGCCTGCGAGGAACTGGCCAAGATCGCCGGCATCGACGACATGAACGCCTGGGCCATGGAGATGTTCAAGGCCAAGTCGGCGGTCGAGGGCGTGCCGGCCAAGGATCTCGTCTTCCGGGATTACAAGGACTTCGACATGAACGGCAAGAAGGTCGGCATCGGCCAGCTCGAGCTCGTCGATCTGTCCCTGGTCGAGAACATCCGCGATGACCTCTACAAGGCCCTGCAAGAGGTGAAGGAAGAAGGCGGCCGTCACACGGTGCTGCTGCTGCTCACCGACATCATGAAGGAGGGCAGCGACGTGATGGTGGTTTCCGACGATCCCTCCATCGTCGAGAAGGCCTACAACGTCAAGATCGACGGTCCCTCGGTCTGGGTGGACGGCATGATGAGCCGCAAGAAGCAGGCTGTGCCGCCCCTGCAGGACGCCTTCAACGCCGCCTGATTCCGGCACGAGCGTTCCGAACGAAAAAACCCTGCCACCCGGCAGGGTTTTTTCGTTTCTGACCGCAGTATTCTCAGACCGT
>CAYRGZ010000009.1:0-10320 GCA_964423785.1 uncultured Desulfobulbia bacterium
ACACACGGTGAACTCGATGAAATCGTAGTTTTTACGATTTCATCAATCTTGATGAACCTGTAAAAACTCGCAGTCGGTGCAGGCCTGACACGATAATTCAAGGGGTTACACACGGTGAACTCGATGAAATCGTAGTTTTTACGATTTCATCAATCTTGATGAACCTGTAAAAACTCGCAGTCGGTGCAGGCCTGACACGATAATTCAATAAGTTGCGAAGCGTGAACTCGATGGAATCGCACTTTTTGCGATTCCATCAATCTTTCGAACAGTAAAAAGGAGTACTCCCCGGGGTGGCCGGTCTCCCTCCGCAGGGAGGGCTGGCGGATTATATCATTCCCCCGGGAGCCGTCAAGCGCGGCAATCGGGGGGAAATTTTGCGATCTCTTCTGTTTTCAGCAGGTTCGGTGTGATAGAATAAAATGTCGAATCCGCTTTTTCGACGGCTTGAGACGACACATCCATTCCACCAAAACTATTATATAAGGTAGAAGGGAAAGAACCATGACCCATCTCTTTCGCACCATGAGCGTCAAGGTCCGGCTCGGCATCGGTATCGGTATCCTGCTCTTGTTCATCGTCACCGCAGGAACCGGCGGCCTCTTGGGCATGCAGGCCATCAACCGGGCATTCACCCGCGTCTATGCCAACGACGTCCGGCCGCTCGACACCCTGCGCACCCTGAACAACACCCTGTCCATCGATCTGGTCAACGTCATCGACCAGCTACTCTACGACGAGATCACCTTTGCCGAGGCCGAGCGCCGTTTCGACGAGATCTCCGGGCGGCTGGTGGCGGCCTGGAAGGAGCTGCTCGCCGTCCGGGACACCAGCGCCCACGGCACCGACAACGATTGGCTCAGCGATTTCCGCCCCTACCACGGCCCCACCCTCGATCTGCTCAAGAAACTACGCCAGGCCCTGCGCGGCCAGGAGATCGACCGGATCGACGACCTGCAGGACAAGATCCTCACCCCCCTCACCGCCGAGTACCGCAAGTTCACCGATATCCTTTCCCGTGACCGCATGGAGTCCGCCGGTCTCCAGATGCAGCTCGCCCTCGAAAAGTACCAGTCTTCTCGGACGGCCTTCTTTCTCACCATCTGTCTGTCGTTGATCGTCGGGCTCGGGGTGGCGTTCTTCCTGATCCGCTCCATCAACCTACCGCTCACCCGCTTGGCATCCGCCATGCAGGACATCATGCACGGGGATCTCACCCGGCGGCTCACCGAGGAACGCCACGACGAGTTCGGGATCGTCATCAGCGGTTTCAACCAGATGGTGAGCTACCTCGAGGGACTCGTCCGCCAGATCCAGCAAAGCGGCATCCAGGTATCGAGTTCCATCACCGAAATCGCCGCCACCACCAAGGAGCAGGAGGCGACGGCCAGCGAACACGCGGCCACCACCAACGAGATCGCCGCTTCGGCGACCGAGATCGCCGCCACCAGCCAGAACCTGCTCCAGACCATGAAACGGATCAACAGCCTGACGAAAAACACCGCCTACGCCACCAGCGAGGGCCAGGAGGGATTGCGGGCCATCGATGCCATCATGGTGAAGATGGAGGAATCCACCCGTGCCATCGTCGACAAGCTGTCGGTCTTGAACGACAAGGCGGCCAACGTGGCCATGGTGGTGAAGACCATCAACAAGGTGGCCGACCAGACGAACCTCCTGTCCCTGAACGCGGCCATCGAGGCGGAAAAGGCCGGGGAGCATGGTGCCGGCTTCGCCGTGGTGGCCACCGAAATCCGACGACTGGCCGACCAGACCTCGGTGGCGACCCTGGATATCGAACAGATGGTCCAGGACGTCCAGGCGGCGGTATCGGCCTCGGTGATGGGCATCGACAAGTTCGCGGAAGACGTCCGCCGGTCCATCGCCGAGATCCACGAGTCTGGGTCCAAGCTCGCCCACGTCATCGAGCAGGTGGAGGTTCTCATGCCCCAGGTCGAGGCGATGAACGAGGGGGTCGAGGCCCAATCGGTGGGCGCCCGGCAAATCAGCGATGCCATCAGCCAGCTCAACGAGGCGGCCCAACAGACGGCGGAATCCCTGGCCCAGAACAGCGCCGTTATTGCCCAACTCCAGGAGGCGGCCCGCGGGCTACAGGATGCCATCGCCCGGTTCAAGATCGCTGGTACCTGATGCTCGTCCTGCTTTTCGCCATCCACGACGAGGCCTTTGCCCTGCCCGCCGCCCGGGTCAGTGCCGTGCTCCCCTTGGTACGGATCGCCAAGGTACCCGGCGGGCCGGCCTCCCTTGCCGGGGTCATCAACCTGCATGGCCGACCGGTGCCGGTCATCGATCTCGGCATGGTGGCCGACAGCCGCCCCTGCTCACCGCTGTACAGCAGCCGTATCCTACTCATCGAGGCTCCGAATCTCGACGGCATGAAACGCCCGGTGGGCCTGTTGGCGGAACGGGTCACCGACATGGTTTCTTGTCCCGATTGCCGCTCGGAAAGTTTTCTCGTCGATCTACCGCGCCGGCCGGACGACGATGACGACGAACGGCACCTTCTCGTCCAGTGGCTCGACACCGACCGCCTCGTACCACCAGCCCTGGTGAGCGAAATCGACGAATTCCTACCCTGATGCGTTATCGTCAGATATACACTTTGCTGCGCCGTCATCTGGGGCTGAAGCTTGCCTCTTTGGGCAACTCCACCCTGGAGCGGGCCGTTCGCCAGCGGCTGCAGGCCCTGGGCCTTGCCGATGCGGATCGCTATCTCGACTATTTGCAGCACCATCCCGGCGAACTGGACGCCCTGGTGGAGGAGGTGGTCGTGCCGGAGACCTGGTTCTTTCGGGACCGGGCCTACTTCGATGCCCTGGCCGAGGTGATGTTGACCGAGCCCTTCCGATCCGCCATGCCGCTGCGCGTCCTGAGTATTCCCTGCTCCACCGGTGAAGAATGCTACTCCATCGCCATCACCCTTTTGTCCAGCGGCCGATCGGAAAACGACTTCCGGATAACCGGCATCGACATCAGCCGCCAGGCCTTGGCGCGGGCCCGTGCCGCCCGGTACGGCCGCCGATCCTTTCGGAATACGGAAGAACGGTTCCGTTCCAGTTACTTTCACCGCGAAGACGATACATACCGGCTGGTGGACAGGGTGCGGGCAATGGTGGACTTCCGGCGCGGCAACATCATCGATACCGCCTTCATGGCCGGTCTTGGCCGTTTCCACATCGTCTTTTGTAAGAATATCCTCATCTATCTGTGCGGTTGGGCCCGCCACCGGGCGCTCGATCACCTTGTCCGTATCCTGGAGCCCGAAGGCCGGCTCTTTGCCGGCACCGCCGAGATATCCCTTTTTCTCGATCATGGTTTCAAGGCGGTCTCCGAGAAGTACCCCTTCTTGCTGGCTGCTCGTCCCCCCAAGGACCGACGCCAAGCGGCGGCACCATTGCAGCGACCGCGACGACGGCGACTACATGGCGGCATGATCGGGCCACCGCCCGCGCCCGCGCTGCTTGCGGAACGACCCGATTCCATCTCCCCGATCGAGCGGGCCCGGCAACTCGCCGACCGGGGGGAACTGGCCGCGGCTCGACGGCTGCTGGAGACCGAAGAGCTTCCGGCCTCGGCGGAACGGTACCATCTCCTTGGGGTCATCGCCAAGGCGGCCGGAGATACCGACGATGCCAAGAAATTTTTGAAAAAGGCCCTGTATCTCGACCCGCACCACGCCGATACCCTCCACCTGCTCGCCATGCTGGCGGAAAACGCCGGTGATCTGCGGGCCGCCCGGAGCTACCGGCGTCGTCTCCAGGAAATCGTGACGGGCGCATAACGGCCCGTTGAAAAACGGGCTGTGTGCGGCACAGGGACGTGCCGCCGAATCCCGCCGGCTCTGAAAGAGCCAAGGAATTCGTGAGGTTGGCCGGAACTCGGTTCTGGCCAACCGTGGTCGAAAAAGCCAGGGATGGCTTTTTCGACGGACTGATAACAGATCGCAAGCAGAGGGAAGTCATGTCACCGGTCGATGATTGCTGGAACACCATCGGCGTCTTCAATCGCGGAGAGCATAGCTGCCCGCGTTTGGCTACGGTACACCACTGCCACCATTGCCCGGTGTTCGCCGCCGCCGGCCGCAGTCTCCTCGATCGACCGCTGCCCGACGACTACCGGCGGGAATTGACCACGGTGTGGGCGGAGCCGCCCCCGGCCGATTCCGGGACGTCGGCCGGGGCCTTCGCCTTCACGCTCGGTCCCGAACGGCTGGCCGTGGACTCCACCGCGGTGCTGGAAATCCTGCCCATGGGCCCGATCCACCGGGTGCCGGGACGTACCGACCCCGCCTTGCAGGGGCTTGCCAACGTCCACGGCCGCCTTGAACCGTGCTTTTTCCTCGGCGCTGTCCTTGGAATGGAAAAAAGATTGCACGAAAATGGATCCAACGATCAGAAACGGCTGGTGCTCGCCATCGCCGGCGGCCAGCGGTTTCTGTTCACCGTCAGCCGCGCCATCGGCATCATCCGTTATCGGCCGCAACGGTTGGCCGAACCGCCGGTCACCGTGGCCCACGCCCGGCGTCGATTCACCCGTGGCATCATCGTATACGACCAAAATGATTACGCGCTTCTTGAAATCGGTACCCTGTACGGGGAACTGAAACGTTCCCTCGGCTGATTATCCCAAAGGCAACCATGACCAACAACGGCTCCGATCTCGGTGATCTCTCGCTCGTGGAAATCTTCCGCATGGAAGCGGAAGAGAAGTGCGCCCTTCTCGACGAGCTGCTCCTGCAGCTCGAGAAGACGCCCGGCGATCGCAAGATCATCGACCAGTTGATGCGTACCGCCCATTCTCTCAAGGGGGCGGCCCGCATCGTCAACCTGGTGGGCATCATGGAACTGGCCCACGCCATGGAGGACGTCTTTTCCGCCGCCGGTCGGGGGGAATGCGGCATCGATCGGAGCGGTTTCGATACCCTGCTCGCCGCCTCCGACCGACTGCGCGCCCTCGGGAAAACGGCCCAGGATGCCGATGCCGGCCAGCCACCGGACGCGGAACTGCAGGCGATGATCGAGGCGGTACGCGACCTCACCCATGCCGCTCCGCCCCCTCCCCCATCCACCGCCCCGGAGGTCGCCGTTGCGGAACACCCCACCCACGACGACGAGCCGGGCCAGCCTCGCCATCTGCGGGTCGATGCCGATCGCATGGGCCGTTTGATGGGGCTGGCCGGCGAACTGGAGGTCACCGGCCGGCGTCTTGCCGGGCTGGCCCCGCAATTCTGGCTGCTCAAGCAACGACAGACGGCCCTGGCCCGCGCCATCGAGGCGGCGCGAGACGCCGTCGGCGCAAACGCTCGACAATCGCCGCTCTTCGCCACCCTCGACGCCCGACTCGACGATTGCCGGCAACTGTTGCAGGAACTCATGGACGGGTTCGATCGACACGTGCGGCGCAATACGGAGATCACCGGTCGTCTGCGCCGCGAGGTGCTCGCCACCCGCCTCGTCCCCTTTCGCGTGATTACCCGGGGAATCGAACGCCTGGTTCGGGATCTGGCCCGCGATCTCGGCAAGGAAGTCGACCTCCAGATCAGCGGCCACGACACCCTGGCCGACCGGGATGTGCTCGATCAGCTCGACGACTGCCTCGTCCACATGGTACGCAACGCCGTCGATCATGGTATCGAACCGCCGGAAGACCGGGTGGCGGTCGGTAAGCCGGCGAAGGCCCGGCTTACCCTGCGGGCGTCCCACCGGGGTGGCATGTTGGTGGTGGAACTGGCCGACGACGGACGCGGTCTCGATCTGGAAACGATCCGCCGCAAGGTCATGGACCGGAAGATGGTTGGAGCCGAGGTGGCCGAGAACCTCTCCGACCGGGAACTGGTCGAGTTCCTGTTCCTGCCAGGGTTCACGACCCGCAGCCAGGTGGACGCGGTTTCCGGACGCGGCGTGGGTCTCGATGTGGTCCACGCCGCCATCCACGCTCTGCGCGGCTCGGTCAAGGTGCACAACGAGCCGGGCAAAGGGGTGCGGTTCGAGATCACCGTGCCTTTGAGCCGCAGCGTCAGCCGCGGGTTGGTGGTGACCATCGACGGTGAGCCGTACGCAATACCGGTGGCGAGTATCGATCGGGTCGTTCGGGTGTCGCAGCAGGAGATCCACACTGTTGAGGGCAAGAGCTACATTCACGGGGAGAACGGTGAGCGGATCGGGCTCGTGGCCGGCAGCGCCGTCCTCGGATTCGGTGGGGCCCTGCCGATGGACGAGACCGTGCCGGTGGTGGTCTTCCACCAGGAGGACGGCTGGTATGGCATGATGGTGGAGCGGCTCGTCGGGATCCAGGACCTCGTCGTCCAGCCGCTGGACGAGCGTTTGGGTACGATCCGCAACGTCAGTGCCGGCTCGATTCTCGAGGACGGCTCGCCGGTGCTCATCCTCGATCCCGACGACCTGGTGCGCAGTATGGACCGCCTCATCCTCCAGGATGCCACCAGCGCCATGACGATCGCTACCGAAGACGCAGCCGGGCCGGCCGGAAACGGGAGCGAACAGCTTCGTATCCTGGTGGCCGACGACTCCATCACCGTCCGGGAGGTGGAGCGGGAAATGCTCGCTACCCGCGGCTATCAGGTGGACGTGGCGGTGGACGGCCAGGAGGCCTGGTACCTGCTCAAGAGTCACCATTACGACCTGCTGGTGACCGACGTCGACATGCCTCGTATGGACGGTATCGCTCTGGTGGAGCGGATTCGGGCCGACCGCAGCCTGGAAAACCTGCCGGTGGTCATCGTGTCGTACAAGGATCGGCCCGAAGACCGCATCCGGGGTATGGAGGCCGGGGCCGACTACTATCTCACCAAGGGCAGCTTCGAGGATGAAAAACTGGTGCAGGCGATTCGTGAACTCATCGGTCCTGCACGAAAAGCGTGAGCACCACGAGGAAACCGATGCGCATCGCTATCGTCAACGATCTCGACCTGGCGGCGGAGAGCCTACGGCGGGTGATCATCGGCTCCCGGCGCCATACCGTGGCCTGGATCGCCAAGAACGGCGCCGAGGCGGTGGACTATTGCTTGCGGGACAAGCCGGATTGTATTCTCATGGACATGATCATGCCGGTGATGGACGGTGTCGAGGCCACACGGCGGATCATGCGTATCGCTCCCTGCCCCATCCTGGTGGTCACAGCCTCGGTGACCGGCAACTCGTCCCTGGTCTTCGAGGCCATGGGTGCCGGAGCCCTCGACGTCGTGGCCACGCCGGTGCTGGGCGGCGGCGATATCGTCACCGCCGGCCGCGACCTGCTCCGCAAGATCGACCGGATCGAGCGCCTCACCGGTCCGGCACCGCCCCGGCACCGACCCGCGCAGGCCGCACCACCGACGGCCCGGACTGAGCAATCTCTCGACCGGTTGGTCGTCATCGGTGCCTCCACCGGCGGTCCCCAGGCTCTGAGGACGATCCTTGCCCCGCTGCCAACGGACTTCCCGGCCGCCATCGTCATCGTCCAGCACATGAACGAGCGGTTTCTTCCCGGGCTCGCCGAATGGTTGTCTGGACAAACCGTCCTGCCGGTGGCAACTTTCCAGGAGGGGGAACGACCGCAAAAGGGACGGGTACTGGTCGCCTGTACCGCCGGCCATGCCTGTATGGGGAAGGACGGCCGCCTCGGGTATACCGATCAGCCCACCGAGGTCATCTACCACCCTTCCATCGATGTCTTCTTCCAGTCGGTGGCCGAACACTGGCGGGGAGAAGGGATCGGCATCTTGCTCACCGGCATGGGACGGGACGGCGCCGCCGGCCTGCTGGCCTTGCGCCAGCGCGGATTTTTCACCATTGCCCAGGAACGGCACAGCTGCGTTGTCTTCGGCATGCCCGGCTACGCCCAGTCCATCGGCGGCGTCTGCTGCATGCTCACTCCCGAGGCCATCGCCCAGCATCTCATACGCTACCATGCCTGATACGACACACAGCCAACCCAATGAACGGATCGAGTGCCGGGTGCTCCTCGTCGACGATCAACTCATGATCTACGAGGCCCTGCGTCGCGCTCTGGCACCGGCCGAGGATATCGAACTGCACTACTGCCGCCGGGCCGACGAGGCAATGGCCATGATCGAGCGGGTCCGGCCGACCTGTATCCTGCAGGACCTGGTGATGCCCGACGCCGACGGCCTCGATCTCGTCCGCGCCTACCGGGCGAGTGACATTGCCGCCACCATCCCGGTCATCGTCCTGTCGGCCCGTGAGGAACCGGAGATCAAGAGCCAGGCCTTTGCCCTCGGCGCCAACGACTATCTCGTCAAGCTGCCGGACCGCATCGAGCTCATCGCCCGCATCCGCTACCATTCCAAGATGTACATCGTTCAGCGCCAGCGGGACGAGGCCTATCGGGAATTGCAGGAGAGCCAGCGCCGCCTCGCCCTCGCCAATGCCGAGCTGCAACGACTGACTATCCAGGACAGTCTCACCGGCATCGCCAACCGTCGCCGGTTCGACGAGGTCCTGCTCCAGGAATGGCGGCGGGCGATGCGCAGCACCTCGTCACTCGCCCTGGTCATGATCGATATCGACTTCTTCAAGCGCTACAACGACCAGTATGGCCACCAACAAGGGGACGAGTGCCTGCGGCGGGTGGCCTCCATCATCCGCAGCTCGGTGCGGCGGGAGTCGGATACCGTAGCGCGATACGGCGGCGAAGAATTCGCCGTCATTCTACCGGAAACCGGTATCCACGGCGCCACCGACGTGGCGGAGATCATCCGGACGAACGTCTTCAACGCCGCTATCCCCCATGCTGCCTCCCCCATCAGTGACCGGGTGACCGTCAGTCTTGGCGTCACCGCCTGCGTGCCGGAAAAAAACCCCGATCCCGGGGTGCTGGTGGCCGCCGCCGACAAGGCCCTCTATTTTGCCAAGCAACACGGACGCAATCAGGTAAAGAGTTTCTTCGAGCTGATCCTCACCTGAGCGGCGAAGAGTTATTCCCATGGAGTTCACACTGTTTTCACGACGCAAACCGTGGCAGAGTCCGCGACGCGAAGACCGCCTCGCGGCCCTGGAGTCCGACCTAGCACCGGAAATCCGCCGGCAACTCGCCCTGGAGGACGACGACCCCGAGGTCCGGCGGCGGGCGGTGGCCACCATTGCCGATCCGGCCCTGCTCGACGACATCGCCGCTGCCGCCGATGACGCCGATATCCGCCAGGCGGCCCGCAACCGGGCGGACCGGCTCCGGCTCGATGTCGTGCACCAGGCCGCGGTGGACATCAACGAACAACTTGCCGCGGTTGCGGCCATCAGTGGGGAAGAAACCCTGGTGACAGCAGCCGCCCAGGCCGCCGATCCCGCGGTGCGCCTCGCCTGCCTCGACCGGCTGCACTCGCCGGCGGCCCTGGTGGCAGTGGGCCGGCGGCGATGCGGCAAGGTGGTGGCCCGCCGGATCGTCGATCGACTCGACGATCGCGCCAGCCTGGAGGAATTGGCCCGCTCCGGCGCCAGCCTCTATATCCAGCGGTTGGCGGCCGGCAAGCTCGCCGGTGACCGGGAGCCGGAAAAGGAAGACATGGAAACCATCCTGCAGGAGATCGCGGACAACGCCCAGCGGCTGGTGGGCAACCGCAGCTTCGAGCTTGCCGAACGCCGGCTGGCCGAGCTGGAGGCCGAGTGGCGCCGGCACGATCCCGAGATGACCCACTCCCTGGCACCAACCTTCATCGAGGCACGGGAATCCTTTTTCCGGTTCAAGACCGACTGGATAGAAAAGGAACGCCGGCAGGCCGAAGAACGACGGCGACGAGCCGCGCTCGAGGAAACGGCCGGCCGGCACGTCGAGCAGCTCACAGCGGCGGCCGCCGTCGCCGATCCCGGATTTCCCGATCTGCTTGCCCGGTGGCAGGCGCTGGAACTGCCCGCCGCCATCCGGGATCGGTTCCAGACCGCAGTTTCCGAGGCCGAAGATCTCTACGCCAAGACCTTGCCGAGACGGCAGAAAGAGGAGGAGCGCCTGGCCAGAATGCTTGAAGAGGCCAAGGCCGTTGCCGGGCTCGACGACGTGCATCAAATGGAAAAACAACGCCGCGCCCTGGCTCGCGCCCGCACACGCCGACCTTTCTCGCTGATCGACGACTCTCCCCTCGTCGCCCTGCTCGACGACTGTCACCGCCGCTTTCGCGAAACCATCGAGTCCGAACGCGACAGCCGGCGGCGGCAGCGGGAGCGGCTCGTCGGCGAGGCGGAGGAGTTGTGCCGGCGCATCGAAGAACTGGCGGACGACTCCAGGCCGGATGCGAACCAGGTGGTGAGCGAAGCGAATGACCGGGTGGTGAGCGAAGCGAATGACCGG
>CAYRGZ010000009.1:10420-35126 GCA_964423785.1 uncultured Desulfobulbia bacterium
GAACCAGGTGGTGAGCGAAGCGAATGACCGGGTGGTGAGCGAAGCGAATGACCGGGTGGTGAGCGAAGCGAATGACCGGTTGCGGGAAATCGAGGATGCCTGGCAACAACTGTCTCTGCCCGCCGGTCCTCCCTTCGACCTGCTCGTGCGCCGCTACCGCCGCGCCCGGGCCCGGCTCCTCACCGCGCTGCGGGAGCACGCCACCACCGAGGAATGGCGGCGGTGGGCGAACCACAACCGAAAAGAGAACCTGATCGCCACCGTCGAGGCCCTGGCCCAGCACGACGATTACGAAACGATCGTGGCGGTGGTGCGGGATGCCCGCCGGCAGTGGAAAGAGATCGGCCCGGCGGGCCGCAAAGCGGACGCCGAACTCTGGCAGCGCTTCGACCGGATCTGCACCGAGCAGTACGAACGCTGCCGTGCGTGGCTCGACGACCAGCACCGCCGCTGGCAGGAGGTGATGGACGAAAAAGAACGGCTGCTCGCCGAGACCGTCGCCCTGGTCGAAGGAGACGGGCCCCTCGGTGACCGGGCCGCCCGCATCCGCGCCATCCAACAACGCTGGAAGGAACTGGGGCCTGTGCCCCGCAGCCGGGACCGGCGCTTGGCCGACAAATTTCGTCGGCAGTGCCAGACCTTTTTCGAAACCTACCAGCAGTACCGGCAGGAAGAAGACGAACGCCGCAGGAATAACCTGGCGGAAAAGGAACGGCTCTGCGAGGAGGTGGAGGCGTTGGCCGCCGACCCGGCCTGGGAGCACCAGGCCGCCGTCCGCCGGGCCCAGCAACGGTGGAAGACGATCGGCCCGGTACCGGCCGATCACAACCAGGCGATATGGGAGCGGTTCCGGCAGGCCTGCGATCGATACTACGGTTGGCTCGACGAGGAACGGCGCCGGAACCTCGATCGCAAACGCGCCCTGGTTGAACAGGCCGACACCATCCTCGCCGAAGCGGAAGAGGCCGACGACCTCCGCCCCCTCACCGAGGCGCTTCGCAATCTGCAACAGGAATGGAAAACCATCGGGCCGGTCCCCAAGGCTGATTCAGAAAGCATCTGGAACGAGTTCCGGCAGCGGTGCGACCGGTTCTTCGCCCTCAAGGAACAGCGCTACCAGGCGGCGATGCAGCAACGCCTGGCCAACCAGGAAGAAAAAGAGGCCCTGATCGCCGAGCTGGAACAGGTGGTGAGCGAAGCGAATGACCGGGTGATAACCGGCGAAGAAAACGATTCACCCGAGACGGCCGAGCGGGTGAAGGAGATCCAGAAGCGGTTCGCCGCCATCGGTCCTGCTCCCCGGGAGGAGGAACGCCGGCTGCGCCGGCGGATGCAGGAGTTATGCGACGATTTCTTCCAGGGACGCCGACAACGCCACCAGGAACGACGCGCCGCTACCGAACGGTTACGCACCGAAAAGGAACGCCTCCTCTTTGAACTCGAACGGCTGGCCGGCATCGGCGAGCATGCCTCCACCAGCGGCCTCAGCCTGGCCGAGCAGCTCAAGATCGCCATGCAGACCAACTTCGTCATGGCCGACCGCGATCTACGGGGCAAACGCGAGGAGGTTGCCCGTATCGAGCGCGCCTGGCGGCAGCTCCCTCCCCTGCCCATGGCCCTGGAACGGAAACTGCGCCGGCGCTACCAGCAGGCCATGGACGCCTTTCGGCAACAATCTCTACAATCTCGATGAGCCGCCAACGCATCGTCGTCGGGCAACGCTGACCTGACAAGCCGGCCCCACCAATCCGGACGCATCCGTTATGGTGGAGTGCGATGCGAGGGCCGGCCGGCTTGTACGCCATAGCCTTCCCGGCCGCTGATCCCGCCCTCCCCTCCCGGCCTACCGGCAGGTCGTGTCGTCGGCCTGGTAGGCCGGCGTGGTGGCGCTCGCCTCGTTGGACGGGGCCGACTGGTCAGCGCCGCGCACGGCCCGGACCCGGTAGGTATAGGTCTTTTCCGCCTCGATGCCCAGGTGGCTGATGTAGGAGGTGGCATCGGCGGCCACGGTGTCCAGGGTGACCCAGCGGCCGTTCCACACCCTCTCCTCGATCCGGTAGGAATCCTCGTCGGTGGCGTTGTCGGTCCAGTCGAGCCTGATGCGCATGGAATCCAGGGCCGTGGCGACGAGATCGGTGGGCATGGCCGGCATGGTCCGGTCACAGGCCGGAGTGGTATATTCGCTGCTCCAGGGACAATCGGCCACCTTCACCGCCTCGATCCGGTAGCAGTAGGTGGTGGACGGGTTGAGGCCGATATCGGTATAACTCTCCTGGTCTGCCGCCGTGCTGTCGAGGACGAGAAAATCGGTGCACCCCTCCCCGATGCAGCGTTCGATGGAGAAGCCGGACTCGTCACTCGTCGTATCGGTCCACGAGAGCGTAACACTGTCCTCGGTCGAACTCACCGCTACGAAATCGGTGGGTGTGCTCGGACTGGGAGTGGTGATGTCCTCCGTGGGAGTGGAATACGGTGAATTCCAGTCACCGCTCTTCACGGCCCGAATACGGTAACGGTATTTCTGGCCGGCACAGACCGTCGTATCGCTGTAACTGGTACTGTCGGCCGCCAAGCTGGCAAGGAGCGAGAAATCGCTGCACCCGCTGCCCATACACCGTTCGAGTTCGAAACCGGTTTCTGAGACGGTATTATCGATCCAGGTCAGATCGATCTGGGTGGTATTGGGCGTACCGGAACTGAAAAATTCCGGTGCCTGGACCGAAGTGGTCGTCTCGGCCGTCGCGCTGTAGGCGGTCTTCCAGGCGGCGGTGGCGGTCTTGTAGGCGCGGACGCGATACCGGTAGGTGGTATTGGGGGCAAGCGAGCTGTCGGCGTACGTCGTGGTATCCGCCACCACGGTGGCAAGGAGTGTAAAATCGCTGCATCCACTGCCCGTGCATCGCTCGATCTCGAAGCCGGTCTCGTCGTCGGTGTTGTCGTTCCAGGCAAGATCGATGGCGACCTCCGACGCCCGCGTTGCGACAAGGCCGTCGGGGGCGACGGGGGTCGGAGTCGTACTGTCCGCCGTGGGGTTCGAGTAATCGGAGGTCCAGCCGCTGCCCGTCGCCCGAACGCGATACCGGTAGGTGGTGGAATGGGTCGGTGTCGTGTCGCTGTATTCCGTGGTATCCGCCGCCACGGTGATAAGGAGTGTAAAGTCGCTGCACCCGCTGCCCGTGCACCGCTCGATCTCGAAGCCGGTCTCGGAAGCGGTGTTGTCGTTCCAGGAGAGATCGATACGGGTGGTGTTCACGACGGTGGCGACCAGACCGTCCGGCGGTGCGATGGTGGTGGTGACATCGGCGGAAGCGTTGCTGTACGGGCCCTCCCAGTTACAGGTGGCGTTCTTGTAGGCTTGCACCCGATACCGGTAGGTGGTCATGGGGGTGAGACCGGTATCGCTGTACGTCGTGGAATCGGCCGCCACGGTGGTGAGCTCGACGAAGTCGGTACAGCCCACCCCCTGGCAGCGTTGGATGCGGTAGCCGGACTCGTCGATGGCGGTATCGTTCCAGGAAAGATCCACGGCCACCTCGGATGCCCGACTGGCTGTGAGTGTCGGCGCCGCGGGCAGCCCATCGGTGGTGGCCTCGGCGGTATTGCTGGCCGCGCTGGTCCACGGCGTCGGTGTGGTTGCCGCCTCCTCGGCGCCGATGGCGACGCTGGGCTCGGTGGCCGCATATCGGCGAATCCGTAGCCAGTGGAAGGTGCCGGTGTCGCCGGTATCCCAGCCGCCGGCCGTCACGTTTCCGTGCGTGTAGGGTAGATTCGTGGCGGTGAGTTGCTCGATGCCGTCGAAAGAGAAGCTGTAGGTGGCATCGGTGACGACGATCTTCCACGTCTTGGCCACGCCGGTGGGATAGGTGAAGGTCTGGGTCTGTTCGTTGCTGGTGGCACCGCCGGCATCGGTATCCAGCCGGCGAAAGACGCCCGCCGCCACATCGTACTCGATAAGGGTCTTTTCATCGCCATTGCCGGTCACGTCGAAGGAGATCTCCGGACCGGCGTTGGTCAGACTATCGGCGGTGACCAAGGCCTCGATGATGAAGCCGTCGCTGTTCTGGAGGTCCGTATCCAGAGTGGCAGTGGCGATATTGGCGGCAAAACCGCTGAAGACCCGGCTCGGATCGCTGGCGTCCGTGGCCTGTGGGTTGCCGTAATACATGGCGATATCGTTGTTGGTCCTCGTCCTGATCCAGACGACGGCGCTCACCCCGTCACTCTTCGATTCGATCCAGTACGGCACCTCGGTCTGGGCGGTTTCGTCGTAAAAGCGTAGATCGTCGAAGTCGGTCTGCATGTCGGCATCGTACGGCACCTCCAGCCGGACCTGGAAGTCGGCTTGGAAATCATTGATGGTGAGCGGCGCCCGCCGGCTCCAGGAACCACCGCCATCGTTGGCCATCTCGTTGAAGGCCTTGACCTGGTAGGTGTAGGTGGTGCCGTAGCAGGCGGCCTCGTCGGTGTAACTCGTGGCATCGGCGCCCGTCCGGCCGATCTCGGCAAAGTCACTGCAAGCGCTACCGGTACACCGTTCGACGAGAAATCCCGATTCCGTGCCCGTATTGTCGGTCCAGGCGAGATCGATGCTGGTGGTATCGGCGGTGACGGCGGCAAGATCGCTGGGCGGTGGTGGAGCCAGGGTGCTCGCCTCGCCGGTGGCGCTGGAGATCGTCCAAGGACACGGGCTGTTCTTTTTCGCCGCGACCCGATAGGTATAGGTGGTGGACTGTCGGAGACCCATGTCGCTGTAAGCGGTGATATCGGCGGCCAGGGTGGCCACGGTGGCAAAATCGCTGCAGCCGCCACCCTGGCAGCGTTCGATCACGAAGCTCGTCTCGTCACTCGTATTGTCGGTCCAGGCAAGGTCGATCTGTGATTCCGATACCGGTGTCAGGGCAAGGCCGCCAGGCGCAGTCGGGCTCGGTGGAGTCACGACCACGGTGTTGCTTGGGGCACTGGTCCAGGTATTGGTAAAGGAGAAGCAGGAAACGTCCTGCTCCTCGGCACCCAAGGTTACCGTCATGTCCGGAATCGCCAGGTCGGTGACGCCGACGAAGGCGATGGTGGCCTGGTGGCTGTTTTGCATGATACCGACCCGCAGGGGCGTGGTCGTGTAGCTCGTCGTATCGTTGACTATCTGCCAGGTATCGTAGGAGCCGCCGCGCACCGCATAGGTGGCGCCGGAAGACTTCAGGACCACCTTGCTCTCGTACCAGATGTTCGAGCTGTACGGCGTGTATCCCAGATCGCCGCGGAAGGAGCCGTATTCGTACACGTAGAAACGCGTATTCATCCAGCCGAGGGCATGGATGAGCTGGGTGTACGAGGGATTGGACGTCTGGTTCTTGTCCCAACCAGCCATGAAGTAATCGTAGGCAGGCCCGTCTTCCGGCCGGACACGCATGAATACGGTACGGCCCTCCTGCCGGTCGAAAGTCTGAGAGGAAATGAGGGCCCGCGACCAGTTATTGGTCACGTAACGCAGAAGTAACCCTTCGTTCTGGTCGATGGCACCGTCGGGATCGATCTCCACCCATTTACCGGTATCGATGGTAGTGCCGGCAAAGGTGTCCCCAAAGAGAAACAGGCTGCTGAAACTTCCGGCATCCACGGCCGACGGGTTGCCGTAGTACATGGTGATGGCAGCGTTGGAACCGGTCTTGACCCAGACAGTGGCGCTCACCCCGTCGGTTTTCTCCTCGATCCAATACGGCAACTCCACGGCAGCGGTCTCATCGAAGAACCGCAGATCATCGAAGTCGGTCTGCATGTCGGCGTCGTAGTCCACGGAGAAGGACACCAGGGCATCGGCCTGGAATCCTGAGATGGTGAGCGGCTTGCGGCGGGTCCAACAGTCGTTCATGCCGTCGATGAGTCCCTGGTTGACTGCCTTCACCCGGTACGAGTAGGTACCGCCTTGGCAAACGGTATCGTCGGTGGCACCGGTGGCTGCGGCCCCGGCGGCGGCAACCACCGCGAAATCACTGCAACCGGAGCCCGTACAGCGCTCGACCACGAAACCGGTCTCGTGGTCGGTGGTGTCGCTCCAGGAAAGATCGACAGTGGTGGTGTCGACGGCGGTGGCGACGAGATCGGCGGGGGCCGTGAGGGTGGTGGTCGCCTCCAATGCCCCGGCCCACGGCCCGGACCAGGCGCAGGAGGCACTCTTCGTGGCCCGCAACCGGTAGCGGTAGGTGGTGTCCGGCGTAAGGCCGGTATCGGTGTGGCCGGTGGTGTCGGCCGCAACGGTGGTGGTGACGGCGGAGGTGAAATCACAGCCCGATCCCACACAACGTTCGATCTCGAAGCCGGTCTCGTCGCTGGTGGTATCGGTCCACGCCAAGGTGATGGTCTCCTCGTCCTGCCGAGTCACCGCGGTCAGCACCGGCGCAGCCGCCGCCGGCGTACTCACCTCGACCGCGTTGCTGTAGCCCGTGGTCCAGGAAGAACTCGTGGCCTTGATCCGGTAGCGATAGGTGGTTCCCTGGCAGACGGTGTCATCGGTATAGGCGGTGGTGTCGGCTCCCACCGAGAAGGTGGTGACCGTGGAGAAGTCGCAGCCCACCCCCTCGCACCGTTCGATGACGAACCCGGTCTCGAATCCTGTGTTGTCGGTCCAGGTGAGGTCCACGGTGGTGGTGTCCGTGGCCGACGCGGTGAGGTCGGAAGGCGCCATGAGGGTGGTGGTCGCCTCCTGTACCGGGCTGAAGGCAGACTGCCAACCGCACGAAGCCGTCTTGTAGGAACGGATCCGGTACCGGTAGGTGGTGTCGGGCACGAGCGAATCAGTGTCGTTCCAAGAGGTACTATTGGCTGGCACATCGATGGTGATGACGGTGGAGAAATCGCAGCCCGCTCCCTCGCACCGTTCGATGGTAAAACCGGATTCGTCGGCCGTGGTATCGGTCCAGGTGAGCGCGATCTCGCCTTCGGAGACGCGACTGGCGGCAAAAGAACCCGGTGTCGCCTTGGCAGGGGTGGTGATGTCGGCGGCCACCGTGGAATAGTCGGAAACCCAGACCCCGTTCTTGCGGGCCAGGATCCGGTAACTATAAGTTGTCCCCTCGCAGACCGAGGCGTCGGTGTAACTCGTGCTGTCGGCGGCCGGGGCGGCCAAGGCGGCGAAATCGCTGCAACCAGCCCCGGAACAGCGTTCGAGAAGAAATTCGTCCTCCCCCGTGGTGTTGTCGGTCCAGGTGAGATCGATGGCCGTGGAACTGGCGGCACTGCCAGCGAGATCGCTCGGGGCCGGCGGTACGGTGGTGCTCGCCTCGACTTCGATCCAGGCCGAAGTCACGTTGGCCGCATTATGGCTGCGGATGCGGTAGCAATAGGTGGAGCCGATGTCGAGACCGCTGTCGTCATAGGTCGTGGCATCGACGGCGGTATCGACGATCCGGTTCCAGGTGCCACTATCGGTGCAGGCACCGGATTTGCGCTCGATCTGAAAGGCATCCTCGTCCAGGCTGTTGTCGGTCCAGGAAAGGTGAACGCTGGTGTAGAGGGCGGTGGCGGTCACGTCGGTGGGAGCGCTGATCAGGGTCGCCGGAGCACGAAAGACGAGGTAGTCGGCATTGCCGCTACTGTTGGTAGTGTAGCCAGCCACGTACGCTTCCCCATAACGGTTGACCGCCATGGCTGCCGGCCGGTCGTCCCCGCCGGCCGAGCCGGCGTAGCGCCCGGAGCCGATGATGACACCGTCGGCGTCGTAACAGACGGTGATGACGTTGTCGTTGCCCGACTCCACGGAATAGCCGGCCAGGCAGGCATTGCCGGATACGTCCACCGACAGAGCGACGGCGTAGTCTTCGTTCGAGGGACGCTCCAGGGTGCGCTCCCAGACGAGGTTTCCGGTATCGTCGTAACGGCGCAGATGAAAGTCGTGGTCGCCGCTGCCGGTCAGTCTGGTGCCGGCAATGAGGATCTCGTCCCGCAACCGGTCGATACCGATGGCCACCGTGGCATCGTCACTACCGGCCGGGCCGTCGTAATCCCGGCTCCATTGCAAGACACCGGTGGTGCCGGCATACTTGGCGAGCCGCATGTCGGTGTTACCCGAGGCGTTGGTCACCGTGGCCCCGACCAGGATATCGCCGTTGTCGTCCACCGCCAGCGCGACGAAGGCGTCGTCGCCGCCGGCGACGTCGGTGGTCACCGTCCAGTCGGCCGCGCCGTTTGCGCCGTTGTACCGACGGAGGAACAGGTCGTAGTCGGTGCCGTTGTGGGTCTTGCCGGCGAGGTACAGATTGCCGGCCGCGTCGAAGGCGATGGCGGCCGGATAGTCGTGGCCGCCGCCGTCGTAGGGGGGGGCCGTCCAGAGGCGGTTGCCGTCGGCGTCATAGAGCAGGAGATAGATGTCGTCGTTGCCGCTCGCGTTACGGCCGTATCCCGTCACCCCGACCTTGTTGGCGGCCGAGGCGGCCGCCGCCACGGCCACTCCCCGGTCATCGCCGCCACCGGGGCCGTTGTAGGCGTCGTCCCAGACGTACGGGTCACCGTAGGTGGGGGGGCCGTCTGCCGGGCCGGTGGCAAGGTACTTGCGAGTGAAGAGGTCGTTGGTGTTCATGCTGCCGCCGAACAGTGACGCGTTGCCGGTGACGATGACCGCGTCGTCGCCGTCCACCGCCACGCTCACCGCCCGGTCCATCTCGTCGTCCGGATCGTTGTAGGCGGCCTGCCACTGCTCGGAGGCGTCGGCCCGGTCGAGCTTGATGGTGAGATAATCGTCGGACGGATAGGAGCCGTTGGCCGCGGTCAGCGTCGAACCGGTGACCACCGGATGGCCGCTCCCATCCACCGCCACCGACCGGGCAAAATCGTCGCCGGAATCCGATGAATCGTACACATAGACCCAAGTGGGAGTATCGTAACTCAAGTAGGTGGTGAGGACGGCGGCCTCGTTGCTGAACTGAGAGTCGCCGAGTGTGCCGCTGGTTGCCTTGATTTTATATGTGTACCAGACGTGGGCCGTAAGACCGGTATCGGTATAGGACGTGGTATCGGCCCCCACCGTCGCCACCTGCACGAAACCATTGCCTCCGTCACGCCAGATGGCGAAGCCATCCTCGTTCGTGCTGTTGTCCTGCCAGGAGAGCGCCACCTCGGTGTTGCTGGTGGCGGTGGCGGTCAGGTTGGAAGGGGCGTTCAGCAGCCCGGCATCGTACTGCAAGAAATAGAAGTCGTAATCCGAGGCTCCCGCGGTCCACTGATCCGACCAGCCGGCCACCAACACAGTGCCGTTGGCCGTGCCGATGACCACCGCCTCGTCGTCCTTGCCGGCCGCGCCGTCGAAGTTGCGTTGCCAGAGTTGGGTGCCGGTGGAGCCGGCATACTTGATGGTCTGTATGTCGGCATCGCCGCCGAACTTCTGGGTATAGCCGGTCACGAAGACGTCGCCGCTTCCGTCCACTGTGACGGCAAGGGCGATGTCCCCGTTGCTGCCGCCGGAATCGAAGGTCGTCTCCCAGACCACTGCGCCATTGGCGCCGGCTAGTCGCGCAGTGTAGAAATCGTTGAAACCGGAAAGAGAATAGCTGAAACCAGTGAGATAGACGTCACCGCCGGCAACGGTGAGGGCGCGGGGTTCGTCACCGTTGCCACCGTCGTAGGTCCGGCTCCAGAGAACAGTGCCGTCGGCCGCTGCATAGGCTACGGTGCGGATGTCGGTGCTGGCGCCGCTACTCACGTACCCGGTGACCACGACGTTGCCGGACCCGTCGGCGGTCACCGCCTTGGGCTGGTCGTTGCCGTTGCCGGAATCCAGCCCTTTGCTCCAGACCTGGGTTCCATCGAGGGTGTAGCGAATGGTGCGATAGTCGAAATCGGTCCCGTTGTGGCTGTAGCCGGTGACCGCGACGAAATCGGTCCCCGCAACCATCGCGACCACGCCGTCGTTACCGCCGACTCCGCCGTCGTAGGTGCGCTGCCACAGGGGTTTGCCCTCGGCGGTGGGGCCGCTCGGTGGGTATTTCAGGAGCAGGAAGTCCTCGTTGCCGCCGGCTCCCTGGGAGACGCCACCCACGTAGACGTTGTCCAGGGCGTCCACCGCCAGGGCCCTGGCATAGTCGGAGCCGTTGTATCCGGCATCGAAGGTGTGTTGCCAGAGGACGGCACCGCTGTTTCCATCATACTTGATTGTATGGATATCGTAATTGCTGCCGTTCCAGGCTTGACCGGAGACGACGACGTTGCCGTCGCCCGTGATCATCACCGCCGTGGCTCGATCATTGCCTCCGGCAAGGTCGAAGGTGGCGCTCCACAGCACGCCGCTCCCGTCCGCTTTGAGGCAGACCGTCCGGTAGTCCTCGCCGGTGGTATAGCCGACGAGGACGATCCGGCCGTCTGAAAAGACGGCGCCCGCCAGAGCCTCCTGCTTGCCCGCCAGAGTGTCACCGAACTGCCCGAGCAGATCGCCGCCCGCCGCCCGGACCAGGGATGGAGGAAGCCCGACAAAACAGGCCACCAGCACGAACAGTACGACTGATACCGCCGCCGGCCACCGGATACGATCCGAAGAATGTTCGTGGCATCGTGCCGTTACCATGGCGTCACCGTGTTCCAGTATTGCTCGGCCCAGCCGCCGCCACCGGCCTGGGGCGACTCGTGGCAGGCCGGCCGCCAACCGACCCCGTTGACCCCCCCGGTGGGGAAAGTGCGGTACGAATTGTACCTGTGGACCACGCCGCCGGAGAGTACCTGACCGCGGTGTTTGCCGTCCAGGCAGTTGGTGCGCAGCAAGCGCGGTAGTCCCGAGGCGTGCGGTTTGTGGCACTTGGAGCACGGGTAGTTGTGCTCGGCGTTGTTGCCCCACCCCTTGACGGATTCATGGATGCGGTCGACACTCTTCCAGGCCGTGTTCTTGTCGATGCCGTCGGTGAGATCGGCCTTGGCATGGCAGCCCAGGCACAGACCGGCGAACCGGGTCTCGTCCTCGTCGATCATGCCGTTTGGAAAGATCTTCTGGTCCGGTGTGCTCCAGGTGGGTACGGCCCGGTCGGTCTTCCAGGTCGGCAGCATGGGGCTGTACCGGTGGTAGTTGGAAGTGTCGGTCGGGGCGTCGTCCTCCTTGTACGGCGAGGTCAGCCAGGTGCCCTTGAGGAGGGGTACGGCATAGGCCATGTCGTCACCGAGGCTCGGACTCACACCGTGGGGATCGTGGCAAGGTGTGCACAGACCGTTGATGGGGGAGGATGCGGGTACGTCTGCATTGGGATCGTAGTTGGGTGAAGCGCTATTCTCGTGCGAGGGACGCAGGTGGCCGCCGAGGGTGGTGAACCCCTGATCGGCACGCCAGGCGTACCGGCCGTTGTACGAGCCATTGAAGTGGGGATTGTCCATGTAGCCGATGATCGGCGCCGTCGCCCCGAAGGTGGCGTTGTATCCCCACGGGGTACTGGAGGTGTCGGCGGACTCGTGGCAGTCGAAGCAGAGACCGGCGCCGGTGTTGTACGGATTGACCGAGTTGGGGTTGGGATTGGCCGAGGCCACGTAGGTAATCGTGTAGCCGCCTTTGCCGGCCTGGGTCTCCTTGAGGTTGCCACCGTTGAAGGTGCCGTTGAAAGTCCGGTAGCTGGAGGTGACGCCTTGCGCCTTGGAGCCGTGCGAGCTGTGGCAGTCGAAACACTCCACGTTGTACGCCCCGGCCCGAGTGTTCTTGCCGGTGAGGTCCTCGTCCAGGCCGGTGGCGGTATCGTAGCCACCCTCGTTGCTCGTCGCGTTGCCGTGGGCGGAAAACGCCTTGGTGAAGTTCTTGGGCGCCGCCTCGGTGACCGACGTGTATTTGCCCCACGTGGTGGTGCCGGTGTTGGAATAGCGGGCGGCGATGGAGGAGCGGTCCCAGGCGTATTGGCGCGGCGTCCTGCAGTCGCCGAAGGGTTCGGTGTCGTTATTCTGGTCCGAATGGCAGCCGAGGCAATGGAGAGTGACCTTTGCCACCTCCTGGCGTTGGGTGGCCAAGTCCACGGCCAGGTTGGCGGCGGTGAAGGTGGTGGCCGTGGGCGTGCCGGTGATCGAACCGTCGAGGTCGTAGATGGTCGGCCGGACGCCGGCCCCCCAGATGACCAGGTCCACCTTGTCGTCCTTGGTCGAGGTATGGGTCTTGGGATTGTAGCCGCCGTGGTAATCGGTGTTGATGAGACCGAGCGAGGTGGCTTCCCAGTGACAGGCATAGCAGTGTTTGCCCGTCACCTCCACGCCCTGGACGTGGTGTGAGTTGGCGGCGAACTGGCCCATGATGTCCATGCGCTTGCCGATCGCGCCCTGGTGGCACTTGGTGCAGTCGCGCGGCTGGCCGAAGGCGGTGTGGCGCGGCACGGGTTTGTTCTGGTGACAGGTATTGCAATTTTCCCCGCCGGCATGGCTGTCGGTGAACCGGTGCTCGTGGCAGTTGGTGCACAGCCGGCCGGCGTTATGGCTGTCACCGTAGTCGGAACGGTAATGCATGCCGCTCTCGGTGTGGCAGACGTTGCAGATGCCGTCGTACGGCGCGGCAATGCGGGCGTAGTCGAGACCGCTCTGCTTGCGGGTGAAACTGACCGTGGCCCGACTCTGCGGGATGCCGAAGGTGCCGTCGGTCTCGGTGGCCACCTCGTCCTGGATCATGGCGATGTTGCCGTCGCCGTGCGGATCGTGGCAATCCCAGCAGAACTTGCCTCCTTTCCAGATCCCGTTGCTTTCGTAGGCGGCGTAGTGCTTGTAGCCGAAATGGACCGACGAGGCCTTGGCCTGGGCCGCGGCGATGCGGGGCAGGCCGGCAATGCCGGGATCGAAGCCGAGGCTATACTTGAGGGATTCGTCCACGTCCGGCGTGTCCGGATCGTCGGTGGGCGGCGTATGGCAGGTGGTGCACTGGCCGCCGGAATCGTCGTCATGGCAAATGAGGCAGACCCCCATCATCACGTACTGATTCTCCACGTCCTCTTTTTGCGCCTGGGTCCAGACGATGTCCGAGCCGGTCTTGTGGCGATGGTCGTCGTCTGTGTGGCAGTCGTAACAGACCGTGTTGCCGTCGGTATAGCCGCTGTGATCGGGTCGGGACATGGTGTACGGCGGGTTGACTGCGGTATCGGCGCCGATATCGACCAGTTGGGGAGCCAGGGTCTCACCGGTCGGATCGTTGTGACAGGCCATACACTGGCTCTCCTCCGGCTTGTTTGGATCACCGCTGTCGGCCGCCATGTGGCAGTAGACACACTCCTTGGCGAAACGCTGCTGATAGAAGGTGTGCCGCCGCAACCGGTAGGGATTACTGGAATCCTTGTGTAGCACGGAATTGTCGTGGCAGTACCAGCAGCCGTTGGAGGGAAAATCAGCCGGCGGATTGCCGGTCTGGGGATAGTTGCCGGCACTGGCCGGCCGGCCGTGGCCGGTGGTGGCCCACTCGTCGAGGTCAATCCTGGCCTGGGTGCCGTTGAAGGCGCCGAAATCGTCCACGTCGCCGCCCGTGGTGCCGTGGCACTCGAGGCAGGTGACCTCGTCGTTCACCGAGCCGCCCCAGACCGGATCGGTGGCCCCGGTGTGGCAGGCGGTGTTGGAACAGGTCTTGGTGGCCGGATCGTAGGTGCCGCCCTCCTTGAAGGCGATATCTTTGGCCTTGTTGACATGGTAGGTGCCGTTGACATGCTCGGCGTCGGACATCTGGCCGCTGGGCACCACCGGGTTGCCGTCCGCGTCGGTATGGCAGGTGAGGCAACCGCCGCCGGCAACGGTATTGGCGTGACAGTCGTCACAGGCGTAGCCGGTGAAGAGATGCCGATAGTGGGAGTTGGCCCGGGCGGTACCGGCACCGGTGTTGGCATACATCGGCATGGCGGAGAGCCATTCCAACTCCGGACTCCACGTCCGGGAATCACCGTGACAGGTGGAACAGTCGTTGTCGGCCGGGTCGTGGCCGTGGCAGGAGTTGCACGACTTGGGGCCGCCGTCCCACGGGTATGGCCGGACCTCGGGATCCACCGTGGTGCCGTCTGAGTGACAATAGATGTTGGAACAGGTCTTGGACACCGGGTCATAGGTGGGCTGGGCCGGCGGATCTTGATCCTGCAGCGCCCATTGGGGAGAGGCCACCGCTACATCGACGGTGCCGTTGCAATGGTTACTGGTCAGGTTCCAGGACGCATCCACCGTGTCGTTGTGGCAATAGTAACAAGGGTACTGCCGGATACCGGCCTCGCCCACCAGCCGGTCGTGACCGTCGGTGGCCATGACCAGGGTATCGAGAAACGGCCGGCCGGAATGGCAGCCATCGCAGGAGAGATCATAGGCCGGATCGTCCCAGCCCGTGGTGTAGTCGGTGTGGTTCGGAGGCCCGCCGCGGCCGTCCTGGTGACAGACGGCACAGGCGCCCGTAGTGCGGGGATCGATGATCGTTCCGCCTCCATCTCGCATGTTGGCGAGATCATGGCAGGCGGAACAGGTATAGCCCATGGAGAGATGATCAGTGTGGGTGCCGGAATCGTGGCAACTCATGCACAGCGGCCCGGTACCGTCACCACCGTGGGCAAAGCCGTTCTTGTGGGGATGGCACTCCATGCAGTCTTCGCCGGCATGATGATTGTCGCCGTCGTTTTCGGCCGTCGGGCTCCAGTGGCTCGTCTGGGTATGGCACACCTGGCAAATACCATCACGGATCGTGTCGTCGTCGGCAAAGGAATTGGTACCAGTGGGGCCGAAAAATTTGACCGGCACCTTGCTACCGGCCACGGTGACGTATCGGCGTACGTATTGGCCGTAGATGATCCCGAAATCGGTGGGAGGGCTGACATAGGTATAAACCGGCCGGATATCCCCCCGGACCGTGATGGTGGAAGCGGTGGGCGAATCGATGGCTACGACCGGAAAACTGTAGCCGATCTTGCGCAGGTTGGGCAACAGGATCGCCCCCCGGCCGCTTTCGGTTTTGCCGGTGAAGGCACCGGCGTCCCAGCCAGCCTTGTACTGGATGGTCGTATAGGTCAGGGTGCTGGTGTTGGAGGCGGCATCGTAACTGTAGCCGGAGATCTCGCCGGTGGCCAGGAACAGTTGGTCCGCATCGGTGGTCTTCCACAGTTTCTGCTCCTGGAAATGGGGATTGTGGCAATCGACGCAGCGCACCCGCCAGGTGCCGTACTTGTCACTGGTGGTGGTGCTGGAATGGGTTTTGGCCAACGGGGCGCCGGTATCGGTGTAGGGCGCGGCGGCGGCGTTGTGACAGTTGAAGAGGCAAAGGTTGTCGTAGCGTTCGTCGGTGGCCTCTTCCCAGAAAGGGGAGCTGAGTACGGAGGTGCCATGACAGGCACCACAACTTGCTCCCCTTGCTTCGTTGTGGGGGGCATCGGTGGCGCCGGCCGCGGATACCAGCAGCAGCATGCCCAGAACGCAGACGAAGAGACAGCGGTTCATCGGTATTCCATCGCCCCTTCCGGTTGGGAGACCGACCCATCGCCGACGGCGAACCGGTGCAGGGTGGCGGTGATACTAGAGACGACGTACAGACGGCCGTCGGCTGCTGCCGCACCACCGGCTGCCTGCATGGGACCGGAGGGAGATTCAATGACACCAAGCCACTCGCCATCGGGGGAGAATTCGAACACGGCACCGTGGAAGGAATCGACGACAAGGATGGTATCGGCCGGCCCGACGGCGAGGCCGCGCGGCCGGACCAGTTCGCCGATTTCGGTGCCGTAAGAACCGAAACTGCGCAGGAATTCACCGTCGGCGGAATAGACACGGATGGCCGCGCCCCGGAATTCACCGCCGTATTGGTCGAAGACGAACGGGTGCTCGGCCACGAAGACCTCGTCGCCGAGCACCACCGCATCCTGGGGGAGATTGCCGCCGTCCTCGAGAATCCCACAAGGAACGCCGTTGTAATCGTACCACTTGAGGCTCCCGGCCGGGGGATCGACCACACCGATCCTGGCCCGGTCGTCGTCCACCACGATGTTCCGGGGCAGAACGAACTCCCCGGCTCCACGGCCAAGGCTACCGAGATACCGACCGTCTGCAGTCAACAGCCGGACGGAACGGTCCTGGTAGCTGCCCACCACCAACGTGCCGTCCGGCAGTACAGCGATGGCCGACGGCACCGGGAACCCGATGTTGCTCACCGGCACGCCTTGCCCGTCGTAAATACGGATCAGGGATGCCGCGGCATCGGTGACATAGACGTGGCCGCCGGCCACGGTCACGTCCTCGGGGAGACGCATGGTACCGGTAACGGGAGACAAGGGAGAGAAGGCGGTAGCACCATGGGAGATACCGCCTCCCCAGATTGCAACCACCGCCAGGCACGCCAGGACGAAGCCACGCATAATATTTGTAAGTTACGCACCCATCAATAATAATAACTTTTACTGAAATAGCGTTATCTTCATAACTTATATATAACATTGTATCACATCACCCAACTGGTATTCATCAATTTTTTCTTGTCTTCCCGGTCACCTCTACCCATTTCGGCACCATTCTCTCCTCTCTGCAACGAATTTCGCCAACTCGTATCCATTGCCGATTTCTGGCGTCGCCAAAGTTGATGAAGCCGTAAAAACTCGTAGTCGGCGCAGGTCTGACACGATAATTCAACGGGTTACACACCGTGAACTCGATGAAATCGTATTTTTTACGATTTCATCAAAGTTCGCCGGCGCAGTCCGGAGCCCTCCCCTTCTGTTCACGATTCCGCGGGATGGAGAACGGCATACACCTGGGCAGCCCGCCGGGGGCCGAAGCCCGGCACCTGGGCGATCTCCTCGACCGTTGCCCGCTTGAGCCGGGCCAGGGAACCGAAATGACGAAGCAGCACCAGTTTGCGTTTGGGGCCGATGCCAGGGATGTCGTCCAGTTCCGAGGCAAAAGTGGCCCGGCGCCGCAGCCGGCGGTGCGTCTCGATACCGAAGCGGTGCGCCTCGTCGCGGATCTGCATGAGAAAGAGGAGCTGCGGGGCGTGCCGCTCCAGGGGTAGCGGCTCGTCCCGGCCGGGGATGAATATCCGGTCCACTTCTCCCCGCCCCTTGGCGATGGCTGCCAGTCCCAACCGGTGCTCCAGGCCGCGCTCGCTGCGGATGCGTTCGGCCACCGCCAGTTGGCCGCGGCCGCCATCGACGAGCAAAAGATCGGGACAGTCCTTGCCCGGCGCGAAACGCCGATCGAGGACCTCGGCCATCATGGCGTAATCGTCCGGCGTATCCTTGCACCGGATGCGGTAGTGCCGGTACCGCCGCCGCTCCGGGCGGCCGGCCTCGAAACAGACCAGCGATCCCACCGCCTGCCTGCCGCCCAGGTTGGAGATGTCCAGGCACTCGATGCGTTCCGGAGGCACAGGCAACTGCAGACTCTCCTCCAGTTGTTGCCGGAGCCGCAGCCAGGCAGCCTCCCGCTCGTCCCGCTCGTCCAGCACGGCGGCAGCGTTCTTTTCGGCCATATCCACCAACCGGCGGCCGATACCACGTTGGGGTGTCGTCAGCCGCACCCGCCGCCCTGCCTTGTCACCGAGCCAGTCCTTCAGCATGTCCTCGTCCTCGATGGCGTGCGAGATCAGGATCTCGGCCGGCACGAACCGGTCGCCGGCATAGAAGCGGCTGAGCGCTTCGGCAAGGATGGAGCCGTCATCTCCCACCGGATCGTCGAGCACAAAGGTACGTTTGCCCTCCAGCACGCCGCCGCGAACAAAGAGGAAGCCCACCGCCACGGTGACGCCGCGTCGCACGAGCGCCACGGCGTCCAGATCACGGTCGCGGCCGGTGATCACCACCTGGCGTTCCAGGGTACGGCGGATGGCCGCGATCCGATCGCGCAGCACGGCGGCCCGCTCGAAATCGAGGTTCGCGGCCGCCGCGTGCATCTCGGTTTCCAGTTCGTCGATGATTTCGGTGTGGCGTCCCTCCAGGATACGCAGGACCGCCTCGACGTTGGCTTGGTAACGCTCGGGTTCCACCAGTCCGGCGCAAGGGGCGAGGCAGCGGCCGATCTGGTAATCGAGGCACGGCCGGCGCCGCGGCCGCAACTCAGCCTGGCGGCAGCGGCGCAAGGGAAACTGGCGGGCCAGCAGGTTGATCGTCTCCCACATGGCGGAACTGGAGGAATAGGGGCCGAAATAGCGGGCGCCGTCGGCCGTGCGGCGGCGGCAGGTGACAAGACGCGGCCAGGTTTCCTGGACCGTCACCTTGATGTACGGGTAATTCTTGTCGTCCCGCAGGACGATGTTGTAGCGGGGCTTGAATTTCTTGATCAGTGAGGCCTCGAGCAACAAGGCCTCTTTTTCGGTGTTGGTGACCAGGGTCTCCACCGAGGACAGACGGGCCACCAGGTGGGCGGTCTTGGCGCCCAGGCGTTCCGGCGGCCGGGCATAGGATGCCAGACGGCGACGCAGATCACGCGCCTTACCCACGTAGAGCACCGTGCCGACGGTGTCCCGCATGATGTAGACGCCGGGCTCGTGCGGCACGTCGGCAAGGAATTCGGCCGTGAGGACGGTTGCCATCGAATGCAATCAGCGAACAAGGAGAGACAGCAGCTTACGGCGGATGGCGGGTGGCGGCTTGGCGGTCGGGGTGGCGAGTTGGCGCAGGGCGGCGAGGTCCTTGGGCCGGCCGGTGTAGTAAAGGGCCGGGCCGGTGGATTTCCCGGCCGGCTCCAGGGCCAGGGCGCCGGCCGCGACGAGGGCGGCCACCCGGGAGGTGGGATCGTCGAGATCGCCGAAGATACGGGCGCCGGTCAGGCAACTCTCCACGCAGACCGGTTCCTTGCCCGTCGTGGTCAGCCGTTCGTAGCAGAAATCGCAGCCGTCGGCCCGGCGGCCGACGTTGCCGTCGATCAGAAAACGGGCCTCATAAGGACAGACATCGACGCAGGAACCGCAGCCGATACAGCGCTCGGCATCGATGCGAACGATGCCGGTGGCCGGATCTTTCCAGGTAGCCCGGGCTTGGATGATGGTCTTGTCACCGCCGGGACCGGTGACCACGATCTCCTGCGGGTCTACCGGGCAGACCGCCACGCAGGCCGGCCGCCGGCAATGGACGCACTGGCGGGCCTGGAAGGTCTGGGTGAGGCCCATAGAAGTGCGCACCGGCCCGAGGCGCCGGACGTGCAGACGGTTGTGCGGCAAAGGCACGCCAAAGGCGGCCCGGCAGGCAACGGCGCAGGTATGGCAACCGACACAGCGGTTGCAGTCGATGACGAGGGCGTAGCGAGGCATGGGCGTGGCGGCCGGCGGGTTTTCGTTGCAGGTCTCGATTCCGACAAGATAGCCGGTTCGGGGGAAAGCGGCAAGTACCGGCCGGGAGCTATAGTAAACCTATGCGACCGGGCGCGATCGCGCGAAGATGCGGTGCCCTGTGATCTCGTACCCGTCAACCGGTGGCCAGGGCGAGCCAAGTGGCGGTGAACAGCACCAGACTGATAATGCCGTTCATGGTGAAGAAGCTCATGTCGATGCGCGACAGATCGCGGGGGTTGACGATGAGATGCTGGTAGAAGAGGGCTGCGCCGGTGAGCACGATGCCGATGTAATAAACGAAGTTGAGGCCGGTGGCGATGCCGGTGGCGACGAACAGGCCGAAGGCGACGACGTGGAAGAAGACCGCCAGCCGGAAGGCGTTTTCGCGGCCGAAGCGGCTCGGCAGGGAATAGAGGCCCACCGAGCGGTCGAAATCGGCGTCCAGGCAGGCGTAAACCGTATCGAAACCGGCGACCCAGAAGAGCACCCCCAGGGGCAGGGCCCAGGGAAAGCCGGCGAAATCACCGGCCACCGCCACCCAGCCGCCCACGGGCGAAAAGGCGAGCGCCACGCCGAGCACCACGTGGCAAAGCCAGGTGAACCGTTTGGTGAGCGAGTAGATGAAGGTGACGGCGAGCGCAAAGGGGCTGATGGCGAGTGTCAGAGGATTGAGCTGGAAACAGGCGAAAAAGAACAGGAGGCTGGCCGCGATTACCATGATCCAGGCCTCGGTGAGTCGGACCTGACCGGCCGGAATGGCCCGGTTGGCGGTGCGCGGATTCATGGCGTCGAACCGGCGGTCGGCGATCCGGTTGAACCCCATGGCCGCGGTCCGCGCTCCCACCATGGCCACCACCACCCAGAAGAAGGTCCGCGCCTCCGGCACACCCCGGGCGGCCAGAAAGGCTCCCATGAGGGCAAAGGGCATGGCGAACACGGTGTGTTCGAACTTTATCATCTCTAGTAAAATACGGATTTTCGCAAACATAGATCGAAATCCTTACACGTTACTCTTGCCGCCAGCGGCACAAAGCCGGCACCGGGATGCCCAGTTGTTCCAGCAGCCGGCCGGCGAACTGGCGGGCCATGGCATCGAGATCGGCGGGCTGGTGGTAGAAAGCGGGCATAGCCGGACAGATGATGCCACCCGCGTCGTGCACCCGGAGCATGTTCTCGAGATGGGTGCGATTGAGCGGTGTCTCCCGCACGGCGAGCACCAGGGGCCTGCGTTCCTTGAGCATGACGTCGGCGGCCCGGTGGATGCAGTTGCGTGAAAACCCGGCCGCGATAGCGGCCAGCGTCCCCATGGTACAGGGCACGATCACCATGCCGTCGTAAAGGGCCGAGCCGGAGGCCATGGGGGCGGTGAAGTCGTCCACCTCGTACCAGCGAGCGACCCCGGGCAGGTCGACGGGCGCAAGACCGGTCTCCATGGCCAGCACCTGGCGGCCGGCATCGGAGATCAGGCCGTGCACCTCCACATCCGCCATATCGGCGGCAAGCTCAAGGAGCTTGCAGGCATAGAGGGCGCCGCTGGCGCCGGTGACGGCGACGACGATCCGCCACCTCTTTTCCGGCCGGCTCATGGCTTGATTCCAATGTAGAGGGTGACGATGCCGAAGGTGAGCGGCCGGGCCCGGCATTGGACGAAACCAACCCGGCGCAGCATGGCGATGAGTTCCTCCGGCTCGTAGAAGCCGGCGATGGAACTGGCCAGATACTCGTAGGCCTCGGGATCGCCGGAAACGGCGCCGGCGATCTTCGGCAGGATGCGGTTCAGGTAGAAGTTGTACACCTGCTTGATCACCGGCGTACGCGGCCGCGAGAACTCCAGGATGAGCAGCTTGCCGCCCGGACGCAACACCCGGTGCATCTCGGCCAGCCCCCGCTCGACCCGGGCCAGGTTCCGCACCCCGAAGGCCACGGTCACGCCCCAGACACTGGCCGTCCGGGCCGGGATCTCCTCACCGTCGCCGCAAACCGGCATGATCCGCTGCCGGCGGCTGTCACCGGCCAAGGCCCGCCAGCCGCACCGCAGCATTTCCTCGCAGAAATCCACCGCCAGCACCCGGCGCCGTTCTGCCTGGCGCACCAGTTCCAGGCTGAGCGGCAGGGTGCCGGCGCAGCAATCGAGGATCACCCCTTCCGGAAAATCCCGCAGTTCCCGGCCGGTCACCCAGCGCCAGTAGCGGTCGCACTGGAAACTGAGCACCGAGTTCAAAAGATCGTACCGGGGACTGATGGCCGCGAATTTCTCTCTGACGAATTTTTTCTTGTCCGCAGGTCTATCCATGATGGAGGTCGTTTGTGGTATGCGTGAGCGAACGAGGGGCGGTCAGCCGCAGAACGCGATGGGCAGACAGCGTGGGTCCGCCTCGCCCCGTTCGACGAGTTTTTGGTAGAACAGGGCCAGGGATCGCTTCTTGGCCTCATCGAGATCGTACTGTAACCCGGCCAGATACCGGTGGCAACGTTCCACGTCCATGGGGATGCGCGGCGCCACCGCGGCGCTGATCGCGGCCAGTTGTTCGTTGCCGGCCGCCACGCAGGCCACGAGACGGTCCCGGACCCGCCGGACGGTATCGGCGGCCTGGTCCCAGAAATCGCGGCGCACCAGCCAGGCGGCGAAGACGAAGGGCAGACCGCAAAATTCCATCCAGGCCTGGCCGAGATCCACTGCATAACGGTGGCGGCCCTCGATATGCCATCGCAAGGCCTCATCGCCGATGGAGACCTCGGCCTCGGTTTCGGCATCCCGGTCCAGCACGTAACGAGGCCGCACCTGGTACAGCTCCTCCAAGACGATCTTGACCAGGTGGTTCGAGGTCTGGGACTGGGGACTCAAGCCGACGGTACGGCCATCCAGATCCTCGGGCCGGCGGTCGGAAAACAAAAACACCGAGCCGACGGCACCGTTGCTCGAAATGGAAAGCCCGTCCAGGATGCGGTACGACTCAGGATGGGCGGCGTACTCGTGCGACGAGGCGATGGCCAGGTCGAGCTCGCCGGCGTGCAAAAGCCGGTTCAACCGGGTGGGCACCGCCTCGGTCACCCGCCAGCTTGGCTCGGGCGGCCGAGACTGCCAGACGCTGTAAAACGGCGCCGTGTTGATGAAATTGACCATGCCGATCCGCACGGTTGTCATGACAGCCATTCCACCTCGCAGGTTTCCCCGTGGTGCACCAGGTACTCGAAAACCTCGGCCAGGGTCGGGGCGGCCGGTCGCACGGCCAGCAAGGGTGTGCCGGTTCCGGGCGCGATCCGGCCGCAGCGTTCCTCGATCCCGAGGGCGGCGGCCCCACCCAGGGTGGCCATAGCGACGATGGTCTCCGGCGCCACGGCCG
Source organism: uncultured Desulfobulbia bacterium (assembly GCA_964423785.1). Classification (GTDB taxonomy): domain Bacteria; phylum Desulfobacterota; class Desulfobulbia; order Desulfobulbales; family S012-135; genus S012-135. The sequence continues at coordinate 32,963 of CAYRGZ010000009.1, forward strand.
GCTGATCCTCAGCCAAGATGCGCATTTCGCGCCACAGGGAGACGATTTCGTTGCTGGCCGGCGAGTCTGTGCCGAGCCCCGGCAACAATCCCGCTTCCAGCATGCGCGCCACTGGCGGCCGCCCCACGCCAATGAACCGGTTGGAGCCCGGACAGAGGACGATCCGGGCTCCCCGCCGGGCGAGCAGCTCGATTTCGTCCGCCTCCACATGGACGGCGTGGACGCAGACCGTCCGGCGATCGAGCACGCCCAGCCGGTCGAGATAGGACACCGGCCGCATGCCCGGCGACGGCGGCGGTGTGATACCGCGGCGCGCAAAGAAATCGACAAACTCCCCCCGCCCGCTTGTCAGATACTCGACCTCGTCGGCGCTTTCGGCCACGTGGATGGAAAAGAGATCCCCGCGGCGCCGGCACCGTTCCTTCACCCAAACGAGGAGTTCGGCACTGCAGGAGTACGGCGCGTGGGCGGTGACGCCCTCCCCCTCCTCCGCCACGTCCCGCCGCACCGCCTCGCTCGCTTCGGGACCGGGACCGAGCACCTCGCGCAAGAATATTTTTTGGATGTGCCCTTCCGGGCCGGCCACGTCGATGGCCGCGGCCGCCGGCCGGTTGCCGATGTCGAGCACCGCGCCGACTCCCTGCTCCTGCAATGCAGCCAGCAACCGCTGGCCGGCGGCCAGCATCGCCTCGTCCGATACGGCCGCCGCCTCCCGGACGGAAAGGAGCCGCTCGATCCAAGTCGGCATGGGGCCGCCGGGCGCGATCCGGCCGGCAAGGGGTGTCAACTCCAGATGGACGTGGGCGTTGACCAGCGCCGGCATGAGGATGCCATCGATATCGCGCCGTGTTGCCGTCTCGTCGGCAAGATGGCGGTATGGGCCGATGCGGCGGACGATCCCGGTATCGTCCACCAGCACGGCGCCGTCGGCCAGGGGCGGTGCGCTCATCGACACCAGCTGGCGGGCCCGAAAAAGAACAGCCAACCGTTACCCCTCCTCTTCCACCAGGCGATAATCCATCAACCGCTGACGGGCCTGGAAACCGGCCGCCTCGACGAGGGAGCGGATCTCCTGTTCGCTCAGCCGGAAGCTGACACCGGCGGCGGCCACCACGTTCTCCTCGATCATGGTGGAACCGAAGTCGTTGGCCCCGAAAAAGAGGGAGAGCTGGGCGATCTTCGGCCCCTGGGTGACCCAAGAGGCCTGGACGTTGGCAAAGTTGTCCAAGAATATCCGCGACAGGGCCAGAATGCGCAGATACCGGTGACCAGAGGCCGGCCGCAGGTGGTCGAGGGCGGTATTGCCGGGCTGGAAGGGCCAGGGGATGAAGGCAGTAAACCCCCCGGTCCGGTCCTGGAGGGTGCGCAGCCGGTCGAGATGCTCGAAGATGTCTTCGATGGTCTCCACGTGGCCGAACATCATGGTGGCCGTGGTACGCAGACCGAGCTGGTGGGCGCACTCCATGACCTCGAGCCAGCCGTCGGCATCGCACTTGCGTGGCGAGATGCGCTCCCGCACCCGGTTCGAAAGGATTTCGGCGCCGCCGCCGGGAATGGAGTCGAGCCCGGCGGCAATCAGCCGCTCCAAAACCTCACGTACGGAAAGGCCGGAAAGGGCGGCGAAGTGCTGGATCTCCGGCGGCGAGAATCCGTGCACGTGGATATCGTACCCCTTGATGAAGCGGAGCATCTCCTCGTAGAACGTAAGCGGCAACTCCGGGTGTAAACCGCCCTGGAGCAGGACCTGGGTGCCGCCGAGCGCCTTGGTCTCCTCGATCTTGCGCCCGAGTTCCTCGAAGGAGAGCACGCTCCCCTCGCCGGTTTCCGGCGCCTTGTAAAAAGCGCAGAACTTGCACCCCGACACGCAGATATCGGTGTAGTTGATGTTACGGTCGATGACGTAGGTGACCACCGGTTCCGGGTGGAGGCGGCGTCGGACGGCGCCGGCGAGAAATCCCAGGGTGTGGAGGTCGGCCTCGGCGGCGAGACGCAGCCCCTCTTCTACGGTGATGCGGTCCGCGGACAGAACCTTGTCGATGATTGCCTGCATGGTGTTTTGCAATTTTGATGGAATCGCAAAACGTGCGATTCCATCGAGTTCACGGTTTGCAACCCAATGTCGTTGACTTAAGGGTTTGATTTTTCAAAAAAACTGTTTGATATT
>CAYRGZ010000010.1:0-34259 GCA_964423785.1 uncultured Desulfobulbia bacterium
TTGAATTATCGTGTCAGGCCTGCACCGACTGCGAGTTTTTACGAGGCCATCAATTTTCGGATAAACAAACGACAATCGAGGTACTCCCATGAGCTTTGACAGCGTCGAACTGAAAGAACGGCTCCAGGACCTGAAGAAGCGGCTGCTCACCCTGCGGGACCATCTTTGAATTCGATAAAAAGAAAGCCGAACTCGAACGGCTCGAACAGCTCGCCATGTCCCCCGACTTCTGGAGCGATCCGGCCCAGGCCGCCAAGATCCAGAAGGAGCGGGGCCGGCTCCAGTATCCCATCGAGGGCTGGAACGACTGCCACGGCCTCTACGAGGAAGTGGAGGTTCTCTACCAACTCGCCGTGGAGGAGGACGATCACGACACCCTGGCCGAGGCCGGCACCCTCCTGCAACGCCTGGAGGAGAAGGTGGCGGCTTTCGAGGTGGAGTGCATGTTCTCCGGTCCCCACGACGAGAACAACGCCATGCTCACCATCCATGCCGGGGCCGGCGGCACCGAGGCCCAGGACTGGGCGGAGATGCTGCTCCGCATGTACCTGCGCTGGGCGGAGAAGAAGGGCTTCGAGACCGAAGAACTGGACTATCTGCCCGGCGACGAGGCGGGCATCAAGTCGGTGACCATCATGGTGAAGGGCCGTTACGCCTACGGCTACCTGCGCTCGGAGATCGGCATCCACCGGCTGGTGCGCATCTCGCCCTTCGATTCCAGCGCCCGCCGGCACACCTCGTTCGCCTCGGTCTTCGTCTTCCCGGAACTGGACGACACCATTGAGGTGGAAATCAACGAAAAGGACCTGCGGATCGACACCTATCGGGCCAGTGGCGCCGGCGGCCAGCACGTCAACAAGACGAGCTCGGCGGTGCGCATCACCCACCTGCCCACCGGTATCGTGGTCCAGTGCCAGAACGAACGCTCCCAGCACCGCAACCGCGACACGGCCATGAAGATGCTGAAAGCCCGGCTCTATGAGCGCGAGCAGGAACTGAAGCGGGCAGAGCAGCAGGAACTGGAGGGGGAAAAGAAGGAGATCGCCTGGGGCAGCCAGATCCGCTCCTACGTCCTGCAACCCTATCGGCTCGCCAAGGACCATCGCACCGGCTGCGAGATCGGCAACGTCGACGCGGTGCTGGACGGCGATATCGATCCCTTCATCAAAGCCTTTCTGCTTTGGCAGTCGAGCACCAAGCACTGAAGACAAGCGGCTGCAGGGCACCGCGAGAAAAGCGCCCCTGGCCCCTCCTGAAATACCGTGTCCGGCCAATCCCAATCTGACCGCCGTTGTGCCAAATGCGGCGCCTGCGTGCCCGTCTGCCCGCTCTTTCGGCTCACCGGCCGGGAACACGTGGCGGCCCGCGCCAAGCTGCACCTGCTCGACACCCTGGGACCGGAGGCGGACCGACGGCCGGTGGCCGCCCTCCTTTCCCAATGCCTGCTCTGCGGTGCCTGCTCAGCCCGCTGTCCCCGACGGATCGAACCGCACCGCCGCATCCTCGTCGCCCGGCGCGATTTCGTCTCCTACCGGGACGAGGATTCCCCGACCGCCGCCCTGGTGCGCTTCTGTCTCGCTCGGCCGTGGCTGGCCCGCCTCCTCATCCCCCTGGCGCGATGGCTACCGCACCGGCTGCCCGCCGACAGCGGCCTGCGGCTGCGCTTCCCCTCTTTACCCGTGACAGGAGGCCGCCGACCACGCTCTATCGCAAGAAAAAAAAATGCCGATATCGCCATCTTTCACGGCTGCCTGGCCGGCTGGCTGGAACCGGCCATCCTGGACGCCACCGTGACCCTCCTCGACCAGGGGCTGGGGCTCGCCGGCCGCTGGCCGACAACCCAGGGCTGCTGCGGTCTCGCTGCCCTGAGCGCGGGAAACGAAGCCCAGGCCCGCCGGCTCGCACGGCGCAATATCGCGGCGTTTGCCGGAAATACTCTCCCGATTCTGGTCACCTGCGCCTCCTGTTACAGCCACCTGCGGGACTACCCCCGGCTTCTCGCCGACGATCCGATCTGGCGTGAGCGCGCCCGTCGGTTCGCCGACCGGCTGCAGGAATTCTTCAGCTTTTTCGCAGCCACCGATTGCACCAGCCGACTGGCCACGACCACCGCTTTTCGGCGCATCGCCTATCACGATCCTTGCCACCTGCGGCACCATGCAGAGATCACCGAACCGCCGCGCCGGCTCCTTGCCGCCATCGACGGAGCAGAACTCGTCGAGCCGGCCCACGGTCCACAATGCTGCGGCCAGGGCGGGCTTTTTCACATCGCCCATCCCCATACCGCCGCCCAATTACGCGGCCGCCTGCTGGCCGACTTCACCACCGGTGGCGCCGACTATCTCACCACCTCCTGCTCGGGCTGCCTGTTGCACATTCGGGGCGGACTTCCCGAGCGGGCCGACCGGATCGTCCACCCCGCCGTACTGCTCGCACAACTGATCGAACGTAACTGATCGCGGGGAGTGCCCCGACAATGACCGAAAGCCGCGTCGCGTGATGCTTCTGCGTAAGCGATTACAGGGCGCGGCAGATGCCAGGAAGAGGCCCGCGCCGCGTACCGGCGGCGCCGGCTTGCAATGCAGTTCCGGAAGCCGCGGGCCAGCCGGCAAGCCGCCATCTCCGGCCAAGGGCATCACAAACCGGCACGGCCGGGACGCAAGTGGGCCGATGACGCCGCAGGTGGTGAGCGCAGCGAATGACCGGATGCCGTGCCCTGTGATCGCTTACTCGGACTTGCGCCCCGTTGACGCATCCAACCAGGATGGAACCTTCCAGGCAAACGGCTTGTCCCAACCCCTAAAACATGCTATTGTCGGCCGTGGCTGGACGGTCGGCCCCGACCGTTTCCATGTCAACAACAAACTCCCATTACGACCATGATGCGAACAATTCTTTTTACGCTCTGCTGCCTCGTTCTGTTCGTCGCCGTACCGCCGGCCAGCGCCACGGTGCAATCGCGGATCGTTGACACCGTCACCCTCGACACGCCGCCCCTGGACGTGGCCGTCTCGCCTGACGGCACCTGGACCTTCGTGCTCGGCGAGGGCGGCAAGCTCGCCATCTACAACGCCGACGGCGAACTCAACGACATCCTGGACGTCGATCCCGGAGCCACCGCCATCACGGTCACCGGCAAGCGGGGCGAACGCCTGCTGGTCACCAGCCGCACCGGCCGCACCCTCACGGTCTATCGCCTCCAGTTCGCGGCCCAGATCGACACCAGCGGCAGCCCCTTTCTCGGCAACCCGGACGCACCGGTGACCGTCGTTCTGTTCAGTGATTTTCAGTGTCCCTACTGCGCCAAGATGGAATCCACCGTCGCCCGGTTGCTCGCTGCCTATCCCAACGAGATCAAGGTGGTCTTCAAGCATTTCCCCTTACGCAACCACCGTTATGCCGGTCTGGCCGCCCTGGCCGCCATCGCCGCCCAACGCCAGGGCAAGTTCTGGCAGTTCCACGACCGGCTGTTCGCGGCCCAGAAAGAATTGAACCAGCAAAAGATCCTCGCCATCGCCACCGAACTCGGTCTCGATATCAAGACCCTCACCGCCGACATCGGCAACAAGGAAGTCAAGGAGCAGCTGGCGAAAGACATCACCGACGGCAAGAAGGCTGGAGTGAGCGGTACCCCGACCGTGTTCGTCAACGGCCGCGAACCGGACAAGCCGTCCTTCGAGGCGATCAAGAAGCTGATCGACGCCGAGCTGACCGCGCTCCGTAATCGCCATTAGACACCAAGCCACCGTGGCCACGCCCATCCACGACATCACCCACGAAGAACTGGAGCTGCCGGAAAACGAGCTTGCCCGCCAACTCTACGGCGACCTGAACCGGAATCTCGCGGCCATCGAAAAAACGGTAGGGGTCTCCATCGGCGTCCGGGGTACGATCCTCACCATCTCGGGCCTCGCCCACGAGGTGAGCCTCGCCCGGACGGCGATCCTGCAGCTCGCCGAACTCATTCGGGGCGGCTATCCGGTCTATCCCCAGGACATCGCCTACGCCATCCGCACCCTGGAACGAACGCCCAACGCCGATCTGAAGGAGATCTTCCTCGACCAGGTTTACATCACGGCCAAGAAACGGGTCGTGTCGCCCAAGAGTCTCAGCCAGAAGACCTACATCGAGAACATCCGCCACAACGATATCGTCTTCGGCATCGGGCCGGCGGGCACCGGCAAGACCTACCTGGCGGTGGCCATGGCAGTGGCCAGCCTGATGGCTGACCGCGTGCGGACCATCATCCTCACCCGGCCGGCGGTCGAGGCCGGGGAGAAACTCGGATTCCTGCCCGGTGACATGGCCCAGAAGATCAACCCGTACCTGCGTCCCCTCTACGACGCCCTCTACGACATGCTGGGCCGCAGCAAGGCGGCGGAACTCATCGAGCGGGAAACCATCGAAATCGCGCCGCTGGCCTTCATGCGCGGCCGCACTCTGAGTAACGCCTTCGTCATTCTGGACGAGGCCCAGAACACGACGCCGGAACAGATGAAGATGTTCCTCACCCGGCTCGGTTTCAACACCCAGGCGGTGATCACCGGCGATATCACCCAGGTGGACCTGCCGGCTCATCAGCGCTCCGGTCTGGTACACGCCAAGCGCATCCTCCAGGGCATCGACGGCATCGCTTTTTCCTACTTCAACGACTCCGACGTGGTCCGCCACCACCTGGTACAGAAGATCATCCAGGCCTACGAGACCCACGGCAAACGCGAGGAGAGCCGAAAGGCCGGACAGGAATGACCGTCCTGCTCACCGACACCACCGGCCGGGCAAACGCACACCTGCTGGAACGCCGGGCCCGGCTGCTGCTCGCCGCCTGCGACCGGCCGACGGCCGAACTCTCCATCCTGCTCACCGACGATCCCGGCATCGCCTCCCTGAACGAAGAGTGGCGGGGGCGCGCCGGCCCGACCAACGTGCTGGCCTTTGCCATGCAAGAGGGGGAACCAGGCGGCCGGGACGACATCCTGGGCGATGTGGTCATCTCGGTGGACACCGCCGGCCGCGAGGCCACCGTGCACGGGACCACGCTCCACGAGCGACTCACCGAACTGTTGGTGCACGGCCTCGTGCACCTTCTCGGCCTCGACCATGAACGTTCCGAGGCGGAGGCCCGCCGGATGGCGGCCCGGGAACGACAACTGTTGGACCAACTCCAGATCCTGGAAAGGAGGGAATCGATGGTGAAACTCGCAATCAACGTCGATCACGTGGCGACCCTGCGCCAGGCCCGCGGCATCGACGAACCGGATCCGGTGACCGCCGCCGCCATCTGCGAGCTGGCCGGCGCTGCCGGCATCGTCGTCCACCTGCGGGAGGACCGGCGGCATATCCAGGACCGCGACGTCCGCCTGCTGCGCCAAACGGTGAAGACGAAACTCAACCTGGAGATGGGTGCCGACGAAGAGATCATCGCCATCGCCCTGGACGTACGGCCAGACATGGTTACCCTGGTACCGGAAAAACGCCAGGAGCTGACTACTGAGGGTGGGCTCGACGTCCTCGGCCAGGAACGGCACCTGGCGGCCGTCGTGGGACGGTTCCGGGAGGCGGGAATCCCGGTCAGCCTGTTCATCGACCCGGATCTCGACCAGGTGCGGGCCAGTCGCGACATCGGAGCCACCTTCGTCGAAATCCACACCGGTCGTTACTGCGACGCCGAAAGCGAGGCCGAGCGCGACCGGGAATTCGAGCTGGTGGCCCGGGCGGCGGAAGAAGCTTATGAGAAGGGCCTGCGGGTCAACGCCGGCCACGGCCTCAACTACCAGACCACCAGCCGCATCGCCGCCCTGCCCTTCATTGAAGAACTGAGCATCGGCCACGCGGTGATGGCCCGGGCCATTCTCGTGGGGCTCGACCAGGCGGTGCGGGAGATGCTCGCTATCTGCCAGGCCGCCCGTCGCTAAATATCCCCCTCAACCGTCGTTGAAAAAGGCCTCGGCCAAGTCCTGGAACTCCTCTTCCGCCCCGATAAGTATTTCTGAGAGGAGATCGATATCGACGGCGAGGTATTGCCGGTAGTCGGGAGACAGCCGGTAGCGCAAGGTGTCGGCGCCGGTACCCATGCCGGCCATCATGGCGATCATATCGGCCAGATGAACGATGTACACCAGCGACCGCCACTCCTCCGGAGCGGCCGCCGGCTGATGATGGAAGGCCATGGCCACATCGAGAGGCGGCGGCAATCGCCAACGGCGGGCAAGAGCCAGCCCCACTTCGGCGTGATCGGTGCCGAGCATCTCGTGTTCGGCGACGAGATAATCGTTTACCGTGCCTGCTTTTAGGCGGGCGAGGATCTCGGTCACCGACCCGGCGAGATGAGCGGAGAGGACCGCCTTGCCAAGATCGTGCAGCAAACCGCAAGTAAAGGCGAGGTCTGCCTCTACCGGTTCGCGGCTTGAGGGGGCGAGGCGACGGGCGGCGATGGCGGTAAGCAGATCGTGACTCCAAAGGCTGCCGGCCTCGGCAGCATAGCCAGTCAGATCCCGATGGTGAAGGGCGGCCACGGCCTCGGCCAGGGTGATACCGATGATCATGCTCTCCCCCAGGATAGGAACGGCCCGCTCCAGGGTGGTAATCGGTGTCGGCAGGGCGTAGGCAGCCGAATTGACCACCTTGAGCATGCGGGCGGTGAGTACCGCATCATGCCGAACTATGGTGATGATATCGTGCAGGCCGTGCCGCCCGTCGTTGACCACGGCCAGCAAACGGCTGACCCAAACCGGCAGATCCGGCACCCGCTTCAGGTCGGCGATGATCTCCTGGGGCAACTTCATAACGTCCAGTCCTCCATGCCTGGAGAGGAAACAAACACCTCGCCACTACCGACCGCCAGACGTACCGCCCGACTGATACTGCCGCCGACATCAGCGGCGACGATCTCCAACCCGCAAGCCTCCAACGCCTGCCGGACAGCGACGATGTTCCGGTAGCCGATCATGAAGGTGTCGTCGGGATCGGGCAGGTCAGCACCGCCGACAATCTTGACCACGTATTCATCCGGCGACGGGTCACCGGCGAATTCGGCCATCCGCCGCAACAGAGCCGGTATAGCAGTATCGGCAAAGAATCCCGGCATCTCCCGAGCCTTGTTGAGGTTGTAACGGGAAGCCCACAACACGCAATGGGCCATCCCGCCGCTCTGGGTCAGGGGATGATGGAGGGTAACGGCCACACAGGAGCCGAGACCATAGGTCATGAGTGACTCTCCCGGCGTGTCGGACACCCGGATCTCGCCGATTCCTACCAGAATCATCGTGGGTTGGCGCTCCTAATCAGTCTGTCGAAAAAGCCGCTCCTGGCCTTTCGACTATCAGACGGCCAAAACAAGTTTGACGGAATCGTGATGGCCTCGTAAAAAATCGCAGTCGGTCCAGGCCTGACACGATAATTCAACGGGTTACAAAGCGTGAACTCGATGAAATCGCATTTTTTGCGATTTCATCAATCGTGTCACGATTCCGCAGGGTCACGGCTTTTCTTTTTGAGAACGGGCTGCTATCAATCGGCAAACATGGCTGCCTCGTCCTTGGTGAGTTTCTTGGTCACGATCTCGAGGTTGCGGCGGTGCAGGCGGATGGACACCCCCTCTTCCTCGGCGCTGAACACCCGGGTGGCGTTGCCGATGGTAACCCGGACCCCGTGATAGACCTTGCCGGCCACGAAAATCGCTTGATTAGCCGCCCGGTCGATCTCGACAGCGATCTCCTGTTCGAGTTCGGTCAGCGCGTTGACTTTCTCCGTCACCTTGGGCAAGAATTTCTTGTACTTTGCCAGCAAGGCCTCCTTGTCGGGGGGCAACGTGCCGCCGGCCTCCTTTTTCATCTTCTCGAGACCGGTAATGTTCTTCAACGTCTCGCTCATCCTGGCCGGCCAAATCTCCTGAGCGCGGGTCAATTCTTCCTTGCGGCGGGCGAGCGACGGGGCGAGGCCGACGGTAATCTCGGTGACCACACCGGCATCGGATCCCAGTTCCCGCACCCAGAGGGAGCCGCCGAGGATGCAGGAACCGCCCACCACGAGGCCTTTGCCATCCACGGCCCGTAGGTCGCCGTTGGCCCGTACCCGGGCCTGAACGAGGACATCCTTGACCACCACCGAACCAGTGGTGGAAAGAAGCGGGCCATTCTCGCAGAAATCCACCGTGATATCGCCGATGGCGGTGATGCGGGCGCCCTCGCCCACCACACCGCCGAGGACCGTCACCGAGCCACCGGCCAGGATAGCGGCGCCGTTCACTCCCTTGGCAATGGAAACGTTGCCCCGGCAGCGCACCTTGAAGCCGGGCAGCACGGCACCGTTGATGACGAGTGACCGGCCGGCGAAGCTGATATTGCCGGTGGAGAGATCGACGTCGCCGTTGACCACGTACTCGTCGAAGACCGATGCCTTGTCATCGGCCATGACGAACCGGCCGTAGCAGGTGGCGACATACCGTTCGCTGCCTTCCTCCTGCCGCACCCCCGGCCCAAGCTTCACCTTGGCGTCCCGGCCGGGCTTGGCCGCAATGGTGTCACCCCGGACCGTAGTACCCGGCACCCCGGCGGTGGGGGGCACCTTCTCGAACAGAAGCTGGCCCTCGCGGACATTGACGATGCCGCCGAGTTCACGGTAATCGACGCGGCCGCTCTTGGCCGAGCCCTTGAGTTTCGGTGCCCGAACCATGGGAGGCTTGACGAAAAAACGGATGCGGGCATTGTCCCCGGGTTGCGGCGGTGTGCCCCGCGCCACCAGCCACTCGGCCGTTCCCCGTCGCTCCGGCTCGGTCAAGATGCCGTGGACCACACCCGCCTCCCGCAGGAGCGCCGCAAGCGTTTCTCCGGTGGGGACCTCCCCCTGTCCCTCTTGCCGGGCTACCAGCACCACTTCCAGCCCATCCCGGGACACCTTCAGGGCAAAGGTTCCATCCCCCACCGGTACCGGGCCCTTGCCGGGCCGCCCATTTTCGGTCGCCGTCATGTCGTTTCCCGATCAATATCTCCGCGCTAGGCCGCCTCTTATCAGTATAGCATCGATCGGCAAAACAAGACAAATCCTCACCGAATTACAGCTTTTCTTCCAGTTTCTTGATCTGCTCGTATTCGCCGAGGACGATCAGGGTGTCGCCCGCCTGGATCACGGTTTGCGGCGCAGGGTTGAAGGTCATCTCTCCGGTGCGGCGCTTGATGGCCACGACGATGAGGTCGAACTCGCGCCGGATGCCGGAATCGATGAGATTGACATCGCACAAGGGGGAGTCGTCGCTGACGTTCATCTCCTCAAGCCGCAGGCCAAGTGCCCCGCCACGGATAGTGAGATCGATGAAATCGCAGACCGTCGGCCGCACGAGCAGTTGGGCCATGCGCGATGCGCCGATGAAGTAGGGGGAGATGACCTTGTCGGCACCGGCCCGGAGCAACTTGGTCTCGGCCCTCTCCTCGGCGCTGGATCGGGCAAGGATGAAAATGTCGGGATTGAGGCCGCGGGCCGACAGGATGATGTAGACGTTGGCCGCGTCGGTGTCCACCACCGCCACGAGGCCACGGGCACGCCGGATGCCGGCCCGTTCCAGGGTGCGATCGTCGGAGGCGTCGCCCTCGATATACAGATAGCCGGCCTCCTGCAATTTGGCGATCTCGGCGGGATCACGGTCGATGACCATGAAGGGCCGCTTGCTGTGGGCGAGGTCATCACAGATCACCTTGCCGATCCTCCCGTAGCCGCAGATGATGTAGTGATCCCGCAAGGCGGCGATCTTCTTTTCCATGTTGATCCTCCCGAAAATTCTGCGAATACCTCCCTCGACCATGGTCTCGGTGATCATGCCGATCACATAGAGGACGAACCCCACCCCGACCAGGATGAGAACGATGGTGAACAGCCGTCCACCAGGCCCCAGGGGGACGACCTCCTCGAACCCCACCGTGGTGACAGTGATGACGGTCATGTAGAGGCTGTCGAGAAACGAGCCTCCTCCGAGAACCATGTATCCCACCGTGCCCAGGAGCAGGATACAAACGAATTGCAGGCAGAGAACGAAAGCGCGGTGCATGGCTCAAGGCTGTCGAATAGTCGCAAAACGAGAGAAGAGAGGGTGGTACGACCCGCCGTTGCCCATTATCGGCTGTTTTTCCTCGAAAAACCAGTAAAAAGAGTCGAGCACCAATGAATGACGGCTCATTTTCCTTTGCAAAATCCGGCCGCCGGTTTTATAGTTGCCGGCATCGTATCGGACGGCCAACCGCCAGATCATTCCGCCAGCTTGGCTTTTTTGAAAACCTTCAACCCAAGGAGTGCGCCATGAACATTCTCATCTTCGGTCCCAACGGCAGCGGCAAGGGCACCCAGGGTGCCATCATCCAGAAGAAATACAACGTCCCCCACATCGAGTCCGGCGCCATTTTCCGAAAGAACATCGGCGAAGGCACCGAACTCGGCAAGAAGGCCAAGGAGTACATCGACCGCGGTGACTTGGTTCCGGACGACATCACCATCCCGATGATCCTGAACCGCCTGAAAGAGGACGACTGCAAGGACGGCTGGCTCCTGGATGGGTTTCCCCGCAACAAGGTGCAGGCGGAGACCCTGGCCAAGGCCCTGGACGAGGCCGGCATGAAACTCGACTACGTCATCGAGATCGTCCTGCCGCGCGAGGTGGCCAAGCTGCGCATCACCGGCCGCCGGCTCTGCGTCAACGACAACAACCACCCGAACCACATCGCCTTCGACGCCATCAAGCCGGTGGAAAAGGAAGGCAAGCTGGTCTGCCGGGTCTGCGGCGGCGACCTCAAGACCCGGCCCGACGACCAGGACGAGGCGGCGATCAACAAGCGCCACGACATCTACTACGACGAGGAGACCGGTACCATGGCGGCGGTCAACTTCTTCAAAAATCTCGGCACCGTCAAGGTGATCTCGGTGGACGGCCGCCCCTCCATCCAGGAGGTGACCGAGGCGATCATGAAGGAACTCGACTAAACGGGGCGCGGCGGCACCGCCCCCCTTCGGACGGGTATGACAAAAAAACCCGCCGGCAACCACCGGCGGGTTTTTTTATTTCGTTTGCTCACTCGCCCTTGAACTCGGCGATGAGCGCCTGGATGGAGGCCTTGGCGTCGCCGAACAGCATGCGGGTGTTGGGGTAGAAGAACAACTCGTTCTCGATACCGGCAAATCCCGGACTCATGGAGCGCTTCAGGACGATGACCGTCTTGGCCCGGTGGGTCTCGATGATCGGCATGCCGTAGATGGGGCTCGACTCGTCGTGCAGGGCGGCCGGGTTGACCACGTCGTTGGCGCCGATGACCACGCAGACGTCCACCGAGTCCATGCGCGGGTTGATCTCGTCCATCTCGATGAGCTGATCGTAGGGCACGTTGGCCTCGGCCAACAGCACGTTCATGTGGCCGGGCATCCGGCCGGCCACCGGGTGGATGGCGTACGACACCTCGGTACCGTTGGCCTCCAGGATCTCGCCCAGCTCCCGAACCACGTGCTGGGCCTGGGCCACGGCCAGACCGTAACCCGGCACGAAGACCACGGAATCGGCCGCCTCGAGGATGTAATACACGTCTTCGGCCGTGGCCGGTTTCACCTCGCCCTGCGGCCCCTCTCCCTTGGCCGCGGTGGTGGCGCCGAAGCCGGAGAAGAGGACGTTGGCCAGCGACCGGTTCATCGCCTTGCACATGATGTTGGTGAGAATGATGCCCGAGGCGCCGACCAGGGCGCCGGCCACGATGAGGATGTTGTTGTGGATGACAAAACCGGCGGCACAGGCGGCCAGCCCTGAGTAGCTGTTCAAGAGCGAGATCACCACCGGCATGTCGGCGCCGCCGATGGGAATCACCGAGGTGACGCCGAAAAGAAGCGCGATACCGACGAGGGCCAAGAAGACCGGATAGCTCGTCGCCGGCGCCATGGTGAACAGCACCCCGCAAGCGACGGCCGCCAGCAGGATGGCGCCGTTGACCAGATGCTGGCCGGCGAAGACCACCGCCCGGCTGGTGATCGTGCCGGAGAGCTTGCCGAAGGCCACCATGGAGCCGGAAAAGGTGATCCCGCCGATGAAGGCGGACAGGAAGGTGACGAGCGCGATGAAGGTGGTGAGATCCGGTTGCTGGTGATACTCGGCCCAGGCGAGCAGCATGGAGGCGATACCGCCGAAACCGTTGAACAGGGCGACCATCTCCGGCATGGCGGTCATCTGCACCCGATAGGCGGCCACCAGGCCGATGACCGTGCCCACCGCCATGCCGAGCGCGATCCACTTGTAGTCGAGGCCGGCGTACAGCAGGCTGAAGATGATGGCCAGCAGCATGCCGACGGCGGATACCAGATTGCCCTTGCGGGCGGTGGCCGGCGACGACAGCATCTTGAGGCCGAAGATGAACAGGACGGCGGAAACGACGTAGGCGAAGTTGATGACCAGGTTCATGCCGCCCCTCCCTTGTCCTTCTTCTTGAACATCTCGAGCATCCGGTTGGTGACCGCGTAGCCTCCCACCACGTTGATGGTGGCAAAGGTCACGGCCAGGGTGCCGAGCACCACGGCCACCGTGGTGTTGTCGGCCCGCAGGGATGCCAGCGACCCGATGAGGGTGATGCCCGAGATGGCGTTGGAGCCGGACATCAGCGGCGTGTGCAGGGTGGACGGCACCTTGGAGATAAGTTCGAAGCCGAGAAATATCGACAGCACGAATACAAAGGTCAGAAATACCGCCTCCATCGCTTGCCTCACTTGTTGATGATGCTCTTGTAGGTCTCGCTGAAGATCTGCCCGTCGTGGGTGATGAGCGCGCCCTTGATGATGTCGTCGTCGAGATCGAGGACAAAGACTTTTTTCTCTTTGTCCCAGAAGTGATCGACGAAGTTGCCCAGGTTGGAGGAGAACATCTGGCTGGCGGTGGCCGCCACCCGGCCGGGAAGATTGGCGAGCCCGATGACCGAGACCCCGTGGATCTCGACGATCTCGTCCACTCGGGAGCCCTCGACGTTGCCGCCGGTCTCCACCGCCATGTCGACGATCACCGAACCGGGCTGCATGCCGGCGATCATGGCGTCGTCGATGATGCGCGGCGCCGGCCGGCCGAAAACCTGGGCGGTGGTGATCACCACATCGGCGGAGGCGCACGCCTTGGCCATGCCCTCCTTTTGCTTCTGGAGCTGTTCCGGGGTGAGCTGCTTGGCGTAGCCGTCCTTGGTCTGGCCGGTCTCGCCGAGGTCGATCTTCAGGAACTTGGCCCCGAGCGACCGGACCTGCTCCTCCACCACCGGCCGGGTATCGAAGGCCTCGACCCGGGCCCCGAGCCGGCGGGCGGTGGCGATGGCCTGCAAACCGGCCACACCGGCGCCGATGATGAAGACCTTGGCCGGCTTGATGGTGCCGGCCGGGGTGGTCATCATGGGGAAGATCTTGTCGAGCCGTTCGGCGGCCAGGATCACCGCCACATAGCCGCCGAGGTTGGCCTGGGACGAGAGCACGTCCATCTTCTGGGCGATGGTGGAACGGGGGATCATCTCAAGGCTGACGGCGCTGATACCCGCCGTCCGCAACTTCTCCACCAACTCCTTTTCATTAAATGGGTCCAGGTAGCTGACGTGGATGGTGCCCGGCCGCATCCAGTCGATCTCCTCGGCCGGCGGCTTGCGCAGCCGCAGGACGATGTCGGCGTCACCGACCAGGGCCTTGCGGTCGGCGACAATCTTCGCTCCCGCCTTCTCGTAGGCGCCGTCGTCGATGCCGCAGGTCCCGCCGAGCCCGCTCTCGATGCGCACCTCGGCACCGAGCCGGACCAGTTTCTCCACCGTCGCCGGCACCAGCGGCACCCGGGTCTCCCCCTTGTGGGTCTCCTTCACTCCCGCGATCTTCATGCAGCGACTCCTTGATCCTTACCTTAAATATCTCGTTCCAGACCGTTACTCGATAGTGCCGTCATTCTTTATACAAGATCACGGTCGAAAAGCAAAAACTTTCTGTCCCTTCTCCGGGGCCTGGAGAAAACGCCCCCTTCGGCGACACTCTATCGGCATACCCGCAGAAGGGGAATGATGACGATGGCGTCGGACTTTTTTTGTGGGGGGATTATGCTTGACAGCCTCTCCCATACTGGGTAAACAGACCATTTTTGTGCACTCGTTAAGGTAATATCCTTACCACCGGCACCCCTCAACATTCAACCAGCGAAGGAGAAGCGCATGTGTCGGCTCGCGATGAAAACCGCAAGCACTCCCTTCTCGCCGTACGGCGTCCTGCAGGCGATGGAGGCGATGCAGGAAGGCTACGACGGCAGCGGTCTCGGACTGCTTTTGCGCGGCCTCGAGTTCGCCGACTATAAGTACAACGCCAAGGATCCCATCCTGTCGGGCATCGCCCACACCCAAGAGGCCCTGCACCGGCTGGACGGTTTCATGCGGGACCAAGGCTTCACCCTCAAGTACGACCATGAGTTCGCCACCGATCTCTCCCGTATCGAGGCCACCGACCGCTACAAGTATTTCCTGCGCGTCTATCGCCTGCCGGAAGCCTGGCAGGCAAAGTCACCGGCCGAGGTCGAAGACGCCCTCATGCACCTGCGCCTCGCCCTGCGCCGGGACGGCGAGGAACACGGCGGCGATCTCACCGTCTTCTCCTTCTGGCCCGACGTGGCCATGATCAAGGAGGTCGGCTGGCCGCTCGAAGTCGGCGACGCCCTGGGGCTTGCCGACGACCGGATCAAGGCCCGGGTGGTCATGGCCCAGGGCCGCCAGAACACCAACTACGGCATCAACCTGTATGCCTGCCATCCTTTCTTTATCCAGGGCATCGCCACCATGACCAACGGCGAAAACACCGCCTTCGTGCCCATCAAGGAGTACCTCACCGGCTTACACTATCCCGGTTACATCGGCTACCAAAGCGATTCTGAGGTGTTCGCCCACATCCTCCACTACGTTACGAAACGACTCGGCCTGCCGCTCCCGGCCTACAAGCACGTCATCACCCCGCTCAAGACCGAGGAGTTGGCCAAGCATCCCCAGGGGGCCTTCCTGCGCGGCCTGCGCGACGCCTGCCGGCGGCTGATCATCGACGGTCCCAACTGCGTCATCGGCTCGCTGCCCGACGAGACCTGCCTCATGGTCATGGACCACAAGAAACTGCGGCCCGGCACCGTGGGCGGCAAGCCCGGCGAGTGGGCCATGGCATCGGAGATGTGCGGCGTCGACGCCATGATCCCGGACCGCGACCGCTCTCTCGACTTCCAGCCGATGCGCGAACACACCGTCGTCATTCCTCCCGACCGCAAGGAGTACATCGTATGGTCTCAATTCGATCCGTTTCCACTTCCCCAAGCAGCCTGATCCCACAGGATCACCAGTGGATCGTCGAGCACCGGGAGGACCGGTGCACCCTGTGCGGCCGCTGCACCTCCGCCTGCCCCACCGAGGCCATCTACCTCACCTACCGGCGGCAGCGGATGCCGCGCCTCAACCTCTACAACCAGGAACGGGGCAGTAGCTACCGCACCTTCTTCGGCATCCGCCAGCGCACCGACATCGAGCACCGCTGCATCGGCTGCGGCACCTGCGCCATGGTCTGTCCCAACGACGCCATCGGCCCGGTGCCGAATCCCAACGACGCCCGCGTCAAGTTTCACATGTTCCAGAAAGGCGACGCGTGGAAACGGGGCGGCCGCCGCAACGACACGGCGACCCTGCTCGACCGGATCATCTTCGACCGCATCTCCATGCTCACCGACCCGGCCCTGGACGCCGGTCGGCACGAGTTCTCCCTAAACACCCTGCTCGGTCGGGTGCTGTCACCGGAGGAGTTCCTGCGGCGCCAGGCGACGGGCGAGTGGATCCCGCCGGTGCGCGAGATCTTTCCGTTCATCATCGGCTCCATGTCCTTCGGGGCCCTGTCACCCAACATGTGGCTCGGTCTGCTCCAGGGCGTTGCCTACTGCAACGAAGTGTTAGGCATGCCGGTGGTCATGTGCACCGGCGAGGGCGGCTGTCCGCCCTGGGTGCTCAAGAGCCCGTTCCTGAAATACGTCATCCTGCAGATCGCCTCCGGCTACTTCGGCTGGGACGAGATCATCCGCGCCATCCCGGAGATGCAGTGCGATCCGGCCGCCATCGAGATCAAGTACGGCCAGGGCGCCAAGCCCGGCGACGGCGGGCTCCTCATGTGGTTCAAGGTCTCGAAGCTCATCGCCCGGCTGCGCGGCGTGCCGGAGGGGGTGGACCTGCCATCGCCGCCGGTCCACCAGACCCTGTACTCCATCGAGGAGTCGGTGATGAAGATGATCCAGTCCATGTCCATGGCCTGGGGCTTCCGGGTGCCGGTCTATCCGAAGATCTCCGGCTCCACCTCGGCCAAGGCGGTCTTGAACAACCTTGTCCGCAATCCGTACGCCGCGGGGCTGCTCATCGACGGCATCGACGGCGGTACCGGCGCCGCCTACAACGTCTCCATGGACGCCATGGGCCATCCCATCGCCTCCAATCTGCGCGAGTGCTATCTCGACCTCGTGGCCCAGGGCAAGCAGAACGAAATTCCGCTCTTTGCCGCCGGCGGCGTGGGCAAGAACGGCAACGTGGTCCAAAACGGCATGGCCCTCATCATGCTCGGCGCCTCGGGCGTCCACATGGGCAAGTACATCATGCAGGCGGCGGCCGGCTGCCTCGGGTCGGAACGCAACCGCTGCAACGTCTGCAACATCGGTATCTGTCCCAAGGGCATCACCAGCCAGAACCCGAAGATCTACCGGCGCCTCGACCCGGACGAGGTGGCCCAGCGGGTGGTGGACGTCTTCATGGGCATCCGCACGGAAATGAAGAAGATCATGGCGCCGCTCGGCCGCTCCCAGAGCCTGCCCATCGGCATGTCCGACGCGCTGGGTATCGACGACAAGGCCGCCGCCGACCGGCTGCAAATCCGGTATGTATGTTGACAGGAGTAGACCAGTGGCAACGACAATCACGGTCAAGGGAATAGACGAACAGGGCCGACGGATCACCTCGAAACGGTTCGAGGAACTGGTCCAGGAGGCGGCCCAGAAGGCCAACGAACTCGTCCTCGAGACCTACGGCCAGCACAACGTCGGCGGCCGCGTTCGGGGCAAGGACGGCAAGCCGCTGACCATCCGGATCACCGGGCCGTGCGGCCAGCGGCTCGGTTGCATGGGCCAGCCGGGTACCACCATCATTTGCGAGGGGCCAGCATCGGACGACGTCGGCTACCTCAACATCGGCGCCGACATCATCGTCAAGGGCGACGCCACCAACGGCGTCTGCAACGCAACGGCCCAAGGAAGGGTGATGATCGGCGGCTCCATCGGCGCCCGCGGCCTGACCATGACCAAGTGGAACCCGGACTACGAGCGGCCGGAACTGTGGGTGCTCGGTTCGGTGGGCGATACCTTCGCCGAGTTCAACTGCGGCGGCATCGGCATCATCTGCGGTGTCGAGCCGAAGACCAAGAACGTGCTCGGCTACCGGCCCTGTGTCGGCATGGTCGGCGGCTGGATCTACTACCGGGGCGAGACCGACGGCAGCTTTTCGCGCACCAACGTCCGGGAGGCAAAGCCGGACGACGAGCAGTGGCAGTGGCTGGTGGAGCGGCTGCCCGGCTTTCTCGCAGCAATCGGCCGCGAGGAACTGTTGCCCACCCTCACGGTGCGGGAAGAGTGGAAGATGCTCATCGCCATCACGCCCCAGGAGCGGGCGCTCCTCTTCTCCGGCCCCATGCCCATGGCCGAATTCCGCCGCAAGGTGTGGGAGCCGGCCTTCGGCGGCGACCCGCTGCGCGATCTGGCACCCGGCCTCGACCGCTCGCCGATTCCGGTCATTGTCAGCGGCGAGTTGCGGCGACGGCGCCCCTACTGGGCCAACCAGGAGGCGGCGGCACCGTGCACCTTCTACTGCCCGGTGCATATTCCCACCGTCGACCGGTTGCGCCTCATCCGCGAGGGCCGGCTCGACGAGGCCTACGAGCTCATCCTGCGCCACACGCCGCTGCCAGCCTCGGTGTGCGGCAACATCTGCCCCAACCTTTGCGTGCAGAACTGCTCCCGCCAGGGAGTGGACGAGCGCATCGATGTACCGCTTCTGGGCCGCGCCGTGCTCGACGCCACGCCGCCGGAGGCCAAACCGCCCACCGGCCGCAAGGTGGCGATCATCGGCGGTGGTCCCGGCGGCATGAATACCGCCTGGCAGCTGGCCCGCGAGGGGGTGGAGGCCCATATCTTCGAAAAGGGTGACCAGCTCGGCGGCAAGATCGCCCAGGTCATCCCCTGGGACCGTCTGCCCAAAGCGATCTGGGACAAGGAAATCGACCGCTTCTTGAAATATCCCAACATCCACGTACACTTCAACGAGGAGATCACCCGGGAGAAGTTCGACCGGTTGAAGGAGGAATACGACTACGTCGTGGTGGCGGTGGGCACCCATGAGCCGCGCCGCATTCCCTTCCCCGGCTCGGACCGGGTCATCCCGGCCTTGGACTTCCTCAAGACCAGCAAAACCGACAACCCGATGCCGGTGGGCAAACGGGTGGTGATCATCGGCGCCGGTAACGTCGGCTGCGACGTGGCCTGCGAAGCCTACCGCCTCGGGGCCGAGGAGGTCACCCTGGTGGACATCCAGAAACCGCTGGCCTTCGGCAAGGAACGCAAAGCGGCAGAACGCCTGGGCGCCAAATTCGTGTGGCCGGTGATGACCCGCGAGGTGACCGAGGAAGGTCTCATCGATGCCGACGGCAATCTCTACCCGGCCGACACGGTGTTCATCTCCATCGGCGACATCCCGGCCATCAGCTTTCTGCCCGATACGGTGGAAACCATCCGTGGCTGGATCAAGACCGACGAGGCCGGCCGGACCACCGATCCCAAGGTGCTGGCGGTGGGCGACGTGGAACGCCCGGGACTCGTCACCAACGCGCTCGGGGCCGGCAAGCGAACCGCCGAGTTCATCCTCGCCGCCTTGGAAGGCCGCGAATGGAAACCGTTCGACAAGCCGGTGGTCACCCCGGACCGGCTGACCCTGGAACATTACTGCCCGGAACCGCGGCGCGGCGCAACGGAAGAGGAGGAGGCCAACCGCTGCCTTTCCTGCGGTACCTGCCGCGACTGCCACCTGTGCGAGACCATCTGCCCGACCCACGCCATCTCGCGGCGCGAACTCGAAGTCGGCGGCTACGAGTACGTGTCGGACGATGAGAAATGCATCGCCTGCGGTTTCTGCCGCGATACCTGCCCGTGCGGGGTATGGGTGATGCAACCCTACTGATACCTATGCGCTCTGCCTGGCTGCCATGTATCATTTTTGCCTGTTTCCTCCTGCCGCAGGCGGTGACAGCCGCCTGTATCGAGGGTGACTGCCAACACGGTATCGGCACCCTGGAGGTCGCGGGCAAGGGCACCTATCACGGCGCCTTTTTGCGCGGCACACCACACGGCCAAGGAACCTTCACCGCCACCGACGGCACGGTCTTCAAAGGACAATTCGTAGGCGGCTTTGAAAACGGCCGCGGTACCATCACCTATCCAGACGGCTCCTCCTACGAGGGCCAATTCTACCGGGGCCAGCCCAACGGTGAGGGTACCAAGCATCTCGCAAACGGCGACGAACAGTCGGGCCTGTGGCGCAACGGCACCTTCCTGCGTGGCCGGGCCCGCCTGCACCTCGCAAACGGCGACCGGTACGAGGGCGACATCGCCGGCGGCCGCTACCAGGGCAAGGGGACCATGGCCTTCGCCGACGGCCGGCGCTACGAGGGCAACTGGCGCGACGGCGTCTTCTACGGCCAAGGTACCCTTACCTATCCAGACGGCTCCTCCTACGAAGGTGAATTCCAAAACGGGCTGCCGAACGGCAAGGGCACCCGCCACTACCCCGACGGCTCCACCTACGCCGGGCTCTGGAAGGACGGCAAGAAGCACGGCAAGGGCCGCCTCGAGTACCCGGATGGCCGGGTGTATGAGGGCAAGTTCGTCGAGGACCACCGTACCGGCTACGGCGAGCTGACCTTTCCCGACGGCACCCGCTATCTCGGGTACTTCAAGGACGGTATCTACGAGGGCAAGGGCATCCTGATCCAACCGGACAAGAGCCGGTACGAAGGCAAGTTCAAGAACGGCAAGTACCACGGCAACGGGGTGCTCTACGGCCCCAAGGGCGAGGTGCTCAAGCGGGGCTACTTCGAAAACGGTGAGTACGTCGGCAAGAAGGCCCCGGACAAAAAGCCCGGAAAGACCTCGTAACTCTCCATCGTTTCATGCTCGCCAAGATCACCAGCGGCGCGGTCGTCGGTATCCGGGGGCTTCTCGTCACCGTCGAGGTCGATCTCGCCCGGGGGCTGCCGGCCTTTGCCACCGTCGGACTCGCCGAAGGCGCGGTGCGGGAGAGCAAGGATCGGGTCAAAGCGGCGATCAAGAATTCCGGCTACGAGTTTCCCGGCCAACGGATCACCGTCAACCTGGCGCCGGCCGACCTGAAAAAGGGCGGCACCGCCTTTGATCTGCCCATCGCACTCGGGATCCTGGCCGCGGCCGGCCTGTTCGATCCCGCCCGGGCCGCCGGCTGGCTGGTGGTGGGCGAGCTGTCGCTGGACGGCGGCGTCCACCGCAGTGCCGGCATCCTGCCCCTGGCCATGGCCGCCCGGCAGGCTGGGATGACCGGCATCGTGGTGCCGACGGCCAACGCCCGCGAGGCGGCGATCATCGACGGCCTCGACGCCATTCCGGTCGCCAGCCTGGGCGAGGCGGTGGATTTCTTTGCCGGCCGGAGGAATATCGAACCAGCCCGATCCGAACCATTTAGCGCCACGGCCGACGAGGCCGGGGTGGATTTCCGCGAGGTACGGGGCCAGGAACATGCAAAACGGGCGCTCGAAATCGCCGCCGCCGGCGGCCACAACCTGCTCATGCAAGGGCCGCCCGGCGCCGGCAAGACCATGCTCGCCCGGCGGCTACCCACCATCCTGCCGCCGCTCTCCTTCGACGAGGCCATCGAGACCACCACGATCTATTCCATCAGCGGAGTCCTGACCGCTGATGACGGCCTCGTCCGTCGGCGCCCCTTCCGGGCTCCCCACCACACCATCTCCGACGCCGGGCTCATCGGCGGCGGCCAGCATCCCCGCCCGGGCGAGGTTTCCCTGGCTCACAACGGTGTTTTGTTCCTCGATGAGTTACCCGAATTCCGAAAAAACGTCCTCGAGGTCCTGCGCCAACCCCTGGAAGACGGCTGCGTCACCATCTCTCGGGCCGCCAGCGCCATCGTCTTTCCCTCTCGTTTCGTGCTGGTGGCGGCGATGAACCCCTGTCCCTGCGGCCATCTCGGCGACGTCCGCCATACCTGCACCTGCACCTCGCCACAAATCCAGCGATACCGCCAGCGGCTCTCCGGTCCCCTGCTCGACCGTATCGACCTGCACATCGAGGTAGGGGCGGTGCGCTTCCAGGAGCTGGCCGATCAACGATCGGGCGAATCCTCCGCCGCCATCCGGGCCCGGGTCGAGGCGGCCCGCGCCCTGCAGCGGCAACGTTTTCGTGGCCGGCCCCGCCTCTTTTGCAACGGCCAGATGCAGGCGCGGGACATCGAGCGGTTCTGCCCCCTACCCCCGGCTGGCCGGCGCCTCATCGAACGGGCCATGGACCGATTCGGGCTGTCGGCCCGCGCCTACCACCGCATCGTCAAAATCGCCCGCACCATTGCCGATCTCGCCGGCCGCGAGACGATCAGCGAGGCGGACGTGGCCGAGGCCATCGGCTACCGCCGCCTGTACCGCCCCAGCGAGACGTGACAACATGAAAAACACGCCGGGGGAAACCGATCAACACCCCGACGTTTCATCCGTTTTTTTCTTCCCCGAGCCGCGGCCCCTGGTGTATGATTGATGAAGTCGCAAAAAATGCGATTTCATCGAGTTCGCCGTCGCAACTCGCTGATTTATCGTGGCCGACCTGGACCGACTCCGATTTATTACCAGTTCGTCATGATTGATGGAATCGCAAAAACTGCGATTCCATCGAGTTCGCGGTGTGTAACCCCTTGAATTACCGTGTCAGACCTGGACCGACTGCGAGTTTTTACGGCTTCATCATGATTGGGAATACCTCCCATGCCCAAGGCAATGGGCACAACGAAACGTAAAAGCCCAGCCGGCTGAAGGCGGTACCAGGGATTTTCTTATAGAACGTCTTCCATGCCATCCATGCCACACATCGTGTACCGCTGTCTCACCATTTTTATCTTTTGCAGCCTCGTTCTCCTCTGGAAGCCGGTCCCCGCCTGGGCCGTCCAGGGACACGGCGATCCCGAGGGACTGGTAGTCCATCTCCTCGGCCACCTGCTCTTCATCTCCGGGATGGCGGTCCTCTTGTATCAAAGCTACCGACAGCGGCTCACCAGCGGCGGCTGGCGGTTCTTCCGCCTATTTCTGTGGTGTATCCTGCTCTGGAACCTACAGACGGCCAGCGGCCATATCCTGCATGAAATCGTGTCCGCCGACCGCTACATCATCATGGGCGGTCATCCGGCGGCCTTCCGGATCACAACCTTCCTGGATGGCTATTTCTACTTCACCCGGCTCGACCACCTGCTCATGGTGCCGGCCCTCGTCTTACTACTTCTCGCTCTGCGGCAGTGGAGGAACGAGGAATGATCGTTTCCTGGTGGCCGGTGATCCTCTGCGATATCCTGGGGTCGCTCAGTTGCCTG
The DNA here is from genome assembly GCA_964423785.1 of uncultured Desulfobulbia bacterium. GTDB lineage: Bacteria > Desulfobacterota > Desulfobulbia > Desulfobulbales > S012-135 > S012-135. The sequence goes on from CAYRGZ010000010.1 coordinate 22,689, forward strand.
GTCCTCGTCGCGGCCTGCTTCCTGGTCTGCCGTGACTGGAGCCGCCGGCAGCCGGATGACGTCTTCCGCCAGTACATGCTGCTTTTGACCTCGGCCCTGGTCTTTTTCGCCATCTCCCGTTCCGTGGGCCACCTGGTCAAACAACTCCTCGTCCTGAACGGTCTCTCCACCGCCTGGCAGGCTCTTTCCCCCTTCTCCGGCGCCATCAACAGCGCCGTCTTCGTGGTCATTTTCGCCTTCGGCATCTATTTCCACCACTTCCGCCGGATCTATCAAGAGATGTCCCGCTACCGCAACCACCTGGAGCAGATGGTGGAAGAACGCACCGCCGAACTGGAAGACGCCAACGCCCGTCTGGAAGAAGAGGTCACCGAACGGCGACGCATGGAAATCTCCCTGCGTGAGACGAACATCACCCTGGAAAACATCTTCAACAGCAGTAACCCCATCTGCATCACCGACCTCGAATTCCGAATCATCGACGCCAACCGGGCCTACCGGGAAATCTGGCCGAAGACCACGCATGGGCCCGAGCTTTGTCACCAGAACCGGCCCGGCCCGGCCTGTCACACGGAGCGCTGTCCCTTACAGCAGATCCTCGGCGGCCGACGGCAGGTAGTCTGCGAAATGCAAAAGGAATCCGCCGAGGAGCGACCGCGCCACTTCATCGTCACCGCCCGCCCCTTTCTCGACGCCGACGGCCAACTCGTCGGCATCGTCGAAACCTTCCAGGAGATCACCCGGCGCAAGGAGGCCGAAACCCAGCTCGCCGCCGAACGGGAACGGTTGGCCGTCACCCTGGCGAGCATCGGCGACGGGGTGATCGCCACGGACACCGACGGCCGGGTCGCGCTCATCAACCCCACCGCCGAACGGCTCACCGGCTGGCCGGCCGCCGAGGCGATGGGCCGACCGCTAACGGAAATCTTCCGGATCGTCCACGAGATCACCGAGGAACCGGTACCGAACCCGGTGGACCAGGTGCTCGCCACCGGCGAGATGGCGGAACTCGCCAACCACACGGTGCTCATCGACCGGCAAGGCCAGCGTCGCCACATTGCAGACAGCGGGGCGCCGATCCGCGACCCGGAAGGCAAGATCATCGGCGTGGTGCTCGTCTTCCGGGACGTGACCGAGAAACTGCACATGGAGCGGGAACTGCAGAAGATGGAAAAACTCGAATCCATCGGTCTGCTCGCCGGCGGCATCGCCCACGACTTCAACAACATCCTGGCCGCCATTCTCGGCAACCTGGAACTCGCCGCCCGCCTCGTCGGGCCGGAAGACAAGCTCCGGTCCCTGCTCGACAGCGCCCGCACCGCCACCCTGCAGGCCAAGGAGCTGACCGGCCAGTTGCTCACCTTTGCCAAGGGCGGCGCACCGGTGAAGAAGGCCGCCTCGCTGGCCGATATCATCCGCGACTCCGCCACCTTCGTCCTGCACGGCGGCAACGTAAGCCTCGAACTGGACATCCCTGACGATCTCTGGCTGGTGGAGGTGGACAGCGGCCAGATCAGCCAGGTGATCCAGAACCTGGTGATCAATGCCCGGGACGCCATGCCCGAGGGCGGCACAATCACCATCAGCTGCGCCAACCTGAAATCCCTGGCCGGCGAGGAGCCCGCCACCACGGCGGACGGGCCCCATGTGCGGGTGACGATTCAGGATACCGGCTGCGGTATCCCGGCCGATATCCTCGACCGGATATACGAGCCCTACTTCACCACCAAGGAGAGTGGCAACGGGTTGGGGCTGGCCATTGCCCACTCCATCGTCACCCGCCACGGCGGCCAACTCACTGTTGAGTCCACGCCGGGCGTCGGCACCACGTTCCACGTCTACCTGCCCGCCGCGCCGACGGTGGTGATGGCGAGTAACACGCCGGCCGCCACCGGCAGGGCCGCCCGCGGCCGCCGCATCCTGGTCATGGACGACGAGGCCCTGGTGCGCAAGGTCACCGCCGCTCTGCTCACCGATCTCGGCCACACGGTGGTCACCGCCCGGGACGGCGCCGAGGCCATCCGGCTTTTCGAGGAGAATCTCGCGTCCGGCACCCCCTTCGATCTCGTCATCATGGATCTCACCGTGCCGGGCGGCATGGGCGGCAAGCAGGCGGCCGACGAGATCCTCGCCCGCGCCCCCAAGGCCAAGCTGGTGGTGGCGAGCGGCTACTCCACCGATCCGGTGCTCGCCGAGCCCGAAAAGTACGGCTTCCAGGCCGCCCTCGTCAAACCATACCTGCTCACGGATCTCGAGGAGGTACTTGCCCGGCTGCTCGGGTAAATACGCAGGACGCCTCCAACCCATTTGCGTATTCCGTCGACTGCCCCCTGGAAACCTCTGGCACTTACTGCCACAGGGTGGTATATAGGCACGAAAAGATCGAACACTGCGCCACACAACGAGGAGGAGGCAATGACCCTTGCACGGAGTTTTCATACCGAGGTGATCCACGCCGGCCAGCGGCCCGACGACTGGCAGGGTGCAACCCTGGCCCCCATCTACCAGACCGCCTCGCACCGACACCCGACGGCCCAGAACCTTTCCGACACCTTTGCCGGCCGCACCACAGACCACATCTACATGCGGCTCACCAACCCCACCAACCGCATCCTGGAAGAAAAGATCGCCCTGCTGGAGGGCGGCAAGGGTGCCGTCTACATGGCCTCGGGCATGGCGGCCATCGCCAATACCTGCATGGCGCTCTTGCGGGCCGGCGACGAGTTCGTCACCGGCAACTCGCTCTTCATGTCCACCTACATCCTGTTCGCCAATATTTTCAAGAAGTACGACATCACCGCCCGGTTGGTGGAATCCACCGATATGGCGGCCCTGGAGGCGGCGATCACCGACAAGACCCGCTTCGTCTATCTTGAAACCATCGGCAATCCAAAGATGGACGTTCCCGATCTGGAGGAGGCGGCAGCCATTGCCCACCGGCACGGCCTTCCCCTGGTGGTGGACAACACCCTGGCCACGCCCTATCTCTGCCGCCCCATCGAACACGGCGCCGACGTGGTCATCCACTCGACCACCAAATACTTCAGCGGCCACGGCGACGCGGTGGGCGGCGTGGTCGTCGATGCCGGCACCTTTCACTGGAACGACGAACGGTTCAACGATTTCGTCCCCTTCGTCGAACGGAAAGGGGAACTGGCCCTGCTCGACAAGATCTGGCGCGAGCACCACATCAACTACGGCACCACGGCGGCCCCCCTGCACGCGTATCTCACCATGATCGGCCTCGACACCCTGGCCGTGCGGATGGAACGGCATCTGGCCAACGCCGATGCGGTGGCGCGTTTTCTCGCCGACCACCCCAAGGTACGGAGCGTCAACTACGCCGGCTTTGCCGATCACCCCTCCCATGCCACGGCCAACAAACTCTTCGGCGGCCGCGGCTACGGCGGACTCCTCGCCTTCACCTTGGCAGACCAGGCGGCCTGTTTCCGGTTCATCGACAACCTCAAGCTGGTCTATCACCTGGCCAACCTGGGCGACTGCAAGAGCCTGGTCATCCACCCCTACTCGTCCCAGTACGTCTCGTTCCCCGAAGAGACCCGGCAGATGCTGTCCATCACCCCGGACCTCATCCGCTTGTCAGTGGGCATCGAGGCGGTGGAGGACATCATCGCCGATCTGGACCAGGCGCTGGCGGCGGTATGACCTCACCCCTGGACTGGTAACGACACCGGATGAGCGAGTACATCGAACACGACAAGCACGGCGTCTCCGTCGGCCTGGTGGAGAAACGCTACTTCACCTTTGCCGAACCGCCGGACTACCTGGAACTCGAAAGCGGCGCCCGGCTCGGGCCGGTGACCATCGCCTACGAGACGATGGGCACCTTGAACGCCGACCGGTCCAACGCCGTTCTCGTCTGCCACGCCCTGTCCGGCGATTCCCACGTGGCCGGCTACTACACCCCCGACGATCCGAAACCGGGCTGGTGGGATCTCTACGTCGGACCGGGCAAGGCCATCGACACCGACCGCTACTTCGTCATCTGCTCCAATATCCTCGGCAGCTGCATGGGCTCCACCGGCCCCGCCTCTCTCAACCCGGTCACCGGCCGGCCCTACGGCCTCGACTTCCCCGTGGTGACCATCGGCGACATGGTCCGGGCCCAAAAACAGCTCATCGATTATCTCGGCATCGACCAGCTTCTGGCCGTGGTGGGCGGATCCATCGGCGGCATGCAGGTCCTGGAATGGTCCTTACGCTATCCCGACCGACTGCGGGCCGCCATTCCGCTCGCCACCACCAAACGCCACTCGGCGCTCGCCATCGCCTTCAACGAGGTGGCCCGCCAAGCGATCATGGCTGACCCGAACTGGCAAGGAGGGAACTACTACGACGGTCCGAAACCGGCGCGGGGCCTGGCGGTAGCCCGCATGGTCGGCCACATCACCTATCTGTCCGACGAGGCGATGCGCCGCAAGTTCGGCCGCCGGCTGCAGGACAAGAGCGACTTCTCCTTCAACTTCGACGTCGATTTCCAGGTGGAGAGCTACCTGCGCTACCAGGGAACCAAGTTCGTGGAGCGGTTCGACGCCAATTCCTTCCTTTACATCACCAAGGCCGCTGATTACTTTGACATCAAGACCCAGCACGGCCGCGGCTCCACGGTACGGGCCTTTGCCAAGGCCCGGGCCCGCTTCCTCGTCGTCTCCTTTACTTCGGACTGGCTGTACCCCACCTACCAGTCACGGGAGATGGTGAAAGCGATGAAGAAGAACAACCTCGACGTCAGCTTCTGCGAGATCAAGGCGGACTGCGGCCACGACGCCTTTTTGTTGCCCAACGAGCGGCTGGCGTCGCTCATCCGCGATTTTCTGGAGCGCGTGTCCCATGAGCGCTGAGGGCCGGACAGAAAATGCCCCGGCAGGCTTGCGCTACGACCTGTCGGTGATCGCCGGCTGGATCGAACCCGGCTCGACGGTGCTCGATCTCGGCTGCGGCAACGGAGAACTCCTTTGGTACCTGAAACGGGAAAAGGGGGTCACTGGCACCGGTATCGAGGCGGACGAGGAACAGGTCGCCGCCTGCATCCACCGTGGGGTGCCGGTCATCCAGGGGGACCTGAACGAGGAGATCGCAGACTATCCGGACGGCGCCTTCGATTACGTCATCCTGAGCCGCACCTTGCAGCAGGTCTACGAGCCGGACCGTCTGGTGCGCCACCTGCTGCGCATCGGCCGGCGGGCGGTGGTCAGCTTTCCGAACTTCGGCCACATCGGCTGCCGGCTGCAGTTGCTCATGACCGGCTACGCCCCCAAGACGGCGCAACTGCCCTACGAATGGTACAACACCCCCAACATCCGGATCATCACCATCAAGGACTTTCACCGCTTCGCCACCGAGATCGGCTTCGACATCCAGGCCGAGGTGGCGATCAACACCGACAGTGAGGACAAACGCGGCAGGATCGTTCGCTTGTTGCCCAATCTGTTCGCCACCTACGGCATTTTTCTCATCGCCCCGAAAACGCCCATGTCCAGCGGTACCGGGCACAACAAAGGATGAAGATTCCCCAGGCCACGCGGCAGTCCCGGAGGGATTTTGATGAAATCGTAAAAAGTACGATTTCATCGAGTTCACCGCCGTAACTCGTTGAAGTATCTTGTCAGGCCTGGACCGACTGCGAGTGTTACGAATCGTACGATTTTCGGAGAAGCTTCCTGAACCATGAATGACGATGATATCACCAAGGGCCAGTGCAAGGAGGAGGCGGACGAGATCGCCGGCCTCTACCGGGAATTGCCGGCGGTGGTGGACGAACTGGCCGCCGCTTGGCACGACAAGGACCGCAGCGACCATCCGGGACCAATCCCGATTCCGTCGCATTCAGAGATCGTGGCCATCATCCACCGGTGCCGGCGTATCCTGTTTCCGGGCTACTTCACCGAGTCGAACATCAATCCGGCCAACCTCAAGTACTGCATCGGCCAGGAGACCACCGAACTTTTCGAGGCCCTGGCCAAGCAGATCGTGCTCGCCTTCCAGCTCGACTGCTTCCAGGCCCGTCGCCCCTGTCTCCAGTGCCGGGAGAAGGGGCATTTCCTCGCCCTGGAATTCATCAAGACCTTGCCGGCCATCGAAAAGCTGCTGGCCACCGACGTCGAGGCGGCCCTGGAGGGAGACCCGGCCGCCAAGGGCATCGACGAGGTCATCTTCAGCTATCCCGGCATCCTCGCCATCACCGTCTACCGGATCGCCCACGAACTGTACAGGTTGCGCATCCCGGTCATTCCGCGCATCATGACCGAGTGGGCCCACAGCCGCACCGGCATCGACATCCATCCCGGCGCCACCATTGGTAAGAGTTTCTTCATCGACCACGGCACCGGCGTGGTGATCGGCGAGACCACCGAGATCGGCGACCGGGTACGCATCTACCAGGGCGTCACCCTGGGGGCCCTGTCCCTGCCCCGTGACGCCGGCAACCGCTACCGGAACAAGAAACGGCATCCCACCATCGAGGACGACGTGATCATCTACTCCAACACCACCATCCTCGGCGGCGACACGGTGATCGGCGCCCGGTCGATCATCGGCGGCAATATCTGGCTGACCGAATCGGTGCCCCCGGATACCAAGGTGTTGATGAAACGACCGGAGTTGATCTACACCGGCAAGAAGAAAACCGCCTGACCGCCCGTTATACAGCGAAGCGGACCACGGCGCGACGAAAGAGGTGGAAACCATGGCCCTGTTCCCGGATGTCACCCGAGCCATCGGCAACACGCCGCTCATCACCTTGACCACCATGGCCCCGGCCGGGGTGCGCGTGCTGGTCAAACTGGAGGCCAACAACCCCTTGGGCAGCGTCAAGGACCGCATCGGGGTGGCCATGCTGGACGCCGCCGAACGGGCGGGCACCATCGACCGGGAAACCCGCATCGTCGAACCGACCAGCGGCAACACCGGTATCGCCCTGGCCTTCGCCTGCGCGGCCCGCGGCTACCGGCTCACCCTGACCATGCCGGAGAGCATGAGCCTGGAACGCCGCGCTCTGCTTCGCCACCTGGGGGCGGAACTGGTGCTCACCCCCGGTCCGGACGGCATGCGGGGCGCCATCGATAAGGCACGAGAACTGGTGGAATCCACCCCCAACAGCTTCATGCCGGACCAATTCGCCAACCCGGCCAACCCGGACATCCATCGGCGCACCACGGCCGAGGAAATCTGGGCCGACACGAACGGCGAGATAGACATCTTCGTGGCCGGCGTCGGCACCGGCGGCACCATCACCGGCGTGGGCGAGGTGCTCAAGCAAAGAAAGCCGCAGGCCCGGGTGATCGCCGTCGAACCGGCCGACTCGCCGGTGCTCTCCGGCGGCCAGCCCGGCCCGCACAAGATCCAGGGAATCGGCGCCGGTTTCGTGCCGCCGGTGCTCAACACCGCCATTCTCGACGAGATCATCACGGTCACCAACGACCAGGCCTTCACGACCGCCCGTGCCCTGGCCCGCAACGAGGGGCTGCTCTGCGGCATCTCGTCGGGCGCCAACGTCTACGCCGCCCTCACCGTGGCGGCCCGGCCCGAAAACGCGGGCAAGACCATCGTCACCGTCCTGCCGAGCACCGGCGAACGGTACCTCAGCACCGAACTGTTCGTGAAGGAATGAGCCCACCCGGCCGCGGCTTTTTGCTTGTATTGTTCGCCGGCAACCGGTAAGATAGCGCCGTTTTTGATGGAGCCGCACGAGCGTGCCTCCATCGAGTTCACGACCCACGCCGGTCGCATGCCGTGTCAGGCCGGGACAGACCGCGGCCTTGCGCCGTTGTGGCTTTTTCTCGTCATCGAGTACCGTCCCTTTCCGAACCGTTTCAAGCGACAAGGAGAAATACCATGGCAGACGTTCAGACCTTCAGCGACCAGGACTTCGAGACCACCGTCCTCAAGGCGAGCCAACCCGTACTCGTCGATTTCTGGGCCCCCTGGTGCGGTCCCTGCAAGGCCATCGCCCCAGTGATCAGCGAACTGGCTGCCGAATACGCCGGCAAGGTCATCGTCGGCAAAATGAACGTGGACGACAACCCGGCCACGCCAGGCAAGTACGGCATCCGGGCCATCCCCACCCTGATCCTGTTCAAGGACGGCCAGGTGGTGGATCAGATCACCGGCGCGGTGGGGAAGGCCCAGCTGACCGCCATGCTCGACAAGGTCTGCTGAGTCCCGTTGCGTCCGGCCGACGGCCGGTCCCGCGGCCGGACGCCGGCCGGTCGGCAATCGCCCGTAACCGATTCACACGCCCCATGTCCCGTCTCGTTCTCGTCCTGCTCGCCGCCTGCATGCTCCTTGCCGGCGGCTGTACCGTCATCGACAACGCCAAGACCCTCTTCGGCATGGGCCGCAACCTGCGGCCCACCACCGCCGAGGGCCTGGTGAGCGATGCCATGGACGATTTCGCCTTCGGCAAGTACAACAAGGCATTCAAGAAGTTCGAGGAGATCCGGGACCGCTACCCGTTCAGCGAATTCAGCCTGCTCGCAGAACTGAAGATGGCCGACTGCAAGTACCATCTGGGCGAGTACGACGAAGCGGTCTCCCTGTACGAGGAATTCGAGGACAACCACCCCACCAACGAGGCGGTCCCCTACGTCATGTTCCAGATCGGCATGGCCCATTACCGGACCATCGACACCATCGACCGAGATCCGGCCGGGGCCGTCGAGGCCATCGAGGCCTTTTCGCGCCTGCTGCGCTCCTACCCGGACTCGCCGTACACAGAGGAGGCCCGGGCCCGAATCACCGAGGCCCGCAACTTCCTCGCCGGCCACGAACTCTACGTCGCCGATTTCTACTTGAAACGGGAAGAGTACAAGCAGGCGGCCAGCCGACTGCAGTACATCCTGGACAACTATCCCGACACGGTGGTGGCCCAGCGTAGCCGTGAACTGCTGGCCGCCGTCCAGTCGGACAACCCGCCACGCCGCACCTGGCGCGACTGGCTGCCCGACTTTTCGCTCCCCACCTGGAAGAGCATCAAGGAAGGGCTGATTTTCAGTCCGGCCGGCGGCGCCGCGCCCTGACGGCCGACCAACAACGGCTCATCGGCCGACCTTGCCGTTACCCGGCATCGGCCGGAACGGTACTGCGCCGCATCCGTTTGCGCCATTTCTTGTCGTACCGCTCCTGTTCGCTGTAGATGCAGCCGCAGTAGGCCTGCCGGTAGAGGTCCATGGCGATGGCCCCGTCGATGCCCGCCTGCCAGCCGACCCGGAAGTCCTGATAATAGAACTCTACTCCTGTCTCGGCCGCCACCGTCTCCCCGAGGCGCCGGATGAGGTCGTGCTTCTGATACCGGCTGTAGAGCAGCGTCGTGGTGAAGGCATCCATCCCCATGTCCGCCGCCTGGCGGGCGGTCTCCCGCAGCCGCATAGCGTAACAGAACCGGCAGCGGTCGTCCTCGTGGAAGACCACGGTACGCAAAAAGGACCGGAGCCCATAATCGCGGTTCCAGGTCACCGACAGCCGGACCGTCTCGGCGAACTGAACCGCAGCTGCCAGGCGGCGCCGGAACTCCCGGTAGGGATGGATGTTGGGATTGAAAAAGAATCCCTGCAGTTCATGGCCCTGGTCGCGCAATACGGCCACGGGATAGACGGCACAGGGCCCGCAGCAGAGATGGACAAGGATTTTCATGCCGACTTGCGGAACTGCTTCGGATCGATGCCGTACTTGCGGATCTTATAGTTGATGATCCGCAGGCTGGTGTCGAGAAGCCGGGCCGCCCGAGTCTGGTTGCCGCCGGTCTTCTTCAGGGCATCGACGATCAGCTCCCGTTCGAAATTCTCCACCGCCGCCGCGAACGAGGTGGGCTTGCGGCCGCCGGCCACGGAATCGGCGGTTTGCAGGGTGGGTGGCAGGTGATAGTTCTTGATCGTCTCCTCGTCGCAGATGAGCACCGCCCGCTCCATGCAGTTCTGGAGTTCGCGGACATTGCCCGGCCAATGGTACTGCATGAGCATATCGATGGCCGGTGTCGAAATCCGGCTGATGCGCTTGCCGTTTTCCTCCGCGTAGCGGGCCAGGAAGTGCTCGGCCAAAAGGAGGATGTCGGTGGGGCGCTCGCGCAGGGGCGGCAGGTAGATGGGAAAGACGTTCAGGCGATAGTAGAGATCCTCCCGGAAGAGTCCCTGCTCCACCGCCGACTCGAGGTCGCGGTTGGTGGCGGCCACCAACCGCACGTCACACTTGATGGGCCGGGTGCCGCCGAGCCGGGTGAACTCCCGCTCCTGGACCACGTGCAGGAGCTTGACCTGCACCGACGGCGTCAGCTCACCGATCTCGTCGAGAAAGAGGGTGCCCCCCTCGGCGAGTTCGAACCGCCCCTTTTTCACGCCCCGGGCACCGGTAAACGCTCCGGCCTCGTGCCCGAAAAGTTCGCTCTCCAAGAGGGTTTCGGGCAGGGCGGCACAGTTGACGGTGACGAAAGGGCCGGCGGCGCGACGGCTGTTGTGGTGGATGGCCTTGGCGACCATAGTCTTGCCGGTGCCGGACTCACCGCGCAAGAGAACGGTGGCGTTGGAATCCGCCACCCGATGGACCATCTCCAGCACCTCGTGCATGCGGCTCGAGTTGGTGATGAAATTGTCGAGTCGGTATTTTTCGGACAGCTCCCGCCGCAGCTTGGTGTTTTCCTGTTGCAGCCGATCCCGTTCCTCGTTCACCGCCTGGATGCGCACCACGGTCTGGGCGATGAGACCGCTGACCACGGTCAGAAACTGGAGATCCTTCTCGAAGCCCCGTCCTTCCTCGTAATCACGATCGACGCTCAGGGCACCGATGGTACTGGCACCGTGGCGGATGGGCACACAGAGGAAGGACGCGGTCCGTTTCTGCAGGTCGCCCCGGGCCCGGGTCCGATTGAGGAACAACGGTTCGGCACCGATCTGCGGCACCACGATGGGCGTGCCGCTGGCCACCACCCGGCCGGTGATCCCCTCACCGATCTTGTACTTGCCCCGCCGGCGAGCCTCGGCGGTGAGGCCGTGGGCCACCTCAATTTCCAGGTGGCCGGTCACCGGGTTGACGATGGTGACCGTGCCGTTGTACAGTCGCCGGCCCTCGGCCAGGATGTCCACCGTCTTCTGCAGGCATTCCCGCAGGTCCATGGTGGAGGCCAACGCCCGGGTGATCTCGTAGAGACAGGTGAGCTCCTCGATACCGTAATCCTGCCCGCCGATCACCGTGTCGCCGTCGTTTTCTCCGTTCATCGCGCCCATAATCGAAGATATGTGCCGTTATCGATCCACCGATCGCATTCCGCCACAATGTAACAAAAACGTATGAAAAGGCCAAACAAAAAGGACGCCCTCGCAACAGATCGCTGTCGGTCCAGGGCATAATTGATGGAATCGCAAAAACTGCGATTCCATCGAGTTCGCGGCCTGTAACCCGTTGAATTATCGTGTCAGGCCTGGACCGACTGCGAGTTTTTACGGGTCCATCATAATTGATGAAATCGTAAAAACCACGATTCCATCGAGTTCGCGGTGTGTAACTCCTTGAATTATCGTGTCAGACCTGAACCGACAGCGACTTTTTACGAGGCCATCATAA
>CAYRGZ010000011.1:0-33026 GCA_964423785.1 uncultured Desulfobulbia bacterium
GCCGCACGCAGCCCGTTTTTCAACGGGCTGCTATGGATGGGAAGCGATCGAGACGGCATCGGTCTGCCGTGCCGGCGGCCCTGGTGGTCGCGGCCTGCATACTCTGCTGGACCGATCCACTTTATTAAAAACTGATTGTTTGTTTCTTATTTTCTTGATTTTATCTCCTTGTTCATAAAATACAGCATTGGGGCAAAAAGCGGAAAATGTGTTAAAAAGAAAATAAACTCAAAAAATAAATTGCTATCTTTCGCCTTCTCTCCTTTGAATCTATGCAGAAACGCGTCAAAAGTATTGCCAGTTAGGTTGCCACAATAAATAAATTGGATGTATAACAAAATATCTTCGGCTTTCTCCTTTCCATAATAATCATATAATTTTTTCAAAACTTCTTTGTCTGGATTCCTGTCAGATTCAGCATAATGTTGGGCAAATGACAGGGCAACAATCTCGCTGTCTTTTATATTGCTATCTATCTCTGCAGATAATATTTTTTTAATTTCTGATCTTTCTACGCCATATTTAATAGCTTGTTTGGCGTGAAGCCATGAGCAATACCTACAATCATTTACACTTGTTACAGCCAGCATGATCTTTTCTGCAAAATCATTGCTGATCCTCTGAGATCTTTTTGCTCTTATAAATTTAGGGATTGACTTTATTAATGATAATATGTCTTTTCGGTATCTCTTAAAATTGTAAATCCGCTTTTTATATTCTTTCATGTCTATATCTCCTGCTTTAATGGGATGAGATCGTGGCCGGAGAAGGGCTTCTGTAACCAACTCCGAACTACGAACTACTAACTCCCAACTCGATACTCACCGGACAATGGTCCGAGCCGAGGATATCGGAGTGGATGTTCGCGGCCTGCACCCGGTCACTGCTTGGCGCGTCGATGCAGAAGTAGTCGATCCGCCAACCGATGTTCTTGGCCCGGGCGTTGAACCGGTAGCTCCACCAGGTGTAGTGACCCGGCTCCTGGTTGAACATCCGGAAGGTGTCGAGCCAGCCTGCGGCCAGAAATCGGTCCATCCAGGCCCGTTCCTCAGGAGTGAAGCCGGGATTGCCCTCGTTGGCCTTGGGATTGGCTAGGTCGATTTCCCGGTGGGCCACGTTGAAATCCCCGCAGACCACCACGGTTTTGTCTTGACGCAGTTCGCTCACGAACGCCTGCAGGGCGTCGTTGAAGGCAAGCTTGAAGTCGAGGCGGGTCAACCCATGCTGGGCATTGGGGAAGTAGACGTTGACCAGAAAGAAATCGTCGAACTCCAGGGTGAGAACCCGGCCTTCCCGGTCGAAGTCGGGGATGCCGAGACCGTGACGCACGCTCTTAGGCTCGGTGCGGCTGAAGACCGCCACGCCGGCGTAGCCTTTCTTTACGGCCGGGTTCCAGAAGGCGGTATAGCCGTCGATGGCGCGCAGCTCCTTGGGCAGTTGTTCCGGTAACGCCTTGATCTCCTGCAGGGCGACGACATCGGCGTCGAGATGGGCGACCGCGTCGAAAAATCCCTTCTTGGCCGCGGCCCGCAGGCCGTTGACATTCCAGGATACGAGGCGCATCATCGTCTGTTCCTTGCGTGTTCGTTTGCGTCGATCGGCCACGCCGATGCGTGGGCAGATATCGGTGAGCGGGCAGGAATCGCAGCGGGGGGCGAGCGGTCGGCAGATCGTCTGGCCGAAGGCGACGAGCAAGCTGTTCACCGTCCGCCAGTGCCTCCGCGGCAGGGTGTCGCGCAGGGCCATCTCGGTTTCGAGCGGCGTCTTCGTGTCCACGTATCCCCAGATGTTCATGATCCGGTGAACGTGGGTGTCGACGCAGATGGCCGGCTTGTTGAAGGCCACCGTCACCACGAGATTGGCGGTTTTGCGGCCCACTCCCGGCAGCCGGACGAGTTCCTCCACCGTGTCGGGGATGCGGCCGCCGAACAGTTCGGCGATGGCCCCCGGCAGCCGGGCCAGGTGTTTGGCCTTGGTGTTGTAGAAGCCCACCGGCCGGATGAGTTTGGCGATGGTGTCGGGATCGAGGCGGGCAAGGGCGGCGAGATCGGGGGCCTTTTTGAACAGGCGGGCCGCCGCCTTGGCGGTCACCTCGTCGCGGGTGCGGGCCGAGAGTATTGTGGCCACCAGCACCTTGTACGGATCGCGGGTCTGGATGGCGACGAGATCCACCACCGGCGGCCGGGCATCGGCCACCGCCGATGCCACCCGTTCGAGAGCCTCGTCGATGGGAAAGGGCATCTAGCTCTCCAGTTCGTTCAGGTTGCCGATGCGGCCGATGACCACCAGGGTGTCACCGGTCTTGAGGACGTCGTCCGCCTTGGGAATGAACTTGTAGCGCCGGTCGCGCCGTTTCTTGATGGCGATGGCCTGCAGGTTGTGGCGGTTGGTGAGATCCAGTTCGCGTAAGGTCTTGCCGTTCCACTTGTCGATGGGCAGTTCCTTGATGACCAAGCGTTCGTCGAAGGGCAGGTTGTCGACGAAGCCGGGCATGGCGATCTTGGCGGCCACGTTACGGGCCGCCATGTGTTCCGGGATGACGACCTCATCCACCCCCACCTTGCGCAGCAGTTTTTCGTGATCCTCGTTGATCGCCTTGACCCAGACCTTGGGCACGCCGAGTTCCTTGAGATACAGCGAGATCATGGTCGAAGCGGCGATGGAGTCGCCGACGCTGACCAGTACGTGGGCCATGTCGGCGATGCCCACCTGTTCCAGGGCCTCCTTGTTGGTGGCGTCGGCCAAAAAGACCTGGGTGAGTAGGTCCTGGGCGAGCTTGATGTTTTCCTCCCGGTTGTCGATGCCCAGTACGTCGTGGCCGTAGAGCATCATGGTTTCGCCGAACTTGCGGCCGAACTTGCCGAGCCCGATGACGCCTATCTGCAGCCGTGCCATTGTGTCGCTCCTGTTTGCAATCTCAGCCGATGAGAACCGATTCCTCCGGCCAGCGGAAGAACGGTTCCCGGTGCAGGCCCTGGATGGCCCCCAGGAAGACGAGGGGGCCGAGCCGACCGATGAACATCAAGAAGATGAGCACCCACTTGCCGAAAATGGAAAACGTCGGTGTGATGCCGGTAGAGAGCCCCACGGTACCGAAGGCGGAGACGCTTTCGAAGAGCAGGTCGAGGAAGAGTCCCCGCGCCTGGGGATGGGGGATGTCGCCGCCCTCGCTGATGGTGAGCAACAGGGTGGCGCCGAAGACGATGGTGCCGGCGAAAAAGACGAGGATCAGAGCCCGGTTGAGGGATTCCTGGTCGATGGCGAACCGGCCGATCACTACCTGGTCGCGGCCCCGGATCTGGGCGGCGACGAAGCCGGCCAGCGCCCGGCCAGTGGTGACCTTGACCCCACCGGCGCAGGAGCCGGGGGCGCCGCCGATGAACATCAAAAGGATCATGATTGCCAGCGACACGGTGGTCATCTGGTCGATGGCCAGGGTGTTGAACCCGGCGGTCCGGCAGGTGACCGACTGGAAGAGGGAGGCCAGGATGGCCTCGCCGGCGGGCATGGGGCGCTGGAAGCCGACGAAGTCGGCAAAGAGAATACCAACCCAGCCGAGCAGGATGAGCCAGCCGGATGTGCGGAGCACGAGGGACGAATACCAGGAAAGATGCCGCCGGCCGACCCGGCGGCCGTAGGCCAGCGTCCACTCCCCGACTTCGTTGAGTACCGAAAAGCCGATGCCGCCCAGTACGATGAGGGTGATGAAGACGAGGTTGATGCCGATATCGCTACGATAGGCCATGAGGCTGTCCCGGTTGAGGGAGAAACCGGCGTTGCAGAAGGCGGAGACCGCATGGAACACGGCGGAGAACGGTGAAAAACCGGCCGGTGCCAGGAGATGCAGCAGTACGGCGCCGATGCATTCGATGGTCAGCGTCCAGAGCACGATACGGGTCAAGAAACGACCGAGATGGAAACGCGGATCGTGCAGCAACATCTGGCTCACCGCCATCCGATCGACCAGGGAGATGCGGTGGTGCCGCAGGTAGAAGGCGAGGCTGGTGAAGGTCATGATGCCGAGGCCGCCGATCTGGATGAGCAGCAGGATGACCAGTTGGCCGAAGGGGGAGAACCGCGAGCCGGTATCGACCACCGCGAGGCCGGTGACGCAAGTAGCCGAGGTGGCGGTGAACAGGGCATCGGTCCAGGAGAGGGTTGCGCCCCGCAGGCAAAGGGGGTTGTGCAGAACCACGGCGCCGGCGACGATGGCAACGGCGAAGAAGAGGACCGGCAGGCCCAGCGGCGGCAAGAGGGGTGTTTTGACCATGGCGGGGATTTCTATACCACCAGCGACCGAAAAACGAAAGGGGGCTTTCGCCCCCTCGTCATCGCTCTGGCCGAGTATCCCGGCCGGTCAGGGTTGCTTGGAACTGCAGACCACGCCGATGGTCGGCGCGTGGCAGCGGTGCAGAATGGTGTTGCTCACCCCGCCGATGAGCATGTCCTCGATGGCGGAGCGGCCGCGTCGGCCGAGCATCACCAGGTTGACGTCTTCCCGCTCGATGAGGTCCATGGCCGCCTCCACCGGGTCGCCGTAGAGAGCAGTCGGCTGGACCTTTTCCTTGGGCACGCCGGTGCTCGTGAGGATGGCGTCGGCCTCGTCGAGGATGGCCGCCGCCTCGTCGGCCGTGTTGCGGCCCTGTTCCTGTTTGGGGGCCATGGTGGCCAGGTTGATGACGTGCAGCAGGATGATCTTTTCCAGCGCCTCGCCGTAGGTGGAGGCCAGCACCGCCGCCTCGCGGACCGCGGCCAGGGCGTGGCTCGATCCGTCCACCATGATCATGATGCGGGGCAGCAGGCAGGCGCTGGCCTCGGTCAGCCGGGAACCGACCACGTAGATGGTCGGATGCTGGACCCGGTGCAGGAGGGAAGCGGTCACCGACCCGAGGAAGAATTCCTTGGCCTGGGAAAGGCCGCGGCGACAGATGATGATGGTCGAGAAGTTTTCCTCGCTCGCAATCCGGGCGATTTCCCGGGCCGGCACCCCCTCGGTCACCCGTTCGGTGATCGCGGCCTGGGCGCCGAGCCGGGTCAACTCCTGGCGGGCGGCTTCGAACATGGGGGTAACCGTGGCCTCGATATGGCGTTGCCGAAGTTGGTGGAACTGCTCGGTGGCCACAATGTCGGCGGCGCGGAAATCGACGTTGGCCAGGTGCTCACTCAGGTAGCCGCCGGCCAGGACGTGCAGGAGGGCGATCTCCTTCACCTTGGCGCCGATGCCGGCGGCCAGGCAACCGGTGAAGGTGACGGCCCGGCGGCAGGGATCGCTACCATCGATGGGGAGGATGATTTTGGAGAGGGGGGTAGGTGCGGGCATATGAAACCTCCGTATGCGGTGTTTTGCAGTCGGAATCGTATGATCAGTACATGAGCAGCAGCCAGACGTTGGCCAATCCCACCGTGATCACCATGTAGAGGAAGGCGACCTTCATGAACTGGAAGAACTTGATCGGGTAGCCGGCCGCCTCGGCGATTCCCATGGTGACCACGTTGGCCGACGCGCCGATCAGGGTGCCGTTGCCGCCGAAACAGGCCCCGAAGGCCAGGGCCCACCAGAGAACACCGGACTCGGCGCCGGGAATGACCTTGGTGAGGTAGGCGACGATGGGCAGCATGGTGGCGGTGAAGGGGATGTTATCCACGAAGGCGCTCATGATCGCCGACACCCAGAGTATGAGGCAGATGGCGGTGACGAGCGACCCGGCACTCATGTTGAGCACCCAGTCGGCGATGATGGCGAGCAAGCCGGTCTCTTCCACCGCGCCCACCAGGATGAAGAGGAAGATGAAGAAGAGCAGCGTCGGCCATTCGATGTCCTTCTCGATCAGTTCGAGCAGGTCGATCTTCTTGGTCAACAGGCCGTAGGTGAAGAGGATCGAGGCACCGAACAGGGCGGCGATGGAGACCTCCATGTGCCAAATGCCGTGGGTGAGGAAGAAGCCGATGGTGATGCCCATGATGATGAGGCCGACGGTGAGGAGGGTGGCATCGGTGATCTGGTACTCCTCGCGCAGCTTGGCGATGAACCCTTCCACGTCTTCCACCTTGGCGCCGTGGTACACCCTGCCGTAGAAGATCTTGGTGTAGACGAACAGAACGATCATGGACGCGACGCAGATGGGCGTCAGGTTGGTGACGAATTCCATGAAGGTGATGCCGGCATAGGAGCCGATCATGATGTTGGGCGGATCACCGATGAGGGTGGCGGTGCCGCCGACGTTGGATGCCAGCACCAACGGCAGGAGCAGGGTGATCGGCGAGATGGACAGCGACAGGGCGATCTCGATGGTCACCGGCGTGAGCAGCAGCATGGTGGTGACGTTGTCGAGGAAGGCCGACGAGACGGCGGTGAAGATCATGAGGATGACGGAAAGGATGAAGACGTTGCCCCGCGCCATCTGATAGCACTTGTAGGCACACCACTGGAAGACGCCGGTGTGCTTGAGGATGCCGACGATGATCATCATGCCCATCAGCAGGAAGACGACGTTCATGTCGATGGCCGCCACCGCCCGTTCGTAGGACATGATGTGGTACTCTGGATTGATGGTGCCGATGGTGTAGCTGATCAACAGGATGATGGATGCCCCCAGCATGGCGGCCAGGGTCCGGTGCAGCAGCTCGAAGGAGATGAGCACGTAGGCGAGTACGAAAATGATGGTGGCGACCCAGAAGGCCGGGCCGAGGACGCGATCGACCTGAGTTTCGACATAGGCCTGGAAGGTGTCGTTGCTGCGGGCCAGGTCGTCGGCCGCCACAGGGATCACCTTGCTTGCGAAACTCGGCTTGGAGAATTCGATGGCGATGCTGGCGCCGGGCAGGGTTCCCTCGGGCAGGTGCAGGGTGACGGCAAAGGTGCCGTCCGCCTCGGTGGTGATGCCGCCGCCGTGGCCGCCGTGGCCATGACCGCCGATCTCTTGTTTCTCGCCGTTGATGAGTACCGAGATGGCGCCTTCGGCCACCGGTTCCTTGTGGGAGTCGAGGATCCTGCCGGTCAGGTGCAGGGTTTGGCCCTCGGTGGTGGCTTCGTGGTCGGCGGCCAAAGCCGGCGACCACGCAAGTAACAGGAACGCGGTGAGGATGGTGAGCACGGCGGGTAGGAGGCGGAGTTGGTTCCGCCAATCTCCCTCGGCGGCAAAGAGACGGTTCATGGTAGCAATCCTCCTTTTGGAAACGTGAAAAGGGGCTGTGTTACGTGGCATGATAGGGTGGCGGGTAGGAAGGAGCCACCTTCCAAGAGTACACGATTTTAATTATACTTTGCAGTCCACTCTGTCGTCTTTTTTTCTTTTCGCTGGATACGATGGGGCCGGCCATGTTCGGTGAAACCATACCGTTTTTGGACTTGACAGGGAAACGGGGGGAGGATTATGGTTCCGCCGTTTTCGCGGTCGCGGTCGCTGCTTTTCGTGTCGGGCCTGGGCCGACGACAGATTGTAAGTTTTTCGATGGCCGGCCGGAGCCGGTATCCGGTTTTTTAGGTTATACACGGGCACTGGTGTTGCGTCCCGCTTCCATTTCCTTCAGGAAGGAGGGAAGCCGACCGACTGGGAGGCAAACGTGTCCATAGCAGCCCGTTGAAAAACGGGTTGTGTGCAGCACAGGGATGTGCCGCCGAATTCCTTGGTTTTGAAAACAATCAAGGAATTCAAAATGTTGGCTAAAGATTTTTGGCCAGCCGATGGTCGGAAAAGCCAAGCAGCGCTTTTTTCGATGGACTGAATAGGGGCCGGATCAGGATGGCTAGCTCGGATGGGACACCCAGGATGGGTGCTCCCGCCCGCAAGGCGAGAAGGCCGATAGGTGGAAGCCCCGCAGGAAATCGGTTCTGGCCGACCTTGGGCGTGAGTCCCAGGGTACGGGGTTGTCTTTTTTTTTTGGGTGGCCCTGCCGATAGCACGGCAGAACGGCCGGGGGCCGGCCCCGATCCGGGCCCCGACTTTCTGCAGTGAGGAAGTAGGGCGTGGTTTTCGTGGTGGACGCTGTTTTGCGGCCACGGGAAAATTTTTGGAAGAGGGGGATTGCATGATGCGAAAACGAACGAGAATAGAGATCGGGATCGGTGTCCTCCTCCTTGCCCTCCTCGTCGGCACGGTCGCATGGGCCGATGCCGCGGGGGTCGCGGGGGGAGATGGACGCAGTGTCTGGTTTTGGCCGTCGTGCCTGTTCATTTTCACCTTTGTCGTCGGTCTGTTGGCGCCGGTATCCGGGGTCGGCGGCGGCGTGATGTTCGTGCCGATCACTACCGCGTTTTTCCCGTTCAGCATGGACTTTGTCCGGGGCACCGGTCTTATCATGGCAATGATCAGTGCCTTCTCCTCCTCCCCCCACCTGATGCGTAAGGGCCTTGCCAACCTGAAGTTGATGAGTCCCATCGTGGTCGTTTCCACGGTTACTTCCATTTTGGGCGGTATCGTCGGGTTGTGGGTGACCAACACCTTTCCCACGGGAAAGTACTACCTGACCATTGTGCTCGGCCTCGTCCTCTTTGTGATCTTCATCGTCATGAGTAAGGCGAAAAAGCTGGAGTTTCCCGAGATCGGCGAGATCGACGGGATTTCCAAGGCCCTGGACATCTCGGGTGCCTGGTTCGAGCCGAGCCTGAACAAGGTGGTCACGTACCGGACGACAAAAATGCCGCTCGGCATGGTGGCCTTCGCCTGTGTCGGTTTTATTGCCGGCATGTTCGGTTTGGGGGCTGGATGGGCCAACGTGCCGGTCCTGAACATGGTTATGGGGGCGCCGATCAAGGTTGCCACCTCCACCAGCATGGCGATCATCTCGGTCAACGATGCGGCCGCGGCCTGGATCTATCTGGCCAACGGCGCTCTCATTCCTTTGATTCTCCTGCCGTCCATCGTTGGTATCACCATCGGGGCACGTATCGGAGCGAAATTGGCGGAAAAGGCGAAACCGACCTTTGTGCGCTACCTGGTCATGACCGTTTTGCTGGCGGCTGGCATCATCGACGTGATCAAGGGCATGGGCGGTCTCGGCTGGATTCCCAAAATTCTGTAAGGAGGCGAAACGATGACAGCACACAATAACGAGCAGGTCGGCAACGAGCAGGTCGGCGCTGAGCCTATGGGCACGGCCTTTGCTAAAACCATGGAGATCCTGACCTGGATCGGTCTGGTGGCCATGATTGTTCCCGGTATCGCCTATTTTGTCGGGATCAAGCCCTTTGCCGATATCCATGTGGTGGCGGCGCACTGGGGCGAGCCGGCCTCCCAGTTCTGGGCCGCCATGCCGGGGGCGATGAGCATCGACGGCTATCATTGGTTCCTTGGCAACCTCGGGTATATGGACATGCTCTGCGTGGCCGGCGTTGCTATCCTCGCCCTGGTCCCCTTTTTCAGCATCATGGCTGCGTTGGCCAGGGCCCAGGGGCCGTACCGAATTATTCTGTTCGTCCTCTTGCTGGAGTTCGCCTTTGCCATTTTCAAGCCGCTGATCATGGCCGGCGGGGGTGAATGAGGTTTGCGGCTGTTTGTACGGATGAGTTCAGAAAGGCCCCGGCTCCGGGGCCTTTTTTTGTCGTCTCTGGAGAAGGGATGTGGAGTTGATCGCTATTGCTCGACGATCCGGTAGCCTCGACTGTCTGGGTGAAAAAAGCCAGGATTTTTGAGGGATTGTCAGCCGAAATACTGGAGAATATACCGGCCGGCCACGGCGAGCAGCAGGATGCCGAGCAGCCCCTTGATCAGGTGTTCCGGGATGTATTTCTGGAAGCGGCCGCCGGTGTACATGCCGGCGAGTCCCCCGATGCCGTAGAGAAAGCCGAGCAGCCAGTCGGGCGGTGCGGTCTGGCCGTGGTGGAGGGGGATGGTGGCGTAGGCGATGCACCCGGCCACCGAGGTGACGAAGGTCCCGAACAGGGAGGCGCCGGCCAGGGTGTGGATGGGGATACCCAGAAAGCCGACGCAAAAGGGGATGTAGAGGGCGCCACCGCCGATGCCGTAGATGCCGCCGACGATACCGACCAGGAAGGAAACACCGGTGAGCAGCGGTGCCGAAACCGATACCCGGCGGCCCATGAACCGGTAGGAGATGCGGCGCCAGTCCCAATGCAGTTCCTCGATGCGCGCCTGTCCCTGGGGCGCGGTGGTCTTTTTTGCCAGGGCGCCGATCAGCCGCCAGGCCATGAAGAGCAGGACGCAGCCGACGAAGAGTTTGAAGACCCGTGGGTCCGGGAAGTAGCGGACCCGCAGCCAGTAACCGATGAGTACGCCGGGCAGGGTGCCGGCGGTCATGACCAGGGCCAGCGGCCAGACCATGCGCCGTTCTTTCATGTAGCGGGCCACGCCGCCGGGAATGCCGATGGCGTTATAGAAGAAGTTGGTGGCGGTGACCGATACCGCCGTGTAGCCGAAGAGGCTCATGTTGATGGGCAACAGCAGAAAGGCGCCGGACATACCGGCCACCGAGGTCACGAAGGAAAGGAGGAAGGTAACCAGCGGTGGGACGAAAAAATAGGTCTCGACGCCGGAGATGGGAAAGAGTATCTTGAGCGATTCCATCAAAATTCCTCGACACGGCCGGGGGCCGGCAGGGATCTTCCGTTTTGATCGTTATGTCCAGTGCCCTTGGGCATGGGGGATATCGAGCCGGTCCCCATCACCGGGAACGCATTGCCATGCAGGAACACGACGCCTCGCTATCCTCGAAACAGGAATATATCGAAGAAGAACTCCTGATCCTCGCCCATGCCGGCGAGATTCCCGAGGTTGCCTACCACAGTTCGCTCTACTACCTCACCGAAGATCCCGAAGGTCCTCGTCTCGCCCTCGACCATAGCGACCTTTTGCCGCTCAAGCAAGCGGTGCACGACCGCTACCGTAAGATTTTGCTACGGGACTGCAACCCGAAGCTGCGCGACAAGCCCGTCTACCGGGGGCTGGCCCGCTGCATCGCCAACTGGCGGCGGTTCCGGAAGTATTGTCGGAAGGAGGGCTTCACCCCGGAGCCGGTACGGGCCGAGGTCGTCCGGGCCCTGAAGGCCTTCTTGTGGCAGGAGATGGAAGAGGTGACGAGGGGCGAGCGGCGGTCGTCGGTCAACTGCCGGGCGGACGAATTGGCCGAATTCCTGGAGGAACTCGGCATTGCGCAGACCGATCTGCCGCCGGACTGGCAGCGGTTGTGCCGTGAAGACGCGGCGGAGGATAACCGTTTTGCCACCGCGGGGGATCGTTTGCTCGCTCCTTGCTAGCAGGCAGTGAAACGTCGCGGCCGCCAAACCGGTTATCGGGTTGGCGGCCGCGTTTGTTGTTTTGTTCGAGGGCGCGGTTGCAGCGCCGGTATGTTACTGGATGTCGAGGATCTTGACCTGGAAGTTGAGGGTCTTGCCGGCCAGCGGATGGTTGAAATCGATGACCGCGGTGTCGCCGCGCAGTTCGATCACCTGGCCGCGCACGGTGCCCTGGGGGGTCTGTCCCTGGATGTGGGCACCGACCTCGCGAGCGTCTTCCGGCAACTGCTCCTGGGCCACCTCGATGATCGCTTCCTGGAGGACTGGGCCGTAGCCTTCCTCGGCGCTGACCGTAACCTGTTTGCTTTCACCCACCGCCATACCTTCGAGGGCCTTCTCGAGGCCGGGGATGATCTGTTGTTGCCCGAGGACGAAGACCAGGGGCTGGCCGCCGACGTTGGTATCGACGACTTCGCCATTGTCGAGGGTGAGGGTGTACTCGATGGATACCTGGCGGCCTGCTGCTGCATTCATGGGGAAACTCCTTTGTTGGTTTGGTATCTGTGATGTGGGACTGCTACCAACGGCGGGCGCGCGGTTTGCGCGGCCGGGCCTCGTTGACGACGATCTGGCGGCCGCCGACCGACGAGCCGTTCAGGCCGTCGATGGCCGCCTGGGCGGAGCTGTTGTCCGGCATCTCGACGAAGCCGAATCCCTTGGAGCGGTCGGAGTACTGATCCTTGATGATCTTTGCCTCGCGGACCTCGCCGAAGGGGGTGAAGAGCGCTTCCAGTTCGGATTCGGAAAGCTGGTAGGGTAGGTTGCCGACGTAGAGATTCATGGCGGAATCCTCCTCGGATGATGGGTGTTACGTGCCAAGAATCTCCGGGAACCGTCACGCCGGCGGCAGCCGAGATGGTGAAAGGCGGGAAAGAATACTCAGCACAACGCGCTGCCGACTCCACAGATTGGCGCCAAGCGCCCTGGACCCGCCGGCAGCGTACGGGACCGAAACCACCCTACAGGGTTTGACCGCGATTTGCAAGCGTATTTCGCGGTAGCGGGTTGCCCGCGCAGTTCTCGGTGCGCCCAGAGCATGTCCGGCTTCTACCTACAAGTTTCCCTGAACGAAGCGGGGTTGAGTGCTGAGGACTTGAGTGGGGTGGGCTGGAATGCGGGAGAAGGGGCTGCTAGCGCAGCAGGCTTTCCGGCATCACCAGCCGTTGGAAGATGTAGAAGCCGTCGCTGGTCTCCAGCGGTTCGCTGTACCCGAAGGGGGGCAGGGTTTCCAGGCTGGCGGCCACCGATTGCTCCATTTCATCCTTGCGGACGAAGCCCATGTAGCCGCCGTCGAAACGGGTGGGGGCCAGGGAGTACTGCCGGGCCAGGGCGGCGAAGTCCCCGCCGCTGCGAAGGCGGTCGAGGACGGTTGTCGCTTGTTGGCGCTCGGCCACCAGGATGCCCCGCAGGTAGAAGCCGTCGGCCGGCATCTCCCAGGTGGAGTGCGGCTCCGGCGCCAGTTCGGCGAGTCGGGACCGCAGCTCGCCCGCGGCCTTGCCGAATCGCTCGGCGAGGCGCAGGCTCTCCCAGGCCCGGGCGTAATCGCCCCGGTCGGCGAAGATGGTGGTCATATTGTAGTATACTCCCGCCTGGGTGGGGTTACGGCGGATGGCCCGGCGGTATTCCTCGAGGGCCTCCGCGGGGCGACCGGCGGCGTGGAGCATGATGCCGAGGGCGGCGTACTTGCCGCCGTCGAGGGAATCGGCCGCCACCGCTTGGCGCAGGTACCGGATACCCTCGTCCAGTTTGCCCAGCTTGGCGTAGGTGATGCCGAGGTTTTCCAGGGTGTTGGCGTTGTCCGGTTCGAGTTCCAGGGCGCGGCGGTACTCGGCGATCGCCTCTTGGAAGCGGCCCTCCCGGGCCAGGGCGTTGCCGAGATAGAAGTGGTCCTCCGCCTCACCACCCGGCAGGATCGGGATGGTGGTAGTTTCGGATTCCTGGGGTTGCGGTTCGAGGATGACCGGCGGGGAACCGGTAGCCGGCGCGACCGATGGTGGTGGCGGGGCTTGTTGTCCGGTGGTTTCAACCTTGGACGATGCCGGCGATGATGCCGGTGCTGGTGCGGCGGCGGCATCATCGCCTGGCGGCGGCTCCTGCGCCGGCGCTGCTTCGGGCTGGACGGTCGTCTTTTCTTGCTCCGCCAGCCGGTCGAGTTCGCGCAACCGGGCGATGGCGCGGGAGTATTTGCTTTTGGCCGCCTTTTCGTACCAGGCCCGGGCCGTGGCCAGGTCCTTCTCCACGCCGAGTCCTCGTTCGTACATCCGGCCGAGCAGGTATTGGCCGCGTGGATAACCGCGCCGGACGCTCTTTCTGTACCAGTAGAGGGCCTGTTCGTAGTCCTGTTCCACGCCGGTGCCGGTTTCGTACAGGATGCCGAGATTGGCCTGGGCCCGGGGCAGTCCCTGCTCGGCGGCCTTGCGGTACCAGTAGGCCGCCTTTTTCGGGTCGCGCTCCACGCCGAGCCCCAGCTCGTAGCACTTGCCTAGCCCCCGCTGCCCCCGCGCGTAACCGGCCGTGGCCGCCTTTTCGTACCAGAAGAACGCCTGTTGGTAGTCCTTCGGCACACCCTTGCCGTACTCGTACCTCTCGGCGAGCCTGGTCTGGGCGCGGACATCGCCGCCCTCGGCCCGCCGGTGCAGCTCGTCGAGTGACGGGGCGGCCAGGGCGCTAGTCACCAGCAGGAGCACAAGCCCGACAACCACCCACCCGTGTCGAAGTATCCGCCTCATTGCAGTTCCACCCAGAATTTGCCGATCTCCCGATCCTCGTAGGTGGCGACGATGGGGTAGCGTTTGCCTTTTTTGCCCACCGAGTATCGGACCCAGAGGTCCTGGTCGGTGTAGATGGGGAAGAGGAGGTCGTTGCCGTCGTTCACCGCCTTTGGCGGTGCAAAGCCTTTGAAGTTGACGATCACCTTGCGGTCGCAGCGGGCGTCGTTGGTGCGAATGCTATGCATGATCAGCCGGGCGCCGCGGCGCACGGTCAGGGTATCGCCGTTGGCCAGGGAGACCATCTTGCCGTCCACGTCCACCAGCAGGGTCTCGGCTCGTAACGGTGCGGATTTGCGTGTCGGTTGCATGGCCACCGCCGCAGGCTGTGCCCGTCGGCGCGGTACTACCTCCACGATTCCGCAGCGCTGGGCGTCCTTGCGGACGATGATCCGGGTCGGCTCGGTGATCCGGAACGGCTTGTGGTTGTCGTTGGTGGAGCCCAGTCCCTCGATGTCCGCCACCAGGCCGCGGCGGTAGTTGGCGATGATGTCGGTCACCATGATATCGGCCCCTTCTTCCACTTCGAGGCGGGCGCCGTCGGGCAGGGCGTAGGGAAAGCCGTTGCCGACCTGTACGAGGAGATACTGGAGGTGCGGCGGGTCCAGGGTGACCCCCGGCGTGTCGAGGATGATGCCGAGGTCGGCCATCACCGCGTTGATCACCAGCTTGTGCAGGCGAATCTTGGTGGCCAGGGACCGGATGGACTTGGATGTCTCGACCCCGAAGGCGGGGATGTGCGCCCGGGTGAGGGCATAGAAGGTGGCAGACTTGCGTTGCTCGGGGTGGCGGGTGTGGGGGTTCAGGGTGTCGTGGTTGTTGGGCCGGAAATGATAGCGGGGATTGTCGATCTGGGCGTTGACCCGGGCGATGACCCGCTCGGCCATTTCGGCCAGGCGGATGATGCGTTCCTCGCCCGGCACCCGGTATTCGGCGGTGTCGAAGATGATCGACTGGCCGAACTGCATGGGGTTTTCTCTGTCGCTCACCCAGCGGGGATTGTAGAAGCCCGAGCCCTCGTGCAGGTTGAGCAGGCAGTCGCTTTCGGCGATGAGATGCTTGAGGATGGCGACCACCTCTTCCTCCAGGTTGCGCTTCTCCACCGTATCGTCGAACTTGCGGTTCATATCCCCGGTGAGCCCGTTGCGACGGTTGAGAAGAATGGCGTAGAGGTTGGCCCGGGGCACCACGATGAGGTTGCCCTTTTTCAGGTGGATGTCGGCATAGAGATCGGCGGTGTAGTAACCGCCCGGTTCGTCACCCTGGATACCGCCGATGATCATCAGGGTGGCGCCCGGTTCGTGACCGGTTATCCGGTAGATGTGCAACTCGTGGTCGGTGTTGGCCAGAAAGACCTCGTGGCGGATCTGAGCCACGGCCGTGGTGGTGAGGAGCAACAGCCAGGCGAGCAGGCAGGGGAGGGCTCTCATCGTTTTTGTGGTCCGTCGAACCATAGTTCCTTGGTGATCTGCCAGCCGTCGGCGCCGTAGGCCAGGTGGAGGTGTTTGCGGCCGTCGGCGTGGTACAGGTCGGAGTCATATATCTGGTGGAAAGATACTCGTGCGCCGTCGTCGGTCCAGGTGATCTCGATGTCGTCGATGGTCACCGAGATGGTCCGGTAACGCTGGTTCAACCCTTCCTTGTACCGCCGCCAGGCGGCGAGATCCTTGTTGCCCTGCGTGAAGGTGGGGGCGTAACAGGCGATGTAGTCGTCGATCCGTTTCGATTGCCAGGCTTGGCGCCATCGTTCGACGAATGCCCTCACCGCCGTCTCGTCCTGGGGATAGTCCACCGCCCGTGTGACCCGCAGCGATGCGGCCACCGCCGGCGGCAGCTTGGGCCGGGCGACCACCGGCCGCAGCCGCAGCGGTTCGGGCAGCCACTGCCGTTCCCCAAGGAGAAAGCCGGCCCCTCCGCTAGTCACGAGATAGCCCCGCACGATACCGTCCTGCACGGCGCCGGGACTCCTCGTCAGCCGGTAGCGGCCTTGGGCCACGGTCTGGCGGCCGTCGCTCAAGCAGACGAGGGAGAGAAATTCCACCGGTTGGTCATGCATCTCTTCGGGAAGGATCATGGCCGCCACCGTCTGGGCGTCGAGGTCGTCGAGCAGGTTGGCGGCGTCTTGTAACCGTGTCCGGTCCTCGACGATGATCACCGGTGTCATCTGGCGTTGCAGGATCTCGGCTAAAAGATCGAGATCCTCGTTGCGCATGGCAATACAGCCGTTGGTGGAATTGGCGACAAGCTGCCGGTTGGTGCCGTGGATGTAGATACCGTCGCCGTTGCGGTGTTCCTGGTTGTCGAAGAAATTGGGGTAGTCGAGATGAAAGGCCCGGCGGCCGAAGACGGTCACCTTGGTATCGGTATAGCTTTTGGTGATGAAGTAGATGCCCTCCGGGGTGCGCTCGTCGCCGGCCTGCCTCTTGGGGCCTTGATTCTCTCCGGTGGCGCAGGGATAGCTGGCCACGGTTCGCAACGTACCGTCGTGGCGGAGCACCTCCAGACGCTGGGACGATTTGTCGATCAGGACTACGGTGACCGGCTCGCTGCCGGCCAGCACGCGGATCCAGCCGTCGGCGGTGGGCTGTGTCGTGTCGGCAGCAAGGCCGGTCGTCGGCATGAAGGCCACCAGCCCGAAGAGGAAGGCCGTCAGCAGTACTGCCCACCAGCCGGGTTGGATGCGGGATCCCGCATGTCGGGTCACGCGGTTCATCGGCCGGCGGCCTCCTCCACCAGGTCGGCCAGGGCTTCGATGAAGCCCGGCCGGGTATTGAGTGATGCGCTGCGCCGCAGTTCCATGCCCAAATCTTGCGCCTGTTGTCGGTACAGGATATCGATCTCGTACAGGGTTTCCACGTGGTCGGAGACG
The DNA here is from genome assembly GCA_964423785.1 of uncultured Desulfobulbia bacterium. GTDB lineage: Bacteria > Desulfobacterota > Desulfobulbia > Desulfobulbales > S012-135 > S012-135. The sequence continues at coordinate 16,889 of CAYRGZ010000011.1, forward strand.
AAGCTGATCGGCACCATGACCAGCCGCCGGCAGCCTTCGGCGGCGAGCCGTTCCAGGGTCTCCGGCGTGGAAGGTGATAGCCAGCGCACCGGGCCCGACCGGCTCTGGTAACACAATTCTCCCCGGACGCCGGTGAGCGCCTCCACCGCCTCGATCGTCCGCCGGAGATGATCACAGTACGGGTCTCCTTCCTCGATGAACCGCACCGGCAGGCTGTGGGCGCTGTACACCACCCGGGCATCGTCGCCGAGCGCCTGCCGGCATTCGGTGATGGTGGCGGCCAGCTCCCGGACGTAGCCCGGCTGGTCGGGCCAGGCCTCGGTGGCGGTGATGTCGAAATCCCGGCCGGCCGCCTGTCGGCGGAAATCGGTCATCGACGAGCCGGTGGTGGCCACCGAGTAGTGGGGATAGAGGGTCAGGAGCACCAGACGCCTGATGCCGAGGGCGGCGAACCGTTCGATGATTTCGCCTGCGTACGGCCGCCAGTAACGCATCGCCATGCCCACCACCGCCGGTAGCCCCCGCGCCCGCAGCCGTTCCTCCAGGGCCGCGGCCTGGGCGCTGGTGATCCGGTTGAGCGGCGAGCCGCCGCCGATGAGCCGGTAGGATTCCATGCTCTTCGGCGCCCGCCGCCAGGCGATGAACCAGGCGATCGGTTTTTGCAAAAAAGGCGGTCCCAACCGGATGATTTCTCGGTCGGAAAAAAGATTATAGAGAAAGGGCCGGACATCCGCAAGACGCTCCGGCCCGCCGAGATTGAGCAGCACCACCCCGATACGGGGGTTGGATTTCGAGGTCGTCATGGTGTTGCAAAAGGGTCCGGCTGGTTGCGGACGATGTCGGCCAGGGCATGGGCGTCGATGCCGGCCTTGGCGCACAGGATCTTTTCCAGTTGCTGGCAGAGACGGAAATTGCGTTCGATGGCCACTACCCGCGCCGGGTCGCCGTTGGCGTACCGTTTCAGGATGGAGCGGCGGCGGGTGTCGAGATCCACGATCCGATCGTGGTCCACCCGCTTGTCGGCGTAATAGACGACTTCCCTGGCTGAGAGTTGGTCCGCCGCCGGCAGGCCGCCCTGCAGGATGACGTGCTCGGCCACCAGCGGCGCGATTTCATCGAAGCCGTGTCGCCTGCAGATGGTGCTTCCCTCGGCGGCGTGGTCGCATCGATCGTTGAGGCACGGGGTCTTTGCAATGTCGTGCAACAGGGCGCCGGCCACCGCCGCCTCCACCGATACTGGCAGGCCCGCCGCCGCCAGGCGCCGGGCGAGAAAATCCGCGATCCGGCCGACCCGGATCGAATGGCGCCGGATGTTGGGCAGCATGGCGTAGCGCTCCATGAGCGCGAAACATGCCTCCACCGAGGGTATCATGCGGTATTGACGCTTACTACGACCGGCGGCTTAACCGATGCACCAGTTCCACGGCCAGTTTCGCCTTTTCCGGCGGCGTTTCCGGCAGGATGCCGTGTCCGAGGTTGAAGACGTGTCCCTTGGCGCCCTTGGCCTGGTCGAGGATGCGGGCGATGCGGGCCTCGAGCTTGTCCTCGGGCAGGAGCAGGGCGATGGGGTCCATGTTGCCCTGCAGGGCGACCGAGGTACCCAGGCGGCGGACGGCGTCGTCGATGTTGATCCGCCAGTCGAGGCCCAGCACATCGGCGCCGCTGGTGGCTGCCAGTTCCAGCAGGGTTGCGCCGTTGTTGGCGAAGTAGATGATCGGCACGTCGGTCTGGGCCTTGAGCTCGGTCACGATCCGCCGGACGTACGGGATGGCGAAGGTCTCGAAATCGCACGGCGCCAAGGCCCCGGCCCAGGAATCGAAGATCTGCAGGGCCTGGGCGCCGGCCCGCACCTGGGCGGCGAGATAGCGGCAGGTGCACTCGGTGATCTTCTCCAGCAGGGCGTGGTACACCTCCGGCGCCTGGTACATCATCTTCTTGGTGTTCCAGAAGTTGCGCGACGAGCCGCCCTCGATCATGTAGGTGGCGAGCGTAAAAGGGGCGCCGGAAAAACCGATGAGCGGCACCTTGTCGGCCAGTTCCCGTCGCAGGATGCGGATGGTGTCGTAGACGTACGGCAGGGTCTCCTCCACGTCCGGGACCACCAACCGGTCGACATCGGCCTGGCTGCGAACGGGGTCCGACAGCACCGGGCCGCGGCCCTCGACGAACTCGAGGCGCATGCCCATGGGCTCCAGAGGCACGAGGATGTCGGAGAAGAGGATGGCCGCATCGACGCCGAGGATGTCCACCGGCTGCAGGGTGACCTCGGCGGCCCGCTCCGGCGTCTTGCAGAGATCGAGGAAGGTGCCCTTGCTGCGCACCGTATGGTATTCCGGCAGGTAGCGGCCGGCTTGGCGCATGATCCAGATGGGTGTGTACGGTACCGGCTCCCCCCGGCACGCTTTCAGAAAGGTATCGTTCATTTGTCTGCCCCCTTTCGTAACCTGATCGGCTGGTAGTTGCAGAACGGTTCCTCGCCGAGGTAGTCGCCGGTCATGGAGTAGGCCCGGGCGCGGCAGCCGCCGCAGACCGCGTTGTACTCACAGACACCGCAGCGGCCGTGATAACCCTTGAAATCGCGCAGCTCCTTGAAGAGAGGCGAGTTCTCCCATATTTCCTTGAAGGATTGTTTCCTGATGTTGCCGGCCGATTTCGGGAAATAGCTGCAGGGCAGCACCTCGCCGTCCACGTCGATGAGGCAGATGAGCTGGCCTGCCAGGCACCCCTTGGAGCCGCCGGTGGAGAACTTCAGGTTGCGGCGCTCGAGTTTCTTGCCCTCCCGCTTGGCCTCCTGCCGGAAGATGCGGTAGTAGTGCGGCGCGCAGGTCGGCCGCACGAGGATTTCCTCCTCGTCCCGCTCCATCTCGTAGTGCCACTTCAGGAGCCGTTCGTAATCCTCGGCCGAGATCAACTCCTCCATGATTTCCTTGCCGCGGCCGGTGGGCACGATCATGAACATGTACCAGGCCGTGGCGCCGATCTTCTTCGCCAACTCGTACACCCGCGGGATCTCGTCCTGGTTGCGCTTGGTGAACGACGAGTTGATGAGAAATTGGATGCCGTGCTCCCGGAAGAGGCGGGCGGCGTTCATGGTACCCTCGAAGGCGCCGGGCTGGGACCGGAAGTCGTCGTGCACCGCGGCGGTCGAGCCGTCGAGGCTCAGGGAAACCATGCGGATGCCCGATTCCTTGATGCAACGGCAAACCTCGTCGGTCACCAGCGTACCGTTGGTGGCCATGCACATGCGCAGGCCCTTTTCGGTGCCGTGCGCCGCGATGTCGAAGACGTCGGCGCGCAACAGCGGCTCGCCGCCGGAGAGCACCACCACTGGGCTGGCGTACGAGGCGATGTCGTCGAGGATGCGTTTCGCCTCCTCGAAGGAGAAGTCGGGATGGCCCTGGACCTCCAGCTCCGACGAGGAGCGGCAGTGGACGCAGTGCAGGTTGCAGCGCCTGGTGATCTCCCAGGCGATCCATTTTGGTTCGAATTTCACCGGGTTGTCCCTCCCTTTCCACGTGTGAAGCGGCCGGCCGCCGGACCGCCGGTTTGGATGGTTCTTCGTTAATTATACTCGAAGCGGCCCGGCCTGCTATAGGTAATCGGCGGCCACGGCCGCGAGATTGCTGCGTTCGCTCTTGCGCAGGGTGACGTGGCCGTGCAGGGCAATGCTCTTGAGTCGCTCCACCGTGTAGGTAAGGCCGTTGCTGCTGGAGTCGAGGTACGGGTTGTCGATCTGGTACGGGTCGCCGGTGAGCACCATCTTGGTGCCTTCGCCGGCCCGGCTGATGATGGTCTTGACCTCGTGCGGGGTGAGATTCTGGGCCTCGTCGACGATGACGTACTGCTTGGGGATGGAGCGGCCGCGGATGTAGGTGAGGGCCTCCATTTCGATGATGCTCGCGTCCATCAGCTTGGTGATCTTCTGGCGGACATTTTCCTCCTGGGCGTCGCCGTGGTTGTTTTGGCGCTCCTTGGCGGTGCTCATGAGATAAAAGAGGTTGTCGAAGATCGGTTGCATCCAGTGGGAGAGCTTTTCGTCCTTGCCGCCCGGCATGTAGCCGAGATCCTTGCCCAGGGGGATGATGGGCCGCGAGACGAGGATCTTGTCGTAGCGTTTGAAGTGCAGGACGCTCTCCAGGGCGGCGGCCAGGGCCAGCAGGGTCTTGCCGGTGCCGGCCTGGCCCACCAGGGTCACCACCTCTACCTTGGGGTCGAGGAGCAGTTCTATGGCCATGCGCTGTTCCTTGCTGCGGGTGCGGATGTTCCAAGCGGTTTCGTAGGTCGGGTTCAGGTGGACGAGGTGGTTCGCGTCCGTGGCCCGGGCCAGGGCGGTGTGCTTGGTATCCTTCTCGTCGCGCAGCAGGACGAATTCGTTGGGAAACAGGTTGAAATCGGTGAGTTCGATGGTCTCGTTCTGGTAGAATTCCTCGATGACCGCGGCCGGCACCACGATCTCGCGGTTGCCGGTGTAGAGCTCGTCGAAGTTGACCTTTTGCTTTTCGAAGTCCATCACCTCAAGGCCCAAGGCGTCGGCCTTGAGGCGGGCGTTGATGTCCTTGGAGACGAATATCACCTTTTCGCCCTGCTGGTGCAGGGTATAGGCCACGGCCAGGATCCGGTTGTCCGCCACCGACAGGTCCATGCCGCAATCGGCGAGATTGTCCCGTTCGAGGATGATGCGCAGGATGCCGCCGTTCTCCATCGGCACCCCGTCACTCAACCGGCCCCGGATCCGCAACTGGTCGAGATCGCGGATGACCCGCCGGGCGTTGCGGCCGAGTTCGTCGTTGCGGGATTTGAACTTGTCGAGTTCCTCGATCACCGACATCGGCAGGACGACGATGTTGTCGGCGAAGGAGTGCAGAGATTCGGCGCTGTGCAAGAGGACATTGGTGTCGACGATGAAATGTTTGCGCATGGTTTTGTTTCTTGGTTTTGCGGGGAGCATCCGATAGGTTATGGCGTTCGCACTACTCCCCGTCATAACTTTCGGATATGCCTTTTGCTCTGTGGGTACAGAGCGCACTATAGTAAACGGCTCGCCGTCGATGGCAACCAAAATCGTGTCGGTTGACGTAGCATCCAGTACGCCGGCGCGTTGCGCCGCGCATCTGCGGCCGTCTCGTTTGACGATGGATCCTGGCCGCATCCTGCTTTGATGCAATCGTACAACGTACGATTACATCGAGTTCACGCCTTGTAACCTGTGGAATTATCGTGTCAGACCTGGGCCGGCTGCGAGTTTTTACGGGTTTATCTGCTTTGGACAATCTCCATCGACTGTGCTATATAACAGCCCGTTGAAGAATAGAAAATATTTGGCCTCGTCAACACGTGCTCCTTCATCATTTTTGACCCACCTCGGGGCTGAAATCTCAGCCGAATGGCTGTGTCCTCCCATTGTTCCGACCACTCAAGAGATGGGAGGCAACCTTGAACCGCTTCATGGCGGGTGTGCAGGAGTCCATCTTCGACAACCCCTGTTTCGCCTTCGTGGCCGACAGCATTCGCCGGGTCAAGGACCGCTTCGATTCGAACAGATGCCTCTAGCCCGCACGGACGTGAAGTTCGTCGTCGCCGAGCGGCTGCTCAAAAAGACCGGCGAGCAGCAGGCCAAAATCCGCGAATACCTCACGCCGTTCGACGAGTTGGACGGGCGCGTGAAAACCATGAAGGAGGTCGCATGACCATGAATAAACAAAACGGCGCTAACCTGGGTTTCGAGAACAAGCTCTGGGAGATGGCCGACAAGTTGCGCGGCCACATGGACGCTGCCGAATACAAGCACGTGGTGCTTGGGCTGATCTTCCTCAAGTACATCTCCGATGCCTTCCAGGAGAAATATGAGGAGCTCAAGGCTAAGCAGGAAACCGAATACACCGACCCAGAAGACCGCGACGAGTATCTCGCTGCCAACATCTTCTGGGTGCCGTCCGAGGCCCGCTGGGAGAACATTCAGGCCCAGGCACCGCAGCCCACCATCGGCCGGGTGATCGACGAGGCCATGGCCGCCATCGAGCGCGAGAACCCGAGCCTGAAGGGGGTGCTGCCCAAAGACTATTCGCGCCCCACGTTGGACAAGACCCGCCTCGGGGAACTCGTCAAGCTGGTGGGGGACATTGACCTCAAAGGCAGGGAATCCGGCGTCAAGGACCCGCTGGGCCGGGTATACGAATACTTCCTGGGCCGGTTCGCCGCGGCCGAAGGCAAGGGGGGCGGTGAGTTCTACACGCCCCAATGTGTGGTGCAGCTCCTGGTGGCGATGATCGAACCCTACAAGGGCCGGGTGTACGACCCCTGCTGCGGCTCGGGCGGCATGTTCGTGCAGTCCGAGAAATTCGTCGAGGAGCACGGCGGAAGACTTGGCGACATCGCCATCTACGGCCAGGAGTCCAATCCCACCACCTGGCGGCTGGCGAAGATGAACCTGGCCATCCGTCGCATCGACGCCGACCTCGGCCCCCACCACGCCGACACCTTCTTGAGCGACCTGCACAAGGACCTCAAGGCCGACTACATCCTGGCCAATCCACCCTTCAACATGAGCGATTGGGGCGGCGAGCGGCTCACCGACGATCCGCGCTGGAAGTACGGTGTGCCGCCGGTGAACAACGCCAATTACGCCTGGATCCAGCACTTCATCTATCATCTCGCCCCGAACGGCATCGCCGGCTTCGTGATGGCCAACGGGTCGCTCTCCACCTCCACCAAGGCGGAGCTCGCCATCCGCAAGGGCATCATCGAGGACGACCTGGTGGATTGCATCGTCGCACTGCCGGGCCAGCTCTTCTACACCACTCAGATTCCCGTCTCGCTCTGGTTCGTGACCCGCAACAAGAAGGCCGACCCCAGGCGAGGCTTTCGCGACCGGCAAGGCGAGACTCTCTTTATCGACGCCCGGCGCATGGGCTGCCTGGTGGACAGGGTGCACCGGGAGCTCACGCATGAAGAAATCCGCCAGATTGCCGATGTTTACCACGCCTGGCGTAAGGGCGATTCGGCAGATCGCCCTTACGAGGACAAGCCCGGCTGGTGGAAATCTTCGCGTCTGAAAGATATCCGCGAGCATGGCTACGTGCTCACTCCGGGCCGCTACGTGGGCGCCGAAGAGCAGGAAGACGACGGCGTGCCCTTCGAGGAGAAGATGGCGGAGCTGACCGCGAAGCTGTATGAGCAGTTCGAGGAAGCTCACAGGCTTGAGGCGGAGATCAGCAAGAATCTCGAGGTGCTGGGGTATGGAGAGTAACATCTCTGACTTTGGCCACCTCGTTTCCGCCATCAAAGAGGTGCACGAGTCCCTTGCGGCTCAGGCAGGCAGAGCGGTAAACATCAGCCTCACCTTGCGCAACTGGCTGATTGGAGCGTACATCGCGGAGTACGAACTGCGTGGTTCCGACCGGGCCAATTATGGAGACCGGCTGCTCAGCGAACTCTCCCAGGAACTACGTAGACACAAGGTGAGCAATACCGGGCGCAGGCAGTTGTACAACTATCTGGCTTTCTACCGCACGTATCCCCAGATTGTGCGGACAATGCCCACACAATCGCGCCATTTACTTCCAGATATCGTGGTTCCTCAAAAATTGCGGACAACGTCCGCACAATTTGCCATACCACCAGAGAAGCTTCTTAACAGGCTTTCATACAGCCATTTCGAACTGCTTGTGGCGATTGATAACGACTTGAAACGCGCCTTCTACGAGATCGAGTGCATCCGCGGCAACTGGTCGGTGCGGGAACTCAAGCGCCAGATCGCAAGCCTCTATTATGAGCGGACAGGGCTTTCACGAGATAAAGAAAAACTTGCCGAGTTCGTTCAATCCAAGGCACAACAAGCCGAACCAACGCTTGCCATACGCGATCCCTATATTTTCGAGTTTCTGGGCCTGAGACCAGCCGAGGTCATGAGCGAGTCCAGGCTGGAAGACCAGTTGTTGGATAAGCTTCAGGAATTCCTGCTTGAGCTTGGTCACGGATTCTGCTTCGAAGCCCGACAGAAGCGCATCCTCATCGGAGATACCTACAACTTCGTGGATATGGTCTTCTACCACCGCATCCTCAAGTGTCATGTGCTCATTGAGCTGAAGGTTGACGCTTTCTCTCATGAACACCTTGGCCAGCTCAATACCTATGTGAGCTGGTTCAAAAAGAATGTAATGACCGATGGGGACAATCCCCCGGTGGGGATTTTGCTCTGCACCCAGAAGGATCATGCATTGGTGGAATACGCTCTGGCAGGGATGGACAACAACCTCTTCGTGTCTCGGTATCAACTTGAACTGCCCAAAAAGGAGGAGATGCAGAGATTTTTAGAAGAAAAAATGCGGGAGATTGGGAGATGAAGAATAAAAATGTGGAGGTGCTGGGGTATGGGGGGTGACGCAACAATAGAAAGCAACAACGAACAGCTTTACTACCCCAAACTACCAGAACACTGGCAGCGGTGCTCGTTGTATTCCATGGCGGAGTGGGTGAACGGACTGGCATTCCGAAATATTCACTTTAGCTCCAAGGGCATGCCTGTCATCAAAATAGCAGAAATCAAGGGCGGGATCTCTGGCCAAACCAAGTTCACTCAGCAGACCTTCGATGAATCTATTCGTGTTCGCCCTGGAGATCTCCTATTTTCCTGGTCAGGCCAGCCTGAAACGTCCATCGACACATTCTGGTGGCGAGGCCCAGAAGGTTGGCTGAACCAGCATATCTTCCGTGTTACATCCGCCCAGGGTATTGACCGAGTTTTTTTATATTACCTTCTTAAATACCTCAAACCCAATTTCGTACGAATAGCTCGAAACAAACAGACGACTGGTTTAGGACACGTCACCAGGCGCGACCTTAAGAACATCAGAGCGGGCTATCCCCCTCTCCCCGAACAACGCGCCATCGCCCGCATCCTCGGTACCCTGGACGACAAGATCGAGCTGAACCGGCGGATGAACGAGACGCTGGAGGCGATGGCCCAGGCGCTGTTCAAGTCCTGGTTCGTGGACTTCGACCCGGTGGTGGTCAACGCCCTCAAAGCCGGCAACCCTATCCCCGACAAATTCGCCCAACGCGCCGTCCACTATCGTGAAAACCCCGACGTCCTCAGCTTGCCAGAACACATCCTGCGCATCTTCCCCGACCGCTTCGTGGATTCGGAACTAGGGCCGATTCCAGAAGGGTGGGATATGAAGGCTATTGGAGATATTGCCAATGTGACCAGCGGCAAGAGACCCAAAATACGGTATAAGGAACGCAATCTTGACGCAACAATCGAGGTGTGGGGTGGGAATGGTCCCATGGCTTATACTGACAAAGCGTTATCTAAGGAACCGATTCTTTTGACTGGGCGCGTTGGCACATTGGGGTCTGTTTTTAGGATTACTGCACCTTGTTGGCCCTCAGATAACACTCTAATACTTAAGGGGTTCTCCAAAAACGTCTACAGTTTTTTGTACTTCTGGCTCAAAACAATTAACTTCTCGTCATTAAACAGAGGTTCAACACAGCCCTTAATAAGCCAGTCCGACCTTCAAAGCCAAAATGTCATTGCAGCAGATGAAGGTGTTATGGATTGGTTTAGTAGTATCGTAGATGCTTTCTTTGTGGATGCTGATTGTCTTGAACGACAAAATGAGATTCTCGCCGCTGTCCGCGACACTCTCTTGCCCAAACTCATCTCCGGCGAACTTCGCGTACTGGATGTAGAGAAAATACTGGAGGTGGTTGGTCAATGAGTCCGATGTCCTTGGTCTCCAGTACCTGCTATTCCGGCAACAAGGATACGGCCTCTTGGCGGGGCCATCTTGTTGATGACGCTGATTCATTCACAACATATCTACGGGAAGTGGTGGCGCCCAGGGTGCATGACGAAGAACTGGGGTTTGAGGACAACCTGCGCGCCTTGGCCACCACGGGCATGGCCACTGAACAAGTTGAACGCCTGCTGCAAGCCGTTCCCGGTCCGAAGGAGTGGGAAATCGGCGAGGCGTTGGCCGAGTGTCTGCTTCAGCAGGACGATGAAACCGAGGTTCACTGGCCGTGGAACACGACACGGGATCGCCGCACGCCGCAAGCCAGCCTGCCCGGCGCGGACCTGGTGGGGTTCTGTCGGATTGGCGGGATATGGCTGTTGCTGTTCGGTGAGGTAAAGACCTCATCGGATGCCAATGCGCCACCCGGTGTGATGAACGGTCGCAGCGGCATGGCGTGGCAGCTTCAGGAGAATGCGACCCGGATGGATATTCAGAAATCCTTGCTTGAATGGCTATATGCACGCTGCCGCCAGGATCCGGAATTGGACAGAATGTACAAGGAGTCTGTTCAACAATTTCTTGCATCAGGTGGCAAGCAATTGTTTATCGTGGGAGTGCTGCTGCGTGACACCCGACCTGATGAGCGGGATCTGAAAGGCCGAGGTGAATTTTTGGCACAACAGCTCTCATTGCCCACAAAGGTGCGCCTTCATGCCTGGTATCTGCCGGTTAGCATTTCGGACTGGCCCAGGATTCTTGAAGGAGGTGTGTCATGAATGGCGCCTCCTGGATTCTCAATGCCATCGGTGAAGAAAAGATAAGGGCCGCCGAGCAATTGGCGGCACGGATACGACTGACCGAAGCGTTGGTTGGTGCCGAGGTCTTGGAAGTACCGCAAGAGGAATTGCGCTTTGTCGCCGATGCCCTTGAACTTCAGGTCTTTACACTTCTAGATTCGGACGATACTGACGCGTTGCGCCAAGCGGCGGAGCAAGTTTTTCAGTTGGCGCGAGTGCTTGTTCCTTTGTCGGTAGAAAACCTGCGGGATCTGACCCGAATTGTGCGTACTGCTTGCCTGGGTGTACTGGGTGACCGGGGCGCGGATGTGCGGCGCCTGCTTTCTGCTTTTAATATTCCGGGTAACTTGGCAATCAAGAACTGGGGTGAAGAGGTCGAGCTGTCGACTCTCGAGATCTGGCTGTGCCTGATTCGCAAAAAAGGCTGGGAAGACCTCGATCATGTTCAGCAGCGCGTGGCCGGATTGCGTCAACGGCAACAGGACGGTGAGGCGGCGTTTCTTGCCGAGGCGGAGCGGAACCATGACTCCCGCCCCGCCTGGGAGCTGATTACCCAGTATCATCTGGCCAAGGCGGCCGAGATTCTCGGTATCTATTTGACCCAAGGGTCAGTGGACGGTCATTTCGACATCCGCCAACAATTGGAAGCGCAATTCGATCGGGCCATTGCTGCGGCGATGAAAGGCGGCCTGGTGGAGCGCGAGACCTTTTCACGACTGTTGGCGTGCACGGCGAAGACCCTGGTGGGCAACAGCATCTGGTCCGTCACCCGGGCGGTTAACAGCCGCGTAACGCGCTTTGTGCGGTTATTGACTGACCGGAGCCGGTCGAACCCGATTTTCGAGATGTTGCCGCCTCAGCGCCGCACCTTGCGTGAGGCTGGATTATTGGGCTCAGGTGAACGCTCGGTGGTGGTCAGCTTGCCTACTTCTAGCGGTAAAACCTTCATCGCCCAGTTTCGCATCCTGCAAGCGTTGAATCAGTTCGATCAGGAACATGGCTGGGTAGCCTATCTCGCACCCACACGAGCACTGGTCAACCAGATTACCCTGCGTCTGCGGCGTGATTTCTCTCCATTGGGCATTGTGGTCGAAAAGGTCAGCCCGGCGCTTGAAATCGATGGTATCGAGGCCGGGATGCTAACGGATTCTGATAAGGCGTGCCAGTTCCGTATCCTAGTGACCACACCCGAGAAACTGGATCTCATGATTCGCGGCGGATGGGAGGATAAGATCGGTCGTCCGTTGACGCTGGTGGTGGTTGATGAGGCGCATGGGCTTGCCTCACCGACACGTGGCCTCAAGCTTGAACTGCTGCTGGCCACGATCAACCGGGAATGTCGCTATTCACAGTTTTTACTGTTAACCCCGTTTATTCCCAACGCCGATGAGATTGCCCGCTGGCTGGAACCCGATAGCAGCCGATCGATTGAACTGGCCATCGACTGGTTGCCAAATGACCGGGCAATTGCCATCGCCCAGCCTGTAAAGGGGCAGAGGTGCGGTGCGTTTTCCATTCGACTTGACACGCTACACACCTCGCACCGGACCCTAAGCATTCCCGAGCCGCTCACGTTGTCGGATGATCGTCCATTAGGCATGAGCTGGTCCACGGTTTCCAGATCATCCAACAAGCTGGCAGCCGCAACCGCACAGCTCTTGCAGCAGCGTGGCACTGTCATAGTCCTTGTGAATAAACCACAGTATAGCTGGACTGTGGCCAAACATTTGAAAGTCGAAGAAAACCGCATTGATGCATATGATAAGGATCTGCTCCATATTCAACGATTTCTTACCGATGAGATGGGTGAAGATTTCCCCCTTGTATCTTTGCTCGAATATGGGGTTGGGGTGCATCATGCAGGGCTTTCCGAGGATGCGCGGTCATTGGTGGAGTGGCTGACAGAAAAAGAAAAGCTCAGGGTGCTGGTGGCAACGACGACCATTGCCCAGGGTGTGAATTTTCCTGTCGCCGGGGTTGTGTTCGCCAGTCATCAATACCCGTATGGACAGGATATGCCCGCCGAGGATTTCTGGAACATTGCCGGCCGGGCGGGGCGTGTGGATCAGGGTGATCTGGGTATCGTAGCGCTTGCGGCAACAAATGAGGGAAGGGCTGAACAACTGCGAGCATTCGTTTCACGCTGGGTCGGCGAGCTCAATTCTACCCTGATTGAGATGGTTCAACAAGCTGCCGAAACGGGCGACCTGTTGCATCTTGAAAATCTTGCCTGGCAACTCGGTTGGTCGTCCTTCCTGCAATACCTGGCGCACACCTATCGCCAGATTGGCGATCATGAACGCTTTGCCGCGGAAGTGGAACAGGTATTGCGGGGTACGCTGGGATTCCAGAAGCTGCGCGGCAGCCATCGTGGTTGGGCCGACCAGCTCGTCCGCGGTGTGCAAAACTATGCGCGTCGTATACAGGGAAAGTCGCTGAAGCTCGTCGATTTGACCGGTTTTTCCTGGGAGTCGGTAGCAGGAACCCTGTCGCGCTTGCGCGATGAAGGACTCACGGAGGATGTATGGGGCCCCGATCTGTTCGATACCCGGCGCGATGATCTCAGGCGCATGATGGGTGTATTGCTTCATGTTCCCGAATTGCGGGATAACCTGAAGGAGGTGACGGGCGGTAGTAGCCCCGGTGGCGACATGCTGGCCCGTATCATCTGTGACTGGGTTCAGGGTAGACCTTTGATGGAAATGGCTGAAGAATATTTCCGGGATGACCGGAAGTCAGACCCTGTTGATGCTATGACCCGCTGTTGCCGTAGCGTTTTTGGACGATTGACACAGACGGCCTCTTGGGGATTGGCGGCACTTCAGGCGCTGACCTTGGGTGATTCCTTGGAATCGCTATCAGAAGAAGAGATGCGGTTATTGCGCAATCTTCCTGCCCGAGTCTACTACGGCGTCAATTCAGATGGTGCATTAGCGCTGCGCATGTTGGGCGTTCCCAGAACCGCTGCTGATCCGTTAGCCGAAACTCTTGGCGTGACCTCAGACGAAGCACTCAATTCCATTCGTGACCGTTTGCGTAACACTAAGATAGAGACTTGGCAAACAGCGCTTGGCAAGCGTGGAGAAAGTTACTACCGCGTATGGTCTATCCTGGAGGGTCTGGCGTGAGCCGCGTGCTGGACCACATCGCCCCGGCCTTTCGCGCCGTCTGCGAACGCTGGCCGGACGCGCCAAACATCCAGCAGCACTACATGGACCTTGCCCGCACCTGGGAGGAGGAAGGTAGCAGCGTCATAGAGTTGACCAAGTCTTTCCTGGAGGCTGTCTGCTGGACGGTCATCGGCGAGCTGGGGGCTACACCGCCGGATTCTTCGACACCGACGACAACGGAGCTGCTTTCCTGCGTATTGGATGCCCTGGGGCTGCGCAACCAGCGCGGCGTGGGGCCACTGGGCAAGGTGATCTCGGGGCACAACAAGCTGGCCGAGGGATTGAACGAACTGCGCAATCAGGACGGCAGCGTGGCCCACGGCAGGGATGGATTTCTCGATGCCATCTCAAGTCGCCACGCACGGGTGTATCTGCTGTCGGCCGACTCCGTCATTGTCTTGATCCTCAGCGCCTACGACGGCAAAGCACCAAACCTGCTCACGACCAGAGAGCCGCCCGACCGCTTCCGGCACCTGAACGAACGCATCGACGCAGGATGCGCGCTGGATGCCGAGGTGGCCATGGAGGAAGGCGTCTTGGTGGTACGCGTGCTGGCTGGCGCTCAGACACCGGATGAAGCCATCGAGCTGCGGGTACCACCAAGTGAATTGCTGTATCGCCTGGACCGGCAGGCGTATGTGAGCGTGCTGGATGCGTTGCGGGAGATGCCACCCACAGAACGCGAGGAAGAGACCGAGCCTGTCGAGGAAGAGGAAACAGAGGCGGCTGAGGTCGCCACCAAAGGGGAACCAACGGCCCCGCCGGAACCGGCCCCCGAGCCATCGAGATTGCAACTGCTCGATGCGTATCAGGGACGGTATCGGGACAAGGTGAGCACTCTTTATGAGTTCGTGATTCACAACTTGCTTAACGGCAACGACGCCCAAGCGCAGCAGGTGCTTCGGTTCGTGAACACGCTGCTGGCAGAGATGGAAAAGCTCGCGGTAGTGGATTGGGCGAAGCGGCCGTCGGCCAGGTCCCGCGTCAAGGTGTATTTGAAACGGCTTATTGCGGTTGCAGGTGTTGAAAAACTGACCATCGAACAGGGCCAACCGCTACTGGAGTGGTTGAGCCGAGAGATAAATTCTGCGGGAGCGTCCCAATGAAATACAATCCCTATATCCACCACCGCCGGTCCATCCGCCTGAAGGGATATGATTATTCCCAGCCAGGCGCGTATTTCATTACCATTTGCACGCAAAACCGGGAATGTCTGTTCGGCAAGGTGGTGGATGGGGAAATGCGGTTGAATCCATACGGAATTGTCGTACGTAGGGAATGGTTTCGGTCTGCGGATATACGTCGAGAATTGGAATTATATGACGATGAATTCGTTGTGATGCCCAATCATATTCACGGCATTGTGTGGTTGGTTGAAACCGCCGAAATGATGGGCGGCGATGAAACCGTAGGGGCGCACGGCCGTGCGCCCCTACAACGTGCGTCCATATGTACATCCCATGGTGATGAATCCCATTCCGGCCATACGTTGCATCGCCCGCCGCGGTCGTTATCGTCGTTTGTTGCCGGATTCAAATCCGCCGTTACCAAACACATCAATCAAATGCGCAACACGCCCGGTGCACCTGTCTGGCAACGCAATTATTACGAACAAATCGTGCGGGATGAAAATGAATTGAATCGCATTCGAAAATACATCGTCGATAATCCCCTGAAATGGGCATTGGATAGAGAAAATCCTACCGTGGGGACGGACCTGTGTGTCCGCCCAGAGGATGAACCATGGCGCATCTGACGGAAAGCGACATCGAACGAATGGCGCTGGATGAATTGCAGGCCCTGGGCTGGCAGGTGGCCTTCGGCCCTGACATCGCCTTCGATGGTGCTTCCCCCGAACGGGAAGCGGCGGCCAACTACGGCGACGTGGTGCTGGTACGCCGCCTGCGCGAGGCCCTGGTGCGCATCAACCCGCAGATGCCGATTGCGGCCATCGAGGAGGCCATGCGCCAGGTGCTGACCCTGGAAAGCCCGGCGCTGATCGAAAACAACCGCCGTTTCCACCGGATGCTCACCGACGGTGTGGACGTCTCGTGGATGGGGGCGGAAGGCGAGCGGCATGGCAAGGTGTGGCTGCTGGACGTGGAGAATCCCGAAAACAACGATTGGCTGGCAGTCAACCAGTTCACCGTGATCGAAAACAAACGCGAGCGGCGGCCGGATATAGTCCTCTTCGTCAATGGCCTGCCGCTGGTTGTGATCGAGCTGAAAAACCCCGGTGCGGAACAGGCCACGCTGCGGGCGGCCTTCAACCAGTTGCAGACCTACCAGCAGGAGATTGCAACGCTTTTCGCCCACAACGCGATCCTCGTCATCTCCGACGGCATGCAGGCGCGCTTCGGCACCCTCACCTCAGGGTGGGACCGCTTCATGCCCTGGCGCACCATCGACGGCACCGACCTCTACCGCGAGC
>CAYRGZ010000012.1:0-32190 GCA_964423785.1 uncultured Desulfobulbia bacterium
CTTGTAACCCATTGAATTATCGTGTCAGGCCTGCACCGACTGCGAGTTTTTACGGCTTCATCATTTTTGATGGAATCGCAAAAACTGCGATTCCATCGAGTTCACGGTGTGTAACCCGTTGAATTATCGTGTCAGGCCTGCGCCGACTGCGAGTTTTTACGGTTTCATCATTTTTGATGGAATCGCAAAAAGTGCGATCGGTCATTCGCTGCGCTCACTTGATCGTGTCAGGCCTGGGCCGACTACGATTTTTTACGAGTTGTACATTTTTGCGGGAAGCGGTAATATCAAAAATTCTTGTGGAGGCAAACGGCATGGGGCGAGGGACGATACGGGTCAACGAGCGGCCGGTACCCCTGGATGGGGAGACCACCATCGGGGAACTGGCCGGGCGGTTGCACCCCGGAGCCGATATCTTCATTGTTAATGGCTATCCCGTCGATCCCGAGCGTCCGGTGCGGCCCGGTGACGAATGCTGGCTCATCCGGCGGGGCGAGGTGCCCGATGCCGATGAGATGCGTCGTCTGCTCCACGCCCGGCATACTCCAGGGGTGCAGAAGAAGATCAGTAGAGCCTCCGTCGGCATCATGGGGCTCGGCGGCCTCGGCTCAGCGGTGGCGGTGGCCCTGGCCCGCATCGGGGTCGGGCGTCTGCTGTTGGCCGATTACGACATCGTGGAACCGAGCAACCTGAACCGCCAGCAGTACTTCGTGGATCAGGTCGGTATGCCGAAGACCGAGGCCCTGCAGGCCAACCTCGCCCGGATCAATCCGTACGTGGCGGTGGAGACCTTTTTCGGCGAACTTGACGCCGACAATATTCCGGAGATCTTCGCCGGGGTCGACGCGCTGGCCGAGTGTTTCGACAACGCGGCCATGAAGGCCGCCGCCTTGCGGGCCGTGCTCACCAGGATGCCGAACACGCCCTACGTCACCGCTTCCGGCATGGCGGGGTACGGCCCGAACAACACGATCCGCACGCGCCGGCTGCATGCCGGTGTCTACGTCGTCGGCGACGAATGCTCCGCCGCCCGTCCCGGTGAGGGGCTGATGGCGCCGCGGGTGGGTATCGTGGCCCATCACCAGGCGAACCAGATTTTGCGCCTGTTGCTCGGAGTGGCCGACGAGTAACTGATCACGGGTAACTGATCACGGGGCACCCCTCACATATGCCGGAGTCGCGGCTGTGCAGGCCGGGTATGTGGTTACAGGGTGCCCCAGATGCAAGGAAGAAGCCCGCGCAGCGTACTGGGAGCTACGTAAGCGGGCTGATGACGCCGCAGGTGGGGTGCCCTGTGACCACATACGATCACGGGGATGCCTCCCGCGGGTTGTTGGGATGCCATCCGTTTTGGAAACAAAAAAAACGTGTTGTGATCGATGATAACCATACGATGTAACGGTGAGACGCGGCAGGTGGCCGACGGGACGACGGTGACGGCGTTCATCGTCTCCCTGGACATGGAGCCGGACCACGTGGTGGTGGAATGCGACGGCCGTATCCTCGATCGGGCCGAGTACGATCAGGTGGTGCTCGCCGAGGGGACGGTGCTCGAAATTATGCGATTCGTGGGAGGCGGATGATGCTCACCATCGCCGGCCGGCAGTTTCGATCCCGGCTTTTCGTCGGTACCGGCAAGTTTGCCAGTGCCGCGGTCATGAAGGAGGCCATCGAGGCCTCGGGGTGCGAGATGGTCACCGTCGCCCTGCGGCGGGTCGATCTTGCGGATCCCGGTGACGACATCATGCGGGTGCTCGACCGGGAGCGTTTTTTCTTTTTGCCCAATACCTCGGGGGCCCGCAACGCCGAGGAGGCGGTGCGCCTTGCCCGCCTGGCCCGGGCGGCCGGCGGTGGCAACTGGTTGAAGCTGGAGGTCACCCCGGACCCCCGCACCTTGCTCCCCGACCCGGTGGAGACCCTGCGGGCCACGGAGATGCTGGTCAAGGAAGGGTTCGTCGTCTTACCTTATATTAATGCCGATCCTATCCTGGCCCTCAAGCTCCAGGATGCGGGTGCCGCCGCGGTTATGCCGCTCGGGGCCCCCATCGGCACCAACCAAGGGGTGCTGACCCGTTTCCAGGTGGAGATCATCATCGAGCAGGCCCGGGTGCCGGTGGTGGTGGACGCCGGTATCGGGGCACCGTCCCATGCCGCCCTGGCCATGGAGATCGGCGCCGACGCCGTGCTGGTCAATACCGCCATCGCCGTGGCCGGCGATCCGGTCGCCATGGCACGGGCCTTTGCTGATGCGGTCACCGCCGGTCGGCTGGCGTGGGAGGCCGGGCTCGGTCGGCCGCAGGCGGTGGCGTCCGCTTCGTCGCCGGAGGCCGGGCTTGGATTCTTGCGTGACGATCCTGCGTGAGCGTGGAGCCATGGATCTGCCGGCGATCGATTTTGCAACCATCGAGGCCCTGGTGGCGGCCTGCGACCGGAGTGACGTCGAACGGGCATTGGCCGCGGCGCAGCCCGGCATTCGGGATCTCGCCGCCTTGCTGTCGCCGGCCGCCGAGCCGCTGTTGGGGGAATTGGCCCGCCGGGTCGCCACGCTCACCGAGCAACGCTTCGGCCGCACCATTCAAATCTACGCCCCCCTCTATATCCATAATTTTTGTGTCAACCGCTGCCGGTATTGCGGTTTTTCGGCCGACAACCGGATCGAGCGGCGGGGCCTTTCCCCGGAGGAGGTAGAGGCCGAGGCCGCCATCCTGGCCGGCCGCGGCATTCGGCATCTGCTTCTCGTCTCCGGCGAGGCTCCGGCCAAGTTGGACGCAAGCCGGCTCGCCGACATCGTCCGGCGACTGCGGCCGCGCTTTGCCTCGATCAGCATCGAGGTCCAGCCGCTTGCCGAAGAAGAATACCGACTGCTTTTTGCCGCCGGCGTCACCGGCGTGACGATCTATCAGGAAACGTACGACCGGCGGCTCTACGATCAGGTCCATGTCGGCGGCGCCAAACGGGATTACGACCACCGGCTCGCCACCCCGGCCCGGGCCGCGGCTGCCGGTATGCGGGAGGTCGGGATCGGCGCTCTCTTGGGCCTGGCCGATTGGCGGGCCGAGGGCGTGGCGCTGGGTATGCATCTCGCCTGGTTGCGTAAGCGGTTCTGGCGCACGGCATTCACCGTTTCTTTTCCGCGCCTGCGCCCGGCGGCCGGCGAGTTCGCGCCGCTGGTGGCGGTCTCGGAACGGAATCTTGCCCAACTCATCTTCGCGCTGCGGCTCTTCGATGCCGATGTGGGCCTGGTGCTCTCCACCCGCGAGGAAGCGCGTTTCCGGGACGGCATGATCGGTCTTGGTCCCACCCGCTATTCCGCCGGATCGTGTACGGCGCCGGGTGGTTACGGCCGGGCGGCCGAGGCCGGCGAACAGTTTGCCATCGGCGACCAACGCACTGTTGCGGAGGTCTGCGCCGCCATCCGGGCCAAGGGATTCGACCCGGTGCGCAAGGACTGGGATCGAACCTTCCAGGAGTTCGAAAGCGCCGCCTGACCGTGGGAGCACCGCGGCCGGCGACACGACTCGTTTGAGCCTTGAGCCTTGTAACGTTGCAACTCTCTTGAAAACCCCGCACGGCGGGAACGTGGAGGACGATCATGAGTGACTTGAAAAAGATGTATTCCACCATCCGCGGCGATCACTTCCCCATGGAGATGACTATCACCTTCGGGGATCAGACCTTGGTGTACCGCAAGAAGACCTGGGCGATCCCCACCGGGGACGGCGGGGTGGACGAACGGGGGCTGCGGTACGGCGAGAACCCGGACCAGGAGGCGGCCCTCTACGAGCTGGTCAACGGCAACCTGGTGCTCGGCGACTGCAAGTACATCGAGCCGGGTAACGGCCTGGTGTCGGCGATCACCGTCGAGGACATGCTGCAGGTGGGCAAGCATCCGGGCAAGATCAATCTCACCGACGTGGACAACGGTCTCAACATCATCAAGTACCTCATGGACCGGCCGGCAGCGGTGATCCTCAAGCACAACAATCCGTGCGGCGCCGCCTACGGCGAGACCTTGGCCGATGCCTACAATCGGGCCAACCGCGCCGACCGGATCGCCGCCTTCGGCGGGGCCCTCGTGCTCAACCGGGCCTGTGACAAGGATACCGCCGAGCTGATCAGCCAGAACTATCTCGAGGTGGTCTGCGCCCCGGACTTCGAGGAGGGCAGCCTCGATATCTTAAAGAGCCGCAAGAACCTGCGTATCATCCGCATCGCCCGCATCGACCGACTGGCCGACTACGAACACTATCGGTTCGTCGATTTCAAG
Source organism: uncultured Desulfobulbia bacterium (assembly GCA_964423785.1). Lineage (GTDB taxonomy): Bacteria > Desulfobacterota > Desulfobulbia > Desulfobulbales > S012-135 > S012-135. Next base: position 4,268 of record CAYRGZ010000012.1, read on the forward strand.
AGCCTCATCGACGGTGGCATCATCGTCCAGCAGTCGGCGGTCAATTCTATCCGCACGCCGGCGGACCTCAAGCCGGCGGTGGCCACCTGGCAGGGCAAGGAGTATCGCGTGGAACGCGAACCCACCGAGCGCGAGATCGCCGACATGCTCTTCGGCTGGGCGGTGGAGCACGGCGTCACCTCCAACTCGGTGCTCTACGTCAAGGACGGTTGCACGGTCGGCATCGGCACCGGTGAGCAGGACCGGGTCGGCGTGGCGGAGATCGCCGTCCACAAGGCCTATATCAAGTACGCCGATCTGCTCTGTTACGATACCTACGGCATTCCGTACGCCAACATGGTGCTGGAGATCGAGCAGGGCAAGCGGGATCCGGCCGACAAGGAGGCCATCGACGCCAAGACCCGCGAGGACCGCGCCGGCCTGCCGGGCTCGGTGATGATCTCCGACGCCTTCTTCCCCTTCCGGGACGGGGCCGACGTGGGCATCAAGCAGGGCGTGTCGGCCATCCTGCAGGCCGGTGGCTCCCTGCGCGACTTCGAGACCATCCAGGCCTGCAACGAGGCCGACCCGCAGGTGGCGATGAAGTTCACCGGGCAGCGTTCCTTCAAGCACTGAAGCGCTTCGGTCAATCATTCCAAAACTCCAAAACCGCGGTCCTCTGGGGCCGCGGTTTTTTTGTTGTGTCAAGGGAAAAACCTGTCCTTGACAGGGCAATGGGCCGTTCTTACCTGTTTTTCATGAATCGAGTTGGCTAGATTTTTGCTACAAACCGCGGGTCTCCCGCGGGAGGACCATCGAAACAGGAGGTTGGACATGCAATTCGATAAGTTGACCCATAAATCGCAGGCAGCCCTGCAGGCGGCCCAGCAGGAGGCGGTACGCCGTGGCCACCAGGAATTACGGCCCGAGCACGTCGCCCTGGTGCTGTTGCAGGAAAGTGACGGCGTCGTTGTTCCGGTATTGCGCAAGATGGGGGTCGATCCCGGCCGGGCGGCGACCGAGGTGGAACGGCTCCTGGAGTCCCTGCCGCGGGTGAGCGGCAGCGGTTTCCAGGTCTATGCTGGTGCCGACTTGCAAAAGATGTTCGACCGGGCCTTCGCCGCCGCCTCGTCCATGCAGGACGAGTATGTCAGCCAGGAACATCTCTTCCTGGCCATCCTCGAGGACCAGGCCGGCAAGGTGGCCGCGGTCCTGGCCGGCGTCGGCGTCAACCACGCCGATTTTCTCAAGGCCCTGGCCGAGGTGCGCGGTGCCCAGCGGGTCACCGATCCCGATCCAGAGGGCAAGTACCAGGCCCTGGAGAAGTATGCCCGCAATCTCACCGACATCGCCCGCCAGGGCAAGCTCGACCCGGTCATCGGCCGCGACGAGGAGATCCGGCGGGTCATCCAGGTCTTGTCCCGGCGCACCAAGAACAACCCGGTGCTCATCGGCGAGCCCGGTGTCGGCAAGACCGCCATCGTCGAGGGGCTGGCCCAGCGAATCGTCAACGGCGACATCCCGGATACCCTGCGGGGCAAGCAGGTCATCGCCCTCGATCTCGGGGCCCTGGTGGCCGGTGCCAAGTTCCGGGGCGAGTTCGAGGATCGGTTGAAGGCGGTCTTGAAGGAGATCCAGCAGCGGCAAGGGGAGATCATCCTCTTCATCGACGAGATCCACACCCTGGTGGGGGCCGGCGCGGCCGAGGGCTCCATGGATGCTTCCAACATGCTGAAACCGGCCCTGGCCCGCGGCGAGCTGCACTGCGTCGGTGCTACCACCCTGGACGAGTACCGTAAATACATCGAAAAGGATGCCGCCCTCGAGCGTCGTTTCCAGCCCGTTGTGGTCCAGGAACCAACGGTGGAGGATACCATCGCCATTCTGCGGGGCATCAAGGAGAAGTACGAGGTGCATCACGGGGTGCGGATCACCGATGCGGCGGTGGTGGCGGCCGCCACCCTGTCGCACCGCTATATCACCGATCGGTTTCTGCCCGACAAGGCCATCGACCTTATCGACGAGGCGGCGAGCCGTCTGCGGATCGAAATCGATTCCATGCCGACGGAGATCGACGAGATCGATCGTAAGCGCATCAAGCTGGAGATCGAGCGCGAGGCCCTGAAGAAGGAGCAGGACGAATCCTCGCGGGAACGGCTCGCCAAGGTCGAGCAGGAGCTGGCCGACCTGAATGAACAGCTCGCTGCCATGCGGAGCCATTGGGATCTCGAAAAACAGATCATCCAGTCCATCCGGCAGATCAAGGCCGAGATCGACGAGGCCCGCATCGAAGAACAGCGGGCGGAGCGGCAGGGTGACCTCAGCCGGGTGGCGGAGATCCGCTACGGCCGCATTGTCGAGTTGGAAAAACGGCTGGCGGCGGAAAAGGAACGGCTGGCCTCTATCCAGAAGGACCGCCAGATGCTGAAAGAGGAGGTCACCGACGAGGATGTGGCCAGGGTGGTGGCCAAGTGGACCGGCATCCCGGTGGACCGGCTGCTGGCCGGCGAACGGGAAAAACTGGTCCACGCCGAGGAGGTCCTCGCCCGCCGGGTGGTGGGCCAGAAGGACGCCATCGCGGCGGTGGCCAATGCCGTGCGGCGGGCGCGGGCCGGGCTCCAGGACCCCAACCGCCCGCTGGGATCGTTCCTCTTCCTTGGCCCCACCGGCGTGGGCAAGACCGAGCTGGCCCGGACGCTCGCCGATTTCCTGTTCGACTCCGAGCGGGCGATGATTCGCCTCGACATGAGCGAGTTCATGGAGAAGCATTCCGTGGCGCGGCTCATTGGTGCGCCGCCGGGCTACGTTGGCTACGAGGAAGGCGGGTACCTTACCGAGGCGGTGCGGCGGCGGCCGTATTCCGTGGTGCTTTTCGACGAGATCGAAAAAGCGCACCCGGACGTGTTCAACGTGCTGCTCCAGATCCTGGACGACGGCCGCATGACCGACGGTCAGGGGCGGACGGTGGATTTCAAGAACACCATTCTGATCATGACCTCCAACCTCGGCAGCCAGCTCATCATGGAGTACGGTGAAGAACGCCGGGCCGAGGCCGAAGAGCGGGTGCGGGAGATCCTGCACCAGCACTTCCGGCCCGAGTTCCTGAACCGGATCGACGAGATCATCGTCTTCCATGCCTTGGGCCGGGACGATTTGAAGCAAATCGTCGATATCCAGCTCGAGGCCCTGGCGCGGCGGCTGGCGGAGCGCAAGCTCTCCGTGACCCTTACCGACGCGGCCAAGGAGTATCTCATCGAGGTGGGCTTCGACCCCGCCTTCGGCGCCCGGCCGCTCAAGCGGGCCATCCAGCGCCACGTCCAGGATCAGCTTGCCATGAAACTCCTGGCCGGCGAGTTCAAGGAGGGCGATTCCGTGCTCGTCGACCGGGCCCTGGCCGGTGGTCTCGAGTTCCGTCGGCAGTGAGTTGCGGCGGCCCAGGTGAAACGTGGCCGCGATCGGCGTGTAATCCCCCCGAGCCCGATGGTTCGGGGGGATTTTCGATGGAATCGCAAAAACTGCGATTCCATCGAGTTTTCGCTTTGCAACCCGTTGCAGTATCGTGTCGGGCCTGCCCCGGCCGCGAGTCCTTGACGGACATCGGCGGTCGAGGGCCGGCGCGGACGGTGGTGCCGCAAGGCCAAAAAAAAGCCCCGCCGGGTGGCGGGGCTTTGGGTGTGGCCTTCGGCTTCGGTTACGGCTTAGTGATCGGCCTTATTGTCACACTTCAGATGGCAGGTGCAGCAGAAGGCACTGTCCATGTTGGAGGTCCACAGAAGTTTCTCACCCATGTTCTGGGTGGAGTTGTGGACATCGTGGCAAGTGACGCACTCCATATTGCCGTTATACAGCACGTCGGCGATCTTGATACCAGTGGCGCCGAACTGGGTCTGCACGTTGGCGATCTCATCGTCGTCCTGCCAGACGACATTGTAATTGAAACCGACCGGATGGTGGTTGCTGAGATCATTATTGGCACCGATTTTGTACTCGGTCACGATGTTCCCAGCGGGCTGGCTGGCAGCGTCGTAAGCGGCGGCACCGATGGATCCAGTCCCCGTGACGCGCCCTTGGTTCTTAACCCACGTCGCATCGGACATCTCTGAGGAGCCGTAGACGTTCGTGGCCACCGTACCGTCATGGCAGCTCAGGCAGAGCAGCGAGACGAAGCCCGGCCGAGTGATGTTGTTGGCCATGAGATCACTCTGGGCCTGGCTCATGTGCTTGCCGGAGCCGGGGTTGGAACCGTTGTTGTACATCGTAAAGGTGCGGTTCGCGTTGACCGGCCGGTTCCAGAGCGGCAGATAGGCATCCTCGTAGTTGAAGTCAGAGGGCTTCTGGGTGCGGTGCGGTGCGTGACAGTAGATACACACGCGCGACAGCGTGTCAGCCGTTCCCACGCCGAGGATGGCAGCGGCGTGTACAGCGCTGTTTTCGGACAGGTCGTGCACCGAGTCGATGATGCCGGTGCCCGGGGCGGAGCCGGCCATGGCTACGCCGGCGGACAGAGCAAAGGCGCCGATACCGAGAGCCACAGATACCAACATGCGTTTTTTCATTGTTCCTCTCCTTGTTGTTTGAGTTTCAGATGGAATCGACCCATGCCGATGCTTGGTTTTGCCTTTGGAAGTAAGCATGTCGCGTGCCATTTTGGTATTTTTCTATTTTTTTCTTTTGTGTTAGGTGGTTATCCGGAAATCCGGAACAAGAGATTCCGCCGTCCAAGTCGTGCTGCGGGGGGATTTTTCCCCGTTCCGCGGGGGATATGCCCCATTTGTACCCTCCTGACCTCCTTCCCGTGTGGATAGAGGGTGGCGGTACGGTCGATCGGCGGTTCGGGGTGCAAGAAAACCCCTTTACGATTGTGAAAATATTTTTATTATAGCGGTTGGGGTAGGGGCCACGGTTCCGGAACCCTATTACGCTCTATACATACCATTTGAAAGGGGGGTGTGAAATGACACTGTCTTGGAGACTGCCAGTTTCACTGCTGGCTCCTTTCGTCCTGTTAGCCACGCTTCTTGGTGGCTGTGTCACCGTTGAGCAGCCGGAGAAGACTCCGGCAGTCTTCTATCCGGAGCCACCGGAGCTACCGCGGTTGCAGTTTTTGCGCAGTTATCTGGGCAGCATGGACTTCGAGGAGGAGCAGAGCGCCTTCGACGCCTTTGTCACCGGCGGCCGCAAACGGGGGATGCGGCTCGACAAGCCGTACGGGGTTGTTACCGTCCCAGGTGCCATTTATGTGGCGGACAGTAACTTTTCGGTAATGAAGTTCGACCTCGACGCCCGCAAGTTTGGGATGCTTCAGGGGGCCAAAGGGCTGGGAAAACTGGTGCAGCCGGTCAATATTTGTCTTGACGCGAAAGGGAACCGGTTCGTGAGTGATCCGGTCCGCGGCCAGGTCTTACAGTACGATGCCAAGGATTTCTTCGTCAAATCGTTTCGGTACGGTGGGTTCTGGCGACCGGTGGGGGTGTCGACGTACGAGGGGAGCCTTTTCGTGTGCGATCGTCAGAACCGGCAGGTGCATATCTTCGATATCGCCAGCGGCCGGCTGCAGCGTTCTCTCGGCCAGGAGGGGGCACCGGACGAACGTCTAGGTATGCCGCTCAATATTGCCATCGGTCCCGACAAGATTCTGTATGTTTCCGATGGCGGCCGTTTCCAGGTAGTGAAGTACGATCTCGATGGTCACTACCTTGGAGCTATCGGTGAACCCGGGCAGAGTCCGGGCCGTTTCGCCCGCCCCCGCGGCGTGGCCGTGGCGCGGGACGGTCTCGTCTACGTGGTGGACGCCGCCTTCGACTATGTCCAGGTCTTTCATCCCAGCGGCCAGCTCCTCACCTTTTTTGGCGGTCCCGGCAGTCAGCCCGGCAACCTCAATCTGCCGGCCGGCATCACCCTCGACTACGACAATGTGGATCTTTTCAAGGAATATGTCGATCCCAATTTCGAGGTCGAGTATCTGGTCATCGTCACTAGTCAGTTCGGTAATCGGCTGGTGAACGTTTATGGCTATGGCCAGCAGAAGGGGGTGAAATATCCCACCCTCGAGGAGTTGCGGGACCTGCGCAAGAAGCAGCTCGAGGAAATGCAACAGCAGGTTCCTCACCGCTGAACTCTGGTGCAATCGGCCGACGGCAATGAAACGTGGACGCTGCATTCCGGTCGTTGTGGCTTGCGCCCTGCTTGCCGGTCGGCCGGGATGGGCCGCGAAACGGAGTTTTGTCCCCCGGTTCGTCGATCTGGTCGCCGCCATTCGTCTCGAGAGTCGCTTTCGCAATCTCCATCATGTGACCGCGACCACAGGCAGGACTACGAGCCGGTTGGCCGAACACCAGGAGGGGCTGTCCTTCGAGTCCCTCTGGTACGTCTATCATCCCCGGTTCCACTATTTCACCCTCGGCGGTGAACTCGCGCTTCGCCAGGAGCGGCGGAAGGAAAGTAGTGCGTCCTGGTGGGAGTACAAGGGAAATTCCGACATCTACTATCTCGGTTATTTTTTACCCGAGCATCCGTACAATCTCACGCTTCTTTTCGAGCAGAAGGGTGGAAAACCGGGAGGTTCTCTCTCTTTGAAGGATGGGGATGACATCCGCCGGGCCGAGGCCACGTTTCGCTATAACCCGACGCCGTGGAGCTATGAGCTGACGTACCGATGGGATACCCGGAAGGGAGATGTGCTCACCAGTAATGGCGCCGGGGAGGAAGACTCCCGCGAGATGCTGAAGGCTCGGAACCAGGAGTGGAGTACTGCCTTCCGGTACACGTCCCAGGGGTTTGCCACGGCATTTCGGTACCGGATCAAGGATGGCCGGCGGTTCCGGCTGGTTGATGGGGCGATAGTCGATCATAACATTCACAGTCAACAGGGCTCGTTCACCAATCGGCTGCGCCGTGAGCGCTGGGCGTTCTCTTCCCAGTGGGTGTTCAACCAATATATATACCGGGAGGATCTCAACCGTCAGACGAAGTACGAGCAAAAACTGGAACTGGAGTTGCCGTATAATTTTTCTTCTGAAATCGAACTGGAAAAGACGATAAAGAAGCAACGGTATGGGGTCTACGCAGGGGAAAACCTCTCTTCCTCGTCGGTACTCGATACCGACGAATATTCCATCTATGGTCGCCTTTCCCATCAGCTCTATGCCAGCCTCCGCTCCCAGTTGCTGTACAGGTACGACCACTCGCAGATCGACTCCCTGTCCATGGCGGTGGACGGGGGAAGAGGTGGTCTGCCAACCACATCGAGTCGCCAGCGCCGTCGGTTGCAGTGGCAAAGCGATTACAGCAAGAGGATCTTTCTGGACGGGCGGGTAAAGGCATCGGTCGGCGTGGTCCACGACCGTACCGATCGTTCGGCGCTCCAGACGGTCATGGTGAAAGACACCTTTGACATTGTTAAGATCGGCGACTCCGTCATCTCGTCACGGACCGAGGTGGACAAGGATTCGGTTGAGGTGCGGATCTCGAAGACGGCCGGTGCCGGGCCCACCGATGAGTTGAGCGAAACAGACTTCGATGTGGAGTGGGACGACGACTACCGGGTCAAGGTGACGATCAAGCACTTCCCTCCCGGATTCGACGAGCGGTCATCCTACCCGATAGAACTCTCTTACCGACAGTTGCCCGGAGACTACAACCTGGGGGTGGACACCTTCGATTATACTGGGGAACTCTCTTTCTGGAAGGATTATCTCACGTTCTTTTTCGAGCGGCGCCGTTCCCGACAGGAGTTGCACCGCGGTGTGTACACCCTGGGGACATTGTCGCCGGTTGTCAAGCGGACCCGGGGCGGTGTCACCGTGTCCGCTGCGCCCTTTCGGAGCGGCTTCATTACCCGGCGTCGCAGCTTCCTGACAGACATGCAAAACGACTGGCAGGTCTTCAGTGAGCTTACATACATGAAGAGTTTTGGTCGGTTGGCCGGTACTGTCTATGGCCGCCTCGGCCGCACCCGGGTGGAGGAGCGTATTATCGCCGGAACCGAATACGATTCCTACGATCAGCGGGAGCAGCAGCTGAGAATGCAGTTGCGGTATGGTCTGCCCGCAGAGGCGGGATCCCTGATCGTCGTCAGTGAGTATGAGCGCGATGCCGGCCTGGAGATGCGCAAACGGAGCGAGCATCGGCTGGATATCGGCATAGGTTTTCCAGCCTGGAATCTGGGCCTCAAGTATTCCCTCTCCTCTATCAGGGAAGCGCAGTCAGGTCTGCCTGCATTGGAAGTACGAAAAGATTTCTATGCCGGCATTCTGCAGGTGAAACCCGTGGAGCAGATCAGGAGTGACTACCTGGACAAGATCACTGAGCACCACCTTCAGCTGCGGCGGGAGTGGCCGGAGTATTTTTTCCGTTCGACTCTGACGGGGACGTATCAGCGGAGATCTTCGAGTGCGGGAGAGGCCACGTCGTTGCTTACGGAGGACTGCCGCCTCGATGCCAAGGGAATCTGGGAGGTTGGCGCCATGCGGTTTCTGACCGGGATAAAATGGGAGGAGAAAAAGACATTCGGGGGTATCACTGAAGGTGGTGACCGTTTCGATAGCTTCGAGTGGTACATGAGAATGAGCCGCCGTCTGTTTTGACTAGAATCATTGTGACAACCTCAACCAAAAGGATGATTTCATGTTGCTTCGTTACCGAGTGCTCGTTGGAACAGTAACCACCTTGATGTTCGTTGCCTTGGCAACCGTCTGGGTCTGGGCCGGGGAGACCCTCCATTCCCAGGCCGCCGGCAAGATGGCGGTGGCCCGGGTCAATGGTCGGGAGATTTCCCTTGCTGACCTCATGACCCGCATGCGCCAGATTCGGGCTACCCGCTACGGTAGCGCCAAGCTCACCGAGGAGTTTGGCCGTCGTTTGAAGAAAGAGGCCCTGGACAAGATGATTCTCGAGGAGACAGCCTTCCAGGAGGCAAAGCGGCGAGGGATCAAGGCCGATCCCGCCAAGGTGGACGCCTTCATCGCGGCCGAGAAGGGCAACCACCGGGATGAACAGCATTTTCTGAAGTATCTCGAGATCATGGGCTACGATCTCGATTCCTTCCGGAAACATGCCGAGCGGATGGTCATGATCCAGGAGGTGATCGACCAGGACATCAACCGGAAGATCGACGATGTCCCGGAAGAGGCGGCCCGGGCCTATTACGAACGCAACAAAGCCGAATTCATCCAGCAGGAGGTGGTGGAAGTGACGGATATCGTCTTTTTCGTGGATCCCGCCTCCGAGAAAGGCCGCGCCCAGGTGGCGGCAGTGCGGGCTCGGCTGGTGGGAGAACTCGCCGGCGATCCCGGCCGGCTGGAGCAGAGCGAGCTGTATTACGTGCAGCCGAACCTCAAGCTCTCCAAGGTGAAGACCCCGACTCTCTACGAGGTGGCGAGAAAGTTGGAGCCCAACGCCATTTCCGATATAATAAATGAGGATGGCACGCTGCACGTCGTCAAGCTCACCGGCTATCGGCCCTATCGGGAGATCTCCTTTGAGGAGGCCCTGCCTCGCATCAAGCAGCAGCTCTTGGCCCGGCAGCGGCGCGAGGCCCTGCAGAAATGGCTCGACGATCTGCGCGCCAAGGCAAACGTGGAGATTCTCGATGTGGAAACCCAGTAGATGGCTTGCGATTCTCCTTGTCTTGGGTCTCGTGCTCAGTGGTTGCGCGGCCCGCAAATGGACGGCGCCGCTCCGCAAGAGCACCGATCTGGCGTGGCCACCGTCTCCCCATGAGCCGAAGGCGGTGTATGTCGGCAGTCTCGAACGCTTTGTCCCGGAGGGCCGGTCGTTCCTTTCCCTGCTGGTCGGCACGGACGATCGGGGCCGGCTCGGCAACCCGGTGGCCGTGGCGGTGGGCCTGGACGATCGGCTGGCGGTGGTGGACGCCATGCGTCAGGGGGTGCATCTCTTCGTTCCCGCCGTCCACCGGTACCGATTTCTTTCCCGCACCGACGAGGTTGCCTTCGACACACCGGTGTCGGTGGCCTTCGATGAGAACCTTTTCCTGTACGTTGCCGACGCCGCGCTTAAGAAGGTCTTCGTTTTCGATGCCGACGCCAATCTCGTGCGGCAGATCTCCCGGGCTGGCCGAGATCCTTTCGGCAAGCCTGGCGCGGCACCGCTTTCCCGGCCCACCGGGCTTGCCGTCCATGACGGCACCGTCTATGTGGTCGATACCGGCGACCATCGGGTGCACGGCTACGATACTTCCGGGCGGTATCGGTTCTCCTTTGGCGGTCGCGGTATCGAGGACGGCCGTTTCAATCTGCCGACTCACGTGGCCGTGGACGCCGCCGGCCGGGTGTACGTCAACGACGCGATGAACTTCCGCATCCAGGTCTTTGACGGCAATGGCACGTTTCTCGAGCTGTTCGGCCGCCACGGTGACGGTTCCGGTGACTTTGCCATGTCCAAGGGCATCGCGGTGGACCGCTGGGGGATCGTGTACGTGGTCGATACCCTGTTCGACAACATCCAGCTCTTCGACCGAAAGCGGCGCTTCGTGCTGACCATCGGTGGCCGGGGGACCGGCGAGGGTGAATTCTGGCTGCCTTCCGGCATCTTCATCGATCACAACGACAAGCTGTATGTTTGTGACACCTATAATCACCGTATCCAGATCTTTCAGCTTTTCGACAAACAGGACGTATTGTCCGATTTCTGAGCCGTTGGGTCGTTGGGGGATGCCATGCGCATAAGGCTTTTTTCGATGATCGTGGTGCTGGCCACCACCTTGCTGGCCGCCGACGGGCTGGCCGGTCCCAATATTTTCGCCACCAAGCACAATCTGTCGGTGTCCGGTCCCGGTGACATCAAAGCCCTGTCCGAGACCCGGGTGTGTGTGTTCTGCCATACGCCCCACAACGCCACTCCCCTGACGCCGCTCTGGAACCGGGAACTAAAGCCGGTCAACTACACCACCTACTCCAGTTCCACCATGGGCGCCACCATTCCGCAGCCTACCGGCCCCACCCGCCTCTGTCTGAGTTGCCATGACGGCACCGTGGCCCTCGGCAAGGTCTTGAGCGTGCCGGGCGGCATCGCCATGACCATGGAGATCCCCCAATACCGCTCCACGTTCATCGGTACCAACCTGGCCAACGATCACCCAGTGTCCTTCTCCTATCAGGATTCGTTACCCAACGAAGAACTCGCCCCATCTTTTCCGCAGGATCTCCTCCGCTATGCCAACGACTTCATCCATTGCACCACCTGCCACGATCCCCACGACGATACCTATGGCAAGTTCCTGGTGGTGGACAACCGGTATTCCGGTCTCTGTGTCCGCTGCCACCGTATGAAGGGATGGACGCTCGCAAGCCACCGGACCGCCACCGCGACCTGGAACAATTCCGGCATGGATCCTTGGCCTCATACGCCGTGGACCACTGTGGCGGAGAACGGCTGCGAGAACTGCCACGCCCCCCACAACGCCGGCGGTCCCGAACGGCTGCTCAATTTCTTGCGGGAGGAAGACAACTGCTACACCTGTCATGCCGGCACCGTGGCGGCCACGAATATCCTGGCTGAGATCAGTAAGCAGTCCAGCCATCCGGTTACCACGGCCACCGCCGGCCAGAACGGGGCCCACGATCCCACCGAGTCCCCGGTCGGCGTGAGCGGCCACGTTGAGTGCGTCGATTGTCACAATCCGCACGCCGCCTTCGCTTCGTCCAATACCCAGGCTCCCCAGGTGCCCGGCCCCCTGACCTTGGTGAGTGGCGAGGATCAGTTTGGCGGGCCGGTGCCCGTGGCCAACTTCGAGTACGAGATCTGTTTCAAGTGCCACGCCGAGAGCAATGCCGCAACACCGGTGGTGACCCGCTATATCGACGAGTCCGATATCCGGCGCGAATTCGATCCGTTGAATCCCTCCTTCCACCCGGTGGTGGCCCCGGGCCGCAACCTCGACATGCCCAGCCTGCCGAGCGTCGATGAGCCGACCCTGGATACGACGAGCCGTATCTACTGCTCCGATTGTCACGATGCCGACGACAGCCCGGCGGTGGGCGGTTCCGGTGCCCGTGGGCCGCACGGCTCCATCTATGCGCCCATCCTGCGGCAGCGCTACGAGACCGCCGATGGCAGCGTCGAGACCTATGACGCCTACGCCCTGTGCTATCGGTGCCACGATCGGAATGCCATCTTGGCCGATACCAGCTTTCAGCAGCGAGGGGGCAGCGGCGGTCACAGCGGCCATCTGACCGGTCACGGTACGGGCAGCGGCACTTCGTGCGCCACCTGCCACGATCCGCACGGGGTGGTTGACGACGGTGCCTCGGGCAGCCACACCCATCTCATTAATTTCAACCAGGCCGTCGTGCAGCCGGCGGCCGGCCAATCGGTGCCCATGTTCATCGATACCGGCAGCCGGTCGGGGTACTGCCTGCTCGTCTGTCACGGCTTCGCCCACGACAATACGAATTCCAGCTATCCGTGATGGAATCGCAAAGCCAAAACCGAGTTTCGGCTTTGCTCACGAAATCATGCCGTCATGAACGCCGCGGTTTCGCCGCCCCATCCCTGGGGCGCGGATGGCGGCAGAAGAAATGGGTGAAATGCCCCCGCGTTTTACTGGGGCATTTCACCCATTTTGTGGGGTGAGAATTTTGGCCTATGATCGGCGAGGTTGCTAACGCCCCGTTTTTATGCATCAAGTCGGGAGTGGATAGTGTCCTGGTTTTCGGAATGAATTTTGCTTAGAAATCAACAAGGCTTGGGTGTCGGGCGGAGGCTCGATGCCGAGGGTGATTTTTGATGAAACCGTAAAAATACGATTTCATCGAGTTCACGTTTCGCAACCCGTTGAATTACCGTGTCAGGCCTGAACCGACTGCGAGTTTTCACGGGTTCATCATTTTTCACGGGCGCACCAGTGCTCCGGAGAGTTGCAACGTCTTTGGAAACGACGACAGAGAGAGGGCGTCATGCGGAAAAAAGGTATTGCGGTTGCGGCGGTAATGGTGGGATTGTTGGCTGGAACGACCCGGGCGGAGGCGTCGTTCGTCAATGCGCCGCACAACACGGCCAACGGCATCGATTGCGTCAATTGTCATGAGTATCCCTTTGATCGGTGGCCGGGGTACGTGCCCGACCAGGGGAATCTCGACGACACGGTCAAGAATTTCATCTGCCTGCGTTGTCACGACGGTACGGCGGACGCGCCCGGTGAAATCGCGGCGCCGGTGAAAGGGATGCACTCCAGTCTCAATTTGTCGAACAAGTACGGGGACTGGACTACCCAGTGCGTCGATTGCCACGATCCCCATTTTCAGGCCCAAGTGGATCATTACCAGACCGATGCGGCTGCTCTCTATCTCGTTACGGGTACCTATGGGCCCGTATCGGTGACCACCGCCGATCCCAACAATCCCGCCACCACGACGACTTCGACCTTTGGGTATACCCTCGTTTCCGTCGATCCAGCCTGGAGCAACCCGGCTACCTGGTCGGCAAAGACCGGCACCGCCGGCCGCGGTCTCATCCTGGTGGCCGACACCGCAAATCCGTACGACACCTTCGAGGTCGTGGCCGCCGACGGCACTACCATCACCGTGGCCGGCGATCTGTCCCAGGTGGCGAAGGGGGCCACGTTCGGCCTCATCTACGGGCAGCTCGTCCGCGCCGAGATCGCGACCCCGAACTCCGGTGTCAAGCCGGTGAAGTTTTTCAATCCGGCCGGTGGCCATGTGGAACTGAATACGGCCACCCCTACCGGTATCTGCCAGGTTTGCCATACGCTGACCAACAACTGGCGCAACGACGGTACGGTGTCGGTCAGTGCCGCCGACCATAACACCGGCACCAACTGTACCAGTTGTCATCACGCCGCCGACGGCTTCCGGTTCACCGTTCCCGACCACACCGTGGTGGACAGCCTCGGCAATATTCCTATCCAGGATACGCCCGAATGTGTTACCTGTCATACCTATACCGACCCGGTGGCCGATATTCACGGCAGCAACTGCACGTGGTGCCATACTTCTGCCCCGAACCTGCAACCGGGCTTGGCCGCTGGGCCGTGTGCCGGTTGCCATCCCAATCGGGATCCGAGCGGTCACGTGAGCGAACATGACAATACTGCTTATGACACGACGCCGGCGCTGGACTGCGGGGCCTGTCACGGCACTACCATGAACATCAACACGTACCACGTCGGCCGGACGGTGGCCCGCGGCAATATCGGCAGCGCCGCCCCAGGAACGGTGATCGAGTGTGCCACCTGTCACTCCAGCACGGTGGCCGCGGTTACGGACGCCATTGCCAAGGGGCGTTCCTCCAACCCGACGCCGCAGACGGTATACTGTGCCGATTGCCACGGCGCTCGGCCCGCCGATCATCCCAACGACGTGATGCCGGTCCATACCTGGCTACTCAAGACAGGCACGGTCTGCGAGACCTGTCATGACGCGGCCGGCACGGCGGATATCGTGGCCGATATCCACAACAACACCTGTGCGAACTGCCACAACCTGCCCGATTATGCCTCCTTGCGTACCGGTGTCAACGGAGACGCCACGCTGCACGGTCCGGTGGGGCAGGGGAATCAATCGGCCTGTACGGTGTGCCACGATCCGGCCATCTATCCCACCTCGGCGTTCCACCATGCCACTTCCAACGCCCAGACCGGTAACTGTACCTTCTGTCATGCCGGCAGTGCTGCTGCGGATCACTCCACCATGGTGGCCGATTACGCCAATTGTACTACCTGCCACGCTGCCAACGTCGGCAGTGCCGGCGGTGCGCCGGTGGATCCCGCCGACGACCGGGTCCACGACGCGTGCACGACCTGCCATAATACCGACGGCAGCTTGAAGACGGTGGCCGACCTGACGCGCGGTATCGTGGTGGCCATGCCGGCCGGTGGGGCCGCCTCCAACGACGGCGGCGGCGATTGCTCGGCCTGCCATGGCGAGTACTTCCCGAATCATACGCACCACTTTACGGGCAACAACGATGTAACCTTCAATCCAACGACGGATACGTCGCAGCCGGGCGTACAGCCCTGCTCGGATTGCCATCATGACTACGACGTGATCAACGGCACGGCGCTCGCTTTCTCCACCTTCACGCAGATCCTGTGGGAGCATGACACCGACGGTGTGAAGGACGGCTCGACCAACACCTGCGCCAACTGCCATAACTACGACGGCTCGAAGTCCGCGCCGCTGGCCGATGTGCAGAACGCCATCGGTTCGGGCAACCCGGCGACCTGTGCCACCTGTCATACGGACAAGGTTCCGAACGTGGCGCACGGTGGCCATACGGATACCGACTTCGGCTGGGCCGGCAACTGCGGCGACTGCCACGGCACGGGCACGGAACCGGTGGTGTCGGTGATTCACAACAACGACTGTGCCATCTGCCACGTGAACCCGTCGGCGGGGGATTACACAAGGAAGGCGGGTGACGCGGCGAATGGCGTGGACGGCGACGCCACCCTGGCCGCGGGGTTGACCAATCCGCGCACCGCCACCTGTCTGACCTGTCATCCGGACGGCTCTACCCAGACCGGCCGGGCGACGATCCACCACGATTCGAAGAACGGCTATGCGGCGGCCGGCAATTGTGCGGCCTGCCACACCACGGCCGGCCACGAGGGTGATCATTCGGCTCGGGTTGCCCTGTACACCAATTGTGCAGCCTGTCATACGGGCACCGAGGGTACGGCCAGCGGTATGATGGTGAATGCGACCAACAACAAGCAGCACGATGCCTGTACCACCTGCCATGCGACTACGGGCGCCCTGAAGAGTACGGCCGACCTGACGCGCGGCATCGTGGTGGCGATGCCGGCGGGCGGTGGTGACTGTTCAGCCTGCCACGGCGAGTATTTCCCGAATCATCAGAACATCGATCACGCCACCAGCCGGGTGACGGTGAACGCCAACTGCGCCAACTGTCACGACACGGCGGCCGGCGGTTCGGCCCCGGATGCCATCACCTCGCCGTTCGTCGGTACGGGTGAGGTGCACGGTCTGCAAGGATGTTACACCTGTCACCAGGCGAATGGGACGCTCGTGGCGACCAGCAACGTGGCTCCGGGAATCGCTGCCGGTGGTGGTGACTGCGAGACCTGCCACGGCGCCTACTTCCCGAATCACCAGAGCCCGGATCACTCGGCCAAGGTGGCGGGCGTGACCCCCTGTACGGATTGCCATACGGCCACTGCCGGCAGTGTCGCCGGTATCCCGACTTCGACGGTGGATAACAAGGTGCACGACGGCTGCGCTACCTGTCACAATACCACCACCGGCCTTCTGGTCGGCACCCCGACCCCGAACGGCTGGGCGGTGGCAGTGGTGGCCGGTGACTGTGCCACCTGCCATGGCAATTACTTCGACAACCACGTGCATGGTACGAGTGGCGGCTATGTCAGCCACGATGTCAGCCATGATCCGACCGTTGATCTGGCTCAGAGCGCTCCGGGGACTCCCTGTCGTGACTGTCACGACGACGCCGGCTTGGGCAAGGGCACCAATGCCCTTTCCACTTGGGATGCGATCCTGACCGAACACGCCACCGTGGGCGGCACGGCCCAGACCTCGGCCTGCGCCACCTGCCACGATTACGCCACCAACGGCAATCAGAGCGGCGATCCGGATACGCCGCCGCTCACCACGGTGCAGAACACCATTGCCACCGGCACCGGGGTGACCTGTGTCACCTGCCACGTGCCCAAGGATGTCAACGCCAGTCCGGCGACGTCCGGTCACGGCGGCCATAATGCCTCGGTGTTCGGTTGGAGTGGAACCTGTAACAACTGCCATACCGACAACGGGCTCGGTGTGGTCGAGGGTGTGCACAACAACACTTGTACCCTCTGCCATGACAACCCGAGCGGTGGCCCCGGTACCACCATCGTCGGTGTCAACGGCAACGGCGACGCCACTTTGGGGGCCGCTCTCGCTGACTACACGACGGCTACCTGTTTGACCTGTCACCCGAGTTCCACCTACCCGGCGCCGGCAATTCACCACGACACGGTGAACGCCCAGTCCGGCAACTGTGAATGGTGCCATGCCGATCCGCGGCCCGACTGGGCCTCCCAGTACGGGGTCAATTTGCCCAATCCGCTGCCGACCAGCGACATGGCCTGCAAGAAGTGCCACATCAAGGGTAGCGGCACCGGCCTGACGGTGTACCGCAATTCCTACACGCCGGTAGCTGTATCGGGTTACTATAAGGATGAGAAGTCCTGGGGCGTGATCGGTGACGCGGCGGTGCAACAGACGCCGGTGCACGTGATCGCCGGTGCTTCGTTGATCACGGTGCAGAACTACGGCATTTGCCTCGGCTGCCACGACGGCACTTACACCAACGCCCAGGGCAAGGTTGCCAAGCAGATCCAGGTATGGCACGCCAAGCCCTCCTGGAACAAGGATACCGATGACACGGCGAACGGTATCTACGACAATACCTTCGACGTGATGCGCAACGCGCCGGGCCGATCGTACTTCGCCAACAACAACACCCCGCCGAAGGGCGGCGATGACCGCAACGCTGATGACCGGCGGTTCAACATCTTCTCCACCGGTGCCAACACCGGTGGGGTGGAAAAAGTTCGGATGTACGGCCGCTATAATTTCGGTAACGCCACCCAACCGTACAAGAAGACCAACAGCCAGAACCGTGGCAAGGGCTTCTACAAGAATTATCAGAAAGATACGGACAACCCGTGGATCAACAGCGTCTGGTCCAACCGCCGGACCATTCCGCGGATCGATGCCGTCAATAACCCGTGGGGGCTGCTCTCCAGCGATCCCCAGGTGCCCATCGTTCCGTGATGGACTTGTAGCGTGGTGAGTCTGTAACCAAACGAAAAGGGATGCTGAGGAGGCATCCCTTTTCGTTTGCATATATCATGGCCAGGAGTTGCCGATGCGTAAATTGGATGCAGTCGTGCTGCGGATGGCGGCCGTGATGGCGGCTCTCCTTGCCGTTCTTGTTTTGGAAGGTGGGCCGGTCCGTGCCGGGGTGCCGGGTTTTTTGCGCGCCCGGATGGGAACATTGGAGGGGACGATCCAGTTGCCGGAAGGAGTTGCGATGCTCTCCGACGGTGTCATCGTCTCCTTTTTCGATCGAGCCAAGGGGCCGCCGCCCACCGAGGTCGGTATGCATCGGGTGCCGGAGATGGTGGTCCGGTCCGATCCGCAGGGACGGTTCAGCGCCACCTTGTTGCCTGGTTCCTACATGATCGGCGTGCTCCTGCGACCGCGCGGCGTGGGACCGGGGCCGCCGCGGCCCGGCGAACAGTTCTTCTTCGCCATGGACGCCGACGGCAACTTCGCCACCTTCCAGGTGCACACCAAGGAGAAAACCGATGCCGGTGCGGTGCAGGTCGTTCGTCCCGATCGGATCCGGGAACTGGCCGAGTTCGTCACCGTGCGCGGCCGAGTGTTCGATGAAAACGGCAAACCCTTTGCCGGGGCGCTCATCCTGGTCAAGGACAACCCCAACGTCGCCCGGCCACTCTTTATTTCCGCGCCGTCGGCCGCGGATGGAACCTTCCAGATAAAATTGCCACCCGATACCACCTACTATATTATAGCGCGGCAGAGCATCCAGGGAGGCCGGCCGTTACCGGGCACGTACGTCGGCACCTTTGGCAAGACCGCCCCGACGCAAGGGACTGGGCAGGAGGCCATCGGTGCTCCGGCCGGGGTCGTCGGCCGGGGCGGAGCGGGTGAGGCCTTGCCGATACGAGGGACGAAGGGCGAGGTCATCGACAAGGTCGATATCTTTATGTTCAAGGTGCCGGATCCACAGGCCAACCGGCAAAAGTACCAGAAGAAGCCGGCTGGCGGCGCATCCGCCCGCTGACCGACGGCCTCTCCTTTGGGAGGGTGTTATATCACCACTGTGGGAATGGGGCAAATGCCCCCAACTTGGCGCAATCCAGGCCGGTTTCGTTGCGCTCTCGGGAATGCCCTCAGCGTAATACCTCGAATTTTCATGGAGAAGTTCGAGGGTAGGGTTGATGTCGAGTGCTGGCCTGTTTTTTGCTAAAATAAAAAGAGACGTTTGGTTAGAGTCTATCTGGTCGCGTGGAGAACAGACCCTAAAGAGTACGAGGAGACGGAAGATGAAGAAGTCATTGATCCTGGCCGGCGCACTGGTTTTGGGCGTTGCTGGGGCGGCCCATTCCTTCTACTACGAGAATTCGACGCCCCATAACGCCACCGCCAAACCCGACGGCATCGTCTGTGACGATTGCCACGGCGCCCCGGTGTGGGGCGACCCGAACGGGTCCAAGCCGTACTTGCTGAACAAGTTTAATCCCGCCACCGGTGACACGGACTGCAAGGTCTGTCACGTCAATGCATCGGGGCGGAATTATACGGCCCAGAACGCACCCTTCGTTCAGACCCACTCCAGTGCCAACCTGGGTGAGAAGTACGGAAAGTGGGGGTTCAACTGCTGGGACTGTCACCGCAATCATGCCCCTGATCCCGTCACCCCCCCCCTGGTGACCGGCGAGATCACCAACTACGTCCAGGGGATCCAGAACGACACGACCTTTACCATCCAGAACATCGCCGTGTTCGACGAGAGCGGCAACCCCAACGACTGCCAGGATCTCGTCAACAACGGCGAGTGGTGCACCCCCACCGACTGGATGGCCAAGACTCACGCCCAGTCGCCGTACGACCCCAAGGCCGATCCCTCGACGTCCGAGTATATCGGTGGCCCGTGTGATCCGGGTGTCGACGGGATCCCGGGAACGGCGGACGACAATTACGATCCGAATTACGAGTGCACGGCGGGCGTTTATCCTGGTGAGCGTGGGCTCGTCCTTTGGGTGACCTATGACTCCGGTACCCGGGGCAGCTTCGAGATCACGTATGCCTCGGACACCCAGATCACTGTCCAGGGTCGGATTCCGGCCGGCGAGACTCTGACCCTGCCGGTGCAGTTCGAGTTGCGCTACGGTATGCTGGTCACCGATAGTGCTCCCTCCTTTGGCTTCTGTTCTCCCGAGCCTCTGTACAATTACTGCTTTGATGCGGTGAACAACGTCTATACCTCGGCCTGCAACACCGATGCCGACTGCAATTCCGGCGAAACCTGCAGCCAGCGGGCGGTGCCGCTCCAGTGCCGCAGCGACGCCGACTGTCCGACCGGTTCCACGTGCGTGGCAGAAACGGTGGGCGCTCCGGCGACCTTCAACGGGCCGCGGTCTTTGGCCTACGACGAGAGTGGCACGGGGACCGATCCGACGCCCACCGGCATGTGCCAGATCTGTCATACCAAGACCAACCACTGGCGCAACGACGGTACCGGCGCCGATCACAACAACGGGCGAATCTGTACCTCGTGCCACAAGCACACCACTGGCTTCCAGCCCTCCGGGTGTACGGCCTGTCATACGCTGCCGCCGCAGGAGCCGCTGCCTTCCTACGGCAACGACGGCGGTACCGGCGCCACCACGGCCGGGGCCCACAACCGGCACGCCAAGGAGTACAACTTCCCGTGCCAGACCTGTCACTTCAACGGCATGCCCGAGACCGATATCTACGATTACAAGCTGCAGATCGGTTTCAACACCCCGGACGGCCAGGGTGGCGCCGGCACGGTGTTCTACGGCGAGAACAGCCTGGCGGACAACACCACGCCGTGGTCGTACGTCGGTATGAACGGTACGCAGGTCATTCCCACCGATCCTTCCGATCCCAACTTCCTGACCTGCCAGAACGTCTACTGCCACAGCCAGGGCAAGCGCTTGCTCTCCGACATCCAGGACGGCGATCTGCCCTCCTCCTCGCCGCCGTGGAACAAGACGTGGGCGGAGTGGGATCCGCAAAACGACGGCGACAAGTGTAACAACTGCCATAACTATCCGCCGACGTTTGATGCACACTATATTCATATTGCACGCGGTTTCACCGACTGCGCCCTCTGCCATGCCGATACTGCAATTGCTGGGAAAAAGCAGATTGCGGATACGAGTAAACACGTCAACGGCGTCTATGACGTGGTGCCGGGGTCTGCCTTCTATTTCCGCAGACAGCCCCATACACTTTACTTTGAGTACACGTTTGCGCCGGACGGCGGTACCTGCTCCAGCAATAGTTGTCATCTCTTCTTTACCTACAAGGATCCGAAGCAGTGGCAAAACCGGCCTCAGATCATCCAGGAGGCACAGCTGAACGTCACCCAGGGCGTCTGCTCCGGCGGGACGCCGACCAACCCGCTTGCCTCCAGCACCATCAGTGTCGATGTCTCACTGTTCTGTCCGGATTGCGTCGGCCCGTATAACTGCGACTTCGACTGGGGCGACGGCACGGTAGAGTACGGTGTGCCTTGTACTACTACCCATACCTATGTTGACAAGATTCCGAGCAACTATGACACGGCCAGCGGCTCTTACAAGCCTGATCCCACCGGCAACGTCATTGGCGGTTTCGATGTCACCTGGACGGTGCGCGACTCCTTCAACGTGCCGCTAGATGTCGGTTCCATCACCCAGCGGGTCGATGTCTGCGCCTTGCCGAACGTCGATCCGGTGCCAAACTTCAGTCTCGCGCCCGGACCGGATCCCAATGCCTACGATCTCATCTTGACCGATTTATCGGTGGATGCTGATTACGACCTCGGCACCCACTGGGATCCGAACGGTATCGTGCCCGGTATGATCTACATCGATTGGGGCTTTGCTGCCGGTAGTATTGAGGAACCCATTGTCCTGACCGACTCACCGAGCAACGTCCAGTTCCTGCATACTTACTCGAGCCGGGGCTATCACTGGATCCGACACGGTATCAAGGACAACGACGGTGGGTCTGGTTACATCTGGTCCCCGCTAACACGAGTCTTTGTCGATAAGGATGCGGTGAACTAAGTAATAGCACCCTGATTTGTCACAAAAAGTCCCTCTGCTTCCAGAGGGACTTTTTTGTTTTGCGATTGCTGGTGAATTTGCTATAGTCCCCGAGAAAGGGGTGTCGCTTGATGAACAATAAAGGGAAGGAGTCGGTTATGGTTCGTTACATGCACAAGATTACCCTTCTCGGTACGGTTGTCGGTGCCGTCGTGATTTCCACCTCTACGGCGATGGCGGTTCTGGCGCCGCATAATGCCACCAATGCCATCCGGTGCGAGGACTGCCACGCTCTCGATGCCTGGGGAGGCGATCCTTCCTTGCATCTCGGCGCGAAGTTCTTACGGGGGGATTGTGACCGCTGCCATCAGAATACCAGCGGCGGCGATTACGATCGCGACAACGCGCCGGCGGTCCAGACCCATGCGGCGGCGGTGATCGGCTCGACCCGCTACGGGAATTGGGCCAAGGATTGCTGGGATTGTCACGGCCATAAGCTCGATGCCAATCCCCTGGTGAGCGGCAACTTCCTCTCGTTCACCAATGACGGCGTGAATACCACCTTTGTGCTCGATCCCGACTATACGGTGAACGATCCCCTGTGGAATGACATCACTACCTGGTATGCCAAGCGAGGGGCGGAACGGGGGCTCATCTTCGCCATTCGCTATCAGGATGGAGCTGGCAATTATGTAGTGCGGTCGGCCGAGATCGTCGACAGCTACCTGGACACGAACAACCTCCCCACCGTGGTCGTCAAAGGAGTGCTCGGCAACCTCGACGACGGAACTCCGCCGGATACGACGTTCGAGATATTCTACGGTATGCTGGTCAAGGAAGTCGTCTCGGCCTTGGCGGTGGATCCCGACACCGACGAACCGCTCACCGCCGATTTTCACGGTCCCCATACTTTTGCCGATGACGAGTCGGGGTCCGGTACCGATCCCACTCCGACGGGAATTTGTCAGGTTTGTCATACCCAGACCAAGCACTGGCGTGCCGATGGTACCCTGGCCGATAACCATTTCAGCGGTCAGGACTGTACCCAGTGCCATGACCACCGCAAGGGGTTCAAACCACGCTGCGACCTGTGCCATGGCGAGCCGCCGGTCGTGGATCAACCCTGTGTCGAGGACGGGGGGGGGACGGCCATCGGCCTCACCTGCAAAGCGCAACCTACCGGTTCTACCACTGCCGGGCAGCACGCGCTGCACGCCTCGGCTGCCGGTTACAATTTCGCTTGCACTATGTGTCATTACAACGGCATGCCGGCCACCGACGTGCTCGGCAATAACCTGATCCAGATCGGCTTCGACGTATACGGCTTCGATTCCACGGAGACCGTGTATGATGGTCAGCCGCAGGTGGCCTACGAGGGGACCAATGGCACGGCCATTACCCAAAACGGCACCATGACTTGTGCAAACGTCTACTGCCATAGCCAGGGTAAGCGGCTTTTGACCGAGATCCAGGATGGAGATCTACCGAGCACGTCGCCAGCCTGGGACGGTTCTTCGGTTGATCCGGATGGATTTTCCTGTAACAACTGTCACGGTTATCCTCCGACGTTCGATGCGCATTACGTTCATACGAGCCGTGGATTTACTTGCTCGACCTGTCATTATGCGACTACCTCGACCAATACGGTCATCGCGGACAAGACCCTACACGTCAACGGCCGTTACGATATTGTTCCTGCTTCCAACTTCTGGTTCCGCAGGGAGTGGCATCTCCTGGATTTCGATTATACGTTTGCTCCGGACGGCGGTACGTGTTCCAACAACAGCTGCCATCTGTTTTTTACCTTTGGGGATCCGAAGCAGTGGCGGAACCGACCGCAGATCATCCAGGGGGCGACGTTGAACGTCACACAGGGGATCTGCTCCGGCGGCACACCGGATGCGCCGCTAGCCTCCAGCACCATCAGTGTCGATGTCTCTCTGTTCTGTCCGGATTGCGTCGGCCCGTATAACTGCGACTTCGACTGGGGCGACGGTACGGTAGAGTACGGTGTGCCTTGTACAACAACCCATACTTATGTCGACAAGGTGCCCAGTTATCCGAACCCGAGCTTTGATCCTAATGAGGCCGAGGGATCTGGTAACTATCAATACAAACCTGACCCCTACGGCAACGTCATCGGCGGCTTCGAGATCATCTGGACGGTGCGCGACTCCTTCAACGTGCCGCTGGATGCCGGTTCCATCACCCAGCGGGTCGATGTTTGTGCTCTGCCGAACGTGGATCCGGTGCCGAGCTTCAGTCTTACGCCCGGGCCGGATCCCACTGCTTACGATGTCGTTTTGACTGACCTCTCGGTAGATGAGGATTACGACCTCGGTACCCACTGGGATCCCAATGGCATCGTGCCCGGCATGATCTACATCGATTGGGGGTTTGGTGCCGGTATCACCGAGGAACCCATCGTTCTGACCAACTCGCCGAGTAACGTCCAGTTCCAGCATACCTACTCAAGTCGAGGCTATCACTGGATCCGACACGGTATCAAGGACAACGAAGGTGGTGCCGACTATGTCTGGTCGCCGATGACTCGTGTCTTTGTCGATAGAAATACGGTGGAGTATTGAGTGACACCGCCTTGATCGGCCGAAGGCCCCCTGAGGACGACTCCCCAGGGGGCTTTTTTTTGTTTTGGGAAAGGGGGACCGGAAGTCTCTTGGCGCGTAAATACCGCCCGGGGACTCGACGGGGCCTTGTGGGGCAGTATTTTTTTGCGGAGAGGTGTCAATGGCCAAAACAAATGATCCGATTTTGGCCAACAAAATTGCCCCAGGGAGGCCCAAGAAAAAGGTTGCGTGCTGCCCGTTGGCAACGGGGTTGGCACGGGGGGGCACGGGGTAGCGAGGGTGCGTGGGTAACAGGCTGCTTGGGGCGGTCAAGGCCAAGCCCTTCGGGTGGCGGCTGGGCCGCCAGCCTTGACCGTCCCGGCGCATCCTGTTGGACCTGAGGGTGGGCGAAGGCGAGAGGGCGGCGACGCCGCCCCCATGCCTCCGGCGGGGGCTCAGGCTCAAGGGCTGGTGAGGGAGGCTCGCCCAATGTTCGTGATTGTAGTGCATAGGGTTTGCAGTCAGGTATATCGATAAAGATTGAGTGCGCGTGAGCGCGCATCTCAATCTATTGTTCAAGAAGGGGTAGTGTCCCTATAGTGCTGTAAATTCTGATTGGCCACCGTGGCCGTCTTTCGTAGGATTTGGTGTTGCAACATCAACCAACGAAGAGGAGGACCACGATGGCCGAGTATGAGATTAAACTGAACGACGCCCTGCTGTCCAGCCTTATGAGCGGGCGCCAGGAAGGGGTGACGGAGTTGCTGGAGACTGTCTTGAACCAGGTGCTGGATGCTCAGGCAGAGGAGCAGCTCGGAGCGGGGCGCTACGAGCGTTCCGAGGGGCGGACGGGTTATCGGAACGGCTATCGTTTCCGGCAGATCTACAGCCGCGTGGGGCCGTTGACGCTGAGGGTTCCGCAGTTCCGGGACGGGAGCTTCTCGACGGAGATATTCCAGCGTTATCAACGCGCTGAGCAGACGCTGGTGCTGGCGCTGATGGAGATGGTGGTCAACGGCGTCTCGACCCGGAAAGTGGCCAGAATCACCGAGGAGCTGTGCGGGACGGCGTTTTCGAAGTCGACGGTCTCCAGGTTGTGTGCGGCGCTGGATGTCCGGGTGCGGGCCTTCAACGAGCGGCCGCTGGGGCGTTTCCCGTTCCTGCTCATCGACGCGCTGTACGTGAAGGTGCGGGAGGACGAGCGGATCGTCTCCAAGGCGGGGCTGCTGGTGTCGGGCGTCAACGCCGAGGGCTACCGGGAGGTGTTGGGGTTGCGCATGGGTGACAGCGAGTCGGAGGGCTTCTGGCGGGACATGTTCGACTGGCTGAAGGGCTGCGGGTTGCAGGGTGTGGCCTATGTGGTCTCGGACGAGCACAAGGGCCTGGTGGCGGCAGTCAGACGCTGTTTCCAGGGCGCGGTATGGCAACGGTGCCAGGTGCACTTCGGACGGAATGTGCTTTCGCACACGCCCTCGCGGCACAAGGCGGCCATGGCCGAGGGGCTCAAGCGCATCTTCCGTGCGGAGACGGCGCAGGAGGCGCGGGAGAAGGCCCATACGCTGATGGAGGAGATGGAGAAAAAGGCCCCGAAGGCGGTGGCCTGCCTGGAAGAGGGCCTGGAGGATGCCCTGGCGGTCCTGGCCCAGCCGGAGAAGTACCGGAGGCGACTGAAGTCGACCAACATGCAGGAGCGGCTGATCCAGGAAGTACGGCGGCGGGAACGGGTGATCCGGATCTTCCCCAACGAGGAGTCGGCTCACCGGCTGATGGGCGCCTTGGTGGCCGAGATCCACGAAGAGTGGCAGGGCCGACGGTATCTGGACATGAGCGATTTTCATGAATGGTGGGAAGCTCAACAACCCTCCGACCAGGAAGGAGGGAATGTGGTCGGCATCGACCACTGAACCGGGAGCGACGCCGAACCTGCGGAAAGCAATTTACAGCAGATTTGGGACTTGACCCAGTGGCGCGGCACGCCGCCGAAGTACTCGAAACAGTCGATATGACGGCGGATCAGGGTGAAGAAGTCCCGACGTTCGGTGAAGGCTATGAACTGACGTCGGGAGAAGCCCAGGATGTAGGAGAAACACTGGACCGTGGTCTTGCCGCTACGTTGGAAGTTGATGGTGTAAGGGCTCCAGTCCATCTGCCCCTGTGCGCCGGGCTCGGTTTCGAAACGCACCGCGGCTGCCTTTTTGGGAGTGGGCCGTAAGCGGCGGACCCTCTCGCGGAGAATGGTGATGCCGCCATCGTATCCTTGCGTCTTGAGCTCTTCGTAGATCCGTTGGGAGCTGATCCGCGGGAAGCGCTCAAGCAGCTCGATGATAGCCGGCTCGAAGGGGTCGAGTTTGCTTGCCCTGCGGATGTGGGGCCGGCCGGCGGTCACGACGTCGAGGCCATGGTCCCGCCGGACCGCGTGGGCGCGGAGTATTCGGCGTACCGTGTTCCGGCCGATCGCGAACTCCCTGGCCAGTGCCCGAATCGACATCCCGCCCTGGTAGCGGGTCACGATCAGGTTCTCGAGTTCTTCCCGGCTGCGGACGATGGGGCTCATGGCTGCACCTCGACCACAGAGCGGAGTCTGGTTGCGGCCTGGTCGAGGGAGGACAGCAGCGGCCCGGTGCATTCTGCCAGGAATCGTCGATCCTGGCTCGTGAGGGTCTTGATCTCCAGTCGGGTCAAGGTGGCGGTAACGATCCGGCAATGGCTTTCCAGCTTCTGAAAGGAACGAACGAGACCCATGACCAGTTTTGAGTAGCCGTCTGTGACAGCCTTTTTGCCGGCGTCCAAGCGACGTGGGTCGGCCAGGATGGCCTGATGATCCCGCTTCGGCCTGGTGATCAGGGCATCTACCAGCCTTTTGCCCTCCCGGCAGGTCAGGCGATGCCGGCATACCACATCCAGGACCTGCTCCTGGTTGTCACGCGGCAACCGGACGAGTTCCCGGCAGATACTTACCGGTATCAGCCCCAGCCGGATCCGCTCCAAGGCCTCGTCACAGATCCGCTCGATCAGGGCGATCCGCCGGCAGACCCAGCTCTTGTGGCGGCCGAGGAGGGTGGCGATTTCCACCTGGCTGAGACCGTCCTCGCGGTACAGGGAATGGACGGTCAGGGATTCCTCGATGGCGCTGATGCTCCGGACCTGCCAGTTGAGCTGGAGCAGCATGGCCTTGCCGGCCCTGGAGGAAAGGCGCATCACCCGCACCCGCAGGGTGGCAAAACCCAGCGCCTTGGCGGCCCGGAGCCGCTTGAAGCCGTTGAGAAGTTCCAGCGCCCCGTCATTGTCCTCGGTGGCCACCACCGGGAGGAACTGGCCATAGTTGGCCATGGAGCGGTAGACGGCGCTATCCGCCCTGGGGTTGACGATACGGAGCCTCTCGTATCGCTGACCGATAGCGGTCAGGGGAATGTCCCTGATCTCTGGCCCTGGCTGGTCCACAAGAAAGCGGTTACGTTCCATAGTCACCTCCTTGCGTTAGGGGGGTAGTCTGCCCTGCAACGCCGCCAGGCCCCGGGGAGATGCGGCTCCCTGGACATCTCGACGCGAAGGGCAATGAAGGACAGGCT
>CAYRGZ010000013.1:0-31926 GCA_964423785.1 uncultured Desulfobulbia bacterium
GGTTTGTAACTAGTTGAATTGCCGTGTCAGACCTGGGCCGACAGCGAGTTGGCGCGGGTTCATCCGATTTCCTGACGACCGCCATGACCTCTCCAACCTCCGATCCGCAGCAACCACGGGGCAAGGTGTACCTGATCGGTGCCGGCCCCGGTGATCCCGAGCTCATCACCGTCAAAGGCCGCCGGTTTCTCGAAAAGGCGGACGTGGTGGTCTACGATTACCTCGCCAGCCCCAAGCTGCTCAGCCATGCTCCGGAAGAAGCCGAGTTCGTCTATGTCGGCAAGAAGGGCCACGGTCTCCATGCCAGGACCCAGGAAGAGATCAACCAGCTGCTCGTCGACCGGGCCCGGGCTGGGAAAAGGGTGGTGCGTCTCAAGGGCGGCGATCCGTTCATCTTCGGTCGCGGTGGCGAGGAGATCGAGGAGCTGGTGGCGGCGGGTATCGAGTTCGAGGTGGTGCCCGGCGTCACCTCGGCCACCGCGGCGGCCACCTATGCCGGGGTGCCCATCACCCACCGGCGCTACACCTCGTCGGTGGCCTTTATCACCGGCCACGAAGATCCCACCAAACCGACCAGCAACGTCGATTGGCAGAAGATTGCCACCGGTATCGGCACCCTGGTTTTCTACATGGGGATCAAGAACCTGCCCCATATCACCCGCAAGCTGATCGAAAACGGCCGCGATCCTGCCACGCCGGTGGTGGTGGTCCGCTGGGCCTCGACCCCGGAGCAGCGGTCCGTTGAGGGAACACTCGCCGATATCGCCGAGGTCGTGCGGAAAAACGACATCCGGCCGCCGGCCCTGGTGGTGGTCGGCGAGGTGGTGCAGCTGCGGCGGGTGATCAACTGGTTCGAGAAGAAGCCGCTCTTCGGCAAGACGGTGATGGTCACCCGCACCCGGGAGCAGGCCAGTGATCTGGTCGCCGGTTTGGAAGAGGCTGGCGCCGCCTGCATAGAGTGGCCCACCATCGCCATCGGGCCGCCCGACTCCTGGGAGCCCCTCGACCGTCATCTGGGAAAACTTTCCTCGTTCGATTGGATCCTTTTCACCAGTATCAACGCCATCCACTGTTTCTTCGGCCGCCTGCGGGAAAAGGGGTTGGACAGCCGCGCCCTGGCCGGCCCGCGCATCGGGGTAGTGGGGGCTACTACCGCCGAGGTGTTGCGCGGCTACGGCATCGAGGCGGATCTCGTGCCCACCGAATTCACCGGTGAGGGGCTGGCCGCCGCCCTGGTGGCCGAGGGGGTGCAAGGGTGCAAGGTCCTCATCCCCCGCGCCCTGAAGGCGCGGGAGATCCTTCCCGATACCCTGCGCCAGGCCGGCGCCGAGGTGGAGGTGGCGCCAGTGTACCAGAACGTCCGACCGCCGGCCAAGAGCCAGGAACTGCGCGACCTGTTCGCCGACGGCCGGGTGGATGTGATCACCTTCACCAGTTCCTCGACGGTGACCAATTTTTGCCACATGCTCGGCATCGA
This sequence comes from uncultured Desulfobulbia bacterium, assembly GCA_964423785.1. Lineage (GTDB taxonomy): Bacteria > Desulfobacterota > Desulfobulbia > Desulfobulbales > S012-135 > S012-135. The sequence continues at coordinate 1,478 of CAYRGZ010000013.1, forward strand.
GGACGAGGCCGAACGGGCACGGCTGCTTGCCGGCGTCACCGTGGCCTGCATCGGACCGGTCACCGCCCGCACTGCCCGCCGTCAGGGCCTTACCGTCCACGTCCAGCCGGACACCTATACCATTCCCGCCCTGATCGCCAGCATCGTCGATCACGTTCGTAGTTCGTAGTTGGTAGCTTGTAGTTGATATAGCCGTTGGCTCATAGCTCCGAGTCACCAACTCCGGGCTGCAAAAGGAAAAGAGGGAGACGACAGACGCCGTCTCCCTCTTTTCCATAATGGGGTGACAATAAAGAGAAGGGGGAAGGGGGTATGGTCACGCACGGCTGCGCCGGCGGTAACCACCATGCCACATTGTGGTATGAATACCATACCACGTTGTTTTTTTCGTGCAAGTTTTTTTGATGAAATCGAAAAAAATGCGATTTCATCAAGTTTACCGTCGTAACTCGTTGATTTATCGTGGCCGACCTGGACCGACTACGATTTATTACGAGTTCGTCTTTTTTCCTCCACTCGCAAAAAATCGCGACGATTTTTCTGGCGCGCCGACTCCGACGTGCGCAACCCGTTGCGTTGCCATGCCAGGACGGTGTGGAGATGCGGTTTTTGTGGGTTGAACTTTTTGGGCAGGGGTTTTATCTTCCTTGTGTTTGGTTTCCTCCTGAATTCGTGAGCGTTCGTGCGTGCGCACGAACGCCCCGAAGGGTGGTCTTACACGGATTCAGGTTCCTGGCTGGCGTCGGAAGGAAGAAGGAAGGAGGAGTTGCGTGCGGCGTTTCCGGACAGCGTTGGCACTTGGCGTCGTTCTGGTCCTGCTTCTCGCCGGTTGCGGCGCTGAGAAGCCGAAACAGCTCGCCATTGGTGATCCGGCGCCGGATTTCACGGCGGTGGACTACCGGGGCCGGCAGGTGCGCCTGGCCGACTGGCGCGGTCGGCCAGTGGTTATCCGCTTCTTCTACCCGGATTGCAAGTATTGCAAGGCGGACACCAAGATCTTCAACGATTACTACGCCCGCTACCACGACCAGGGACTCGAGATCGTCTACGTCAACACCCGCCCACAATCCGCCGATATAGCAACCTTTGCCGCCGAACTCGGCATCGAGTTTCCCGTCGTCACCGATATCGATGGCAGTATCGCCAGCCGCTATTCCGTCCAGGTGGTGCCGCAGGCGATCATCCTGACCCCGGAACACCGTGTCGCCACCGCCGTGATGGGCGGGGTGAGCGGTGAGGAACTCGAGGAACTCCTGGGGAAATATTTTCAGTGAGATACCGGCGAGCGCGATGATGCGAACGAGACTCGTTGTAATCCTGATGACCCCGTAAAAACTCGCAGTCGGTGCAGGTCTGACAAGGTGTTTCAAATGGTTACAAAGCGTGAACTCGATGGAATCGCACTTTTTGCGATTCCATCAATCCTGGTTGGCTGTTTGCTCCTTGTTGCGGCCGTGGCTGCCGCCGGCCCGCAAGCCAAAGTCGGGCCCCGGGAGCGTTGCCCGGTCTGCGGCATGTTCGTGGCCAAGTATCCCAACTGGATCACCCAGGTGAAGGCGGCCGGCAGGTGGTACTTTTTCGACGGCGTCAAGGACATGATGGCCTGGATCTTCCACCCGAACCAGTACGACGGCGTGGCGGCGGATAAACTCGGCGAGATCTGGGTGCGGGACTACTACACCCTGGAGTGGATCGACGGTCGCAAGGCCTTTTACGTCATCGGCTCCGATGTCTACGGTCCCATGGGGCACGAACTCGTTCCCTTTTCGAGTCGGGCGGCGGCGGTCAATTTCCAGAAGGATCATCACGGCAAGCAGGTGCTCGCCTTCGACGACATCACCCCGAAACTCATCGAATCCCTGCGGCGCGGTATGAGGATGCGGTGATGCGGCCGTCGGTCTGGCTTGCGGTGTTCGTTTTTGGTTGTCTCGCCGCGGCGGCGGTGATGGCGGCCCACACCGCGGCCCGCGTCCGGCAGCGGCCGCACGAACTCGCCATGCTGCGGCCCCTGGTCGCTGGCCTCGGGCTCTCCGATCTCTGCCTTTCCACCGAGGCCCGCTATACCCGGCACCCGGCCGTTTCCGACCCGGTGGTGCCCGTCATGGACCATCCCGGCGCCATCGAACATTTTCCATCCGGTTCTTTCTTCGCGCCGCCCCGCTGATCCGTCATGTCGGCCGTTGCCAAACAGCTCAACCTGCTCGACTACGCCCTGTCGTCGCTTGCCCGCCACCGGGGCAAGAACATCGCCATCGTCGTCGTCTTCGGTACCGTCATCTTCCTGCTCGCCTCCTTTCACCTGCTGACCAATGCCCTGACCTCCTTTGCCCGCCAGCTTCTGGTGACGGCGCCGGAGATCACCATCCAGCGGCTGGTGGCCGGCCGCCAGGAGTCGATGCCAATCGCCTACCGCGAGCGGCTCGGCGAGATATTCGGTATCCGGTCGATCACGCCCCGGGTCTGGGGCTATTATTTCGACGAGCGCAACGGCGCCAATTACACGGTGGTCGGCATGGATCTCGGGGCGCCGCTGACCGAGCGTTTACGAGAATCTCTGGCCGAGGGCCGTTTTCCCGAGCGGCCGGGAGAGGCGGTGCTGGGCGGCGCCCTGTACCGGTCCCTGGGGCTTGCCGGCCGACGGGTCTTCTCGTTCTTCCGGCCCGATCTGTCCCTGCAGGCGTTCACGGTCACCGGCGTGTTCGATGATTCCGCCGCCGTGCTCACCGACGACCTGCTCCTCACCGATCTCGACAGCGCCCGTCGGCTCTTCGCCCTGCCTCCCGACCAAGTGACCGATCTTTTGGTCACGGTGGCCAATCCGGCCGAGGTGGATACCATCGCCAAAAAGATCGCCGATCTCCTGCCCGATACCCGGGTGGTGACCCGCAAGCAGATCCAGAAGACCTACGAGGTGGTGTTCGGCTGGCGCAGCGGTTTCGCCTCCGTCTGCCTGCTCGCTTCTCTCGCCGCCTTCGTCATCTTCGCCTGGGACAAGGCCTCCGGCCTGTCGCCCGAGGAGCGGCGCGAGATCGCCATCCTGAAGATTCTCGGCTGGGAGACCGCCGACATCCTCACCGTCCGGTTCTGGGAGGGTATCCTGGTGTCGGGAGCCGCCTTCGCCATCGGCCTGCTCGCAGCGTATGCCCACGTCCTCTATTTCGACGCCGGCCTCTTCCGGCCGCTGATGCTCGGCTGGTCGGTCCTGCGGCCGACGATCCACCTGGTGCCGTCGGTCCATGTCGCCGACCTCTTGCTTCTGGCCAGTTTTTCCATCCTGCCCTATCTCGCCGCCACCGTGGTGCCGGCCTGGCGCTGCGTCGCCGTGCCGCCGGATGCGGTCATCCGGTAGGGAAAGGCGGAAAATACCATGCTGATCGAACTCGAGAATGTCACCAAGATCTACAACCAGGGAAAGGCCAACGAGGTCTGCGCCCTGCGGGAAGTGTCTTTGTCGGTACCGGCGGGTGAGATGCTCTGCCTGCGCGGGCCGAGCGGCTCCGGCAAGAGCACGCTCCTTGCCATCATCGGTTGCGTCATCCAGCCGACCAGCGGTCGGGCCTCCATCGCCGGCCGCCAGCTCAGTCGGCTGCCGGACCGGTTTCTGACCCTGCACCGCCGCAAGACCGTCGGTTTCATCTTCCAGCAGTTCAACATCCTGCCCGACCTTTCAGTAGAGGACAATATCGGCCTGCCGCTTCTGCCGCTCGGCGTCGGACCGGCGGAACGCCGCTGGCGGGCCCGGGAGCTGGCCGAGCGGTTCGGTATCGGCCACCGGCTCCAGTTCCGGGCCGATCAGATATCGGGCGGCGAGTTGCAGCGGGTGGCCATCGCCCGTGCCCTGGTCAACGATCCGCCCATCATCCTGGCCGATGAACCCACCGCCCATCTCGACAGCCGGTTGAGCCTCGAGTTCATGGCCATCATGGAGGAGCTGCAGCGGGCCGGCAAGACGATCATCATCACCTCCCACGACCAGACGGTCACCGGCCACCGGGCCATCGACCGGATCGTGGATATGAAGGACGGTCGTCTCCATGCTGCTTAGTCCCTGGAGCCTGGCTCTGAACGTCATCGCCCTGGCGGTGCTCTTCTTCGTCGCCACGGCGGCCAGGACCGCCGTGCGGGTGCTGCGCTGGTGGGACCCGGGCCGGGACGATTCCCGCCAGATCCGGCTGGAGAGCGAGATCTGGTTGACCAGCGCCCTGCTCCAGTACTCCCTGGGGTTCGCCATCCTGTCCCTGGTGCTCTTCGTATTGGCCGCCGATGCCCTGTGTACCGTGATCGTCGGCGCCATGTGCGCCACCGGCACCCTGCTCGCCAACCCGTTCGGCATGCCGGCCCTGCTCGTCAAGCTGGCGGGTATCTTTTTCTACGGCTACTGGATCGTCCTGCACCGGCTCGACGTCAGTGTCGAGACCTATCCCCTGGTGCGCGCAAAATACCGGTATTTTCTTTTTCTGCTGCCGTGGCTCGCCGCCGACGTCGGCCTGCAGACCCTGTATCTCGCCAACCTGCGGCCGGATATCATAACCTCCTGCTGCGGGGTGATCTTCGAATCCGGCACCGGGGGGACCGGCAACCTGCTTGTCGATTTCGATCCTGACCTGGTTCTGGGCTTGTTCTACGGGATGTTCGTAGTCCTGGTGGGATGGGGGGCAATGCTCGGCCGGTTCCGGTCCCGGTTGGTCCGCATCCTCTACGGCCTTGGCTGGCTCGGGTTCGGCGTCGTGGCCATGGTGGCGGTGATTGGCGTCTTCTCGTCCTACGTCTACGCCATGCCGTACCACCACTGCCCCTTTTGCATCCTGAAGCCGGAATACCACTATATCGGTTTCGTTTTGTACGGTACCTTGTTGCCGGCGGTGTTCTGCGGCACCGGCGTCGGGGTGCTGCAACTCGTGCGGCGCGATGAGTTGGCCGGGGTGATCGACGGGATGGAGCGGCGGTTCGTGCACTGGAGTATCGGGCTCGGCACCGTCTTCGTGCTGCTCTGCACCGGATATCTCGCCGTCTATCGGTTGGCCGGCGGCGAGATTTAACAGCCCGTTGAAAAACGGGCTGTGTGCGGCACAGGGACGTGCCGCCGAATTCCGCCGGCTCTTTTTGTGTTTCCCCAGCCGGCTGCCGTGCCGAAGGCTCCGGGGGCGCGGACCGAACCGGGCCGTGCCGGAGGAATACCCGAGAAAGAGCCAAGGAATTCGTGAGGTTGGCCGAAACTCGGTTTTGGCCAACCGTAGTCGCAGGGACGGCTTTTTCGTCGGACTGTTAAGAGGGCTGCTTGTAACGGCGGGGGAGGAGAAGGAGTCAGCTTTCGTTCAGAATGGCGATCCGCTGGACCAGGCCGAGGATGGTCTGCCGGATTTCTTCCGGCGGATCGATGAACTGGACACCCATGCCCCGGTCGGCGCCGTCGGCATCCCGGTTGGTCCAGATGACCCGGGCGGCGATGGAAAACTCGTTGCCGTCGACGGCAAAGGTGAGACGGGGTGTGTCACCCACCGGCGGCGGGTTTTCGGTATAGATGAACATGCCGTCCACCGAAATGTCCTTGGAACGGGAGATGAGGTAGTCGCCCTCGTGGATGTAGGTGACCTTGAATTCCGCCGGGACTCGCTTGTTGACGCGCCGTTCTTTCATGGTGGGAGACCCTCCTCGATGAAGGGAGCCCCTGGATTTGTTATGAATCCAGGGAAACGATTTTCCCCATTGTATTGTGGGCAGACGAACGATGTCCAGAAAAAGTTTGTCAGCATCGGCGGCAGAGCGGGCGGCAGATCTCGCGGTGGAGCTGGCCGCCGCCTTGGTTCGCATTCCCAGCGAGTCGTCGGAAGCGGTGGCCACGGACCTGCGTGATCCCGAGGGGCGTGTCGGTGAGTATCTGGGTGCCTTTTGTCAACGTCAGGGACTGGAGCATGAATTCCAGGCGGTTGTGGTCGGCCGCCGTAATCTCGTCGTGCGCCGCCGTCGGCCGGAAGCGCCGGCCGTGGTGCTTGCCGCCCACATGGACACGGTGAGCGCCGCCGGCATGGAGGAGCCCTTTGCCGGCAAGCTGCACGACGGTCGGCTTTGGGGGCGTGGCGCCTGCGACGACAAGGGACCGCTAGCTACGGCCCTTGCGGTGCTGGCCTGTCTGGATCGGCCAGCTTACGATATCACACTGGTCGCCACGGTGGACGAGGAGTGTTCCCTGGCCGGGGCGGCCACGGCCGCCGCCCGTCTGCCGGCCTTCGACCTCGGTATCGCCCTCGAGCCCACCGAATGCCGGGTGGTGGTGGCCCACAAGGGAATGCTGCGGCTGGAGATTGCCACCAGTGGTGTGGCGGCCCATTCCTCCGCACCGGACCAGGGTGTCAATGCCATCAGCCGTATGGTGCCGGTGATCGCCGAACTGGAGTCCCTGCACCGGGAGTTGCAGGCCGGGGCCGATTCGCAGCTCGGGCCGCCCACCGTGACCGTGACCACCGTTCACGGAGGAAGTTCACTCAATATTGTGCCCGATCGCTGTACCGCCACCGTGGATGTCCGCTTGCTGCCCGGCATGGCGGCGACGGCGATGGTCGATGACATCCGGGCCCGATTAGGGGAAGGCGTCTCTGTCCGGGTGTTGTTCGATGCACCGGGAATCCGGACCGATGGCGATAATCCATTGGTGCAGCGATTGCGGGATGCGGTGCGCCTCCAGGGTGGTGACGATACCCCGGCCGCGGTCTCCTTTGCCACCGATTGCTCGCGCTTGTCGGTGAAGGGCCCGTGCATCGTCTGGGGACCGGGGAGCATCCGCCAAGCCCACCAGCGCGAGGAGTGGATCGCCCTGGACGAAATCCGCCGTGCCTGTGCCGTATTACATCGTTTTCTGGCGGCGGAAGGGAGGTGAGGGGCGGATCTGGCAATTATGATGATCCCGTAAAAGGTCGCTGTCGGTCCAGGTCTGACACGATAATTCAACGGGTTACAAAACGCGAACTCGATGGAATCGCACTTTTTGCGATTCCATCAATTATGGCGTGCCTGCAGCGGCCTCCAACTCGAAGCCGACGATGTTGCGGCTGTTCTTGTCGAATTCCACCCCGAGCAGGTAGACTTCGCCCTGACCGCGGTACTTGTCTGCGTAGCCTTTGGCCTTGATCTGGGCCAGGGCGGTACCCGTTGCCGCGTCTTCATCCACCACCTTGAACTCGATGACATAAATCTTGCCCTCGATCCGCACCGTCATGTCGATGCGGCCCGCGTTGGTGGCGTCTTCAGCAATCACGTCCAGCCCCAAGGCCGTGGAGTAGCAGGAGAAGATGGAGGTGTAGTAACCTTCGTAGCCGGCCAGTTGTTTTTATACCAGTCGTGCGGGATGGAGACGAAAAAAGGTGTGGAACAGTACAGGTCATCCTGAAAGTTCGCCAGTAGGCGGCCGGAGACGGTGCACCCTCGGCGGTCCTCCCGGCTGTTTTGCCCAAGCAGTTTGTGGGTAAAAGTCAGGTCTTGACACCTGAATTAGTGCACCGGATTGCGTCCGCAATCCTTCCCATAATCCTCGGTACGGGAAAATGTGCCGTGGACTTTGCGGCCGGCCGTGATTACGGTATAGTCTCTCTTCGGGGCCGGCACCGCACGCTGTAAGCGGTGGCCTCGTACGAGGATGAGACCAAATTCATGATTCTATAATTCAGGAGGAACGAACCATGACGACATCGTGTAACAAATCAGGGTGCGGGAGCGCCAAGGGCGGCTCCTGCGGCACCGCCCAGGCCGCCCTCGCCGTGCAGGACATGGCCATCAAATCGTCGCTCGGCAAGATCAAGCACAAGATCCTGGTCATGAGCGGCAAGGGTGGGGTGGGGAAGTCCACCGTGTCGGTCAACTTGGCTCTGGGCCTTGCCCGCCGTGGTCACCGGGTGGGGCTCATGGACGTGGACCTGCACGGCCCGGACATCTGCCGGATGCTGGGGCTCACCGATCGGCTCGCCGACAAGAAGATCGAAGACGGCCTGGTGCCGCCCATGCAGTACGGCGACAATTTGAAGGTCATTTCGCTCGAGTACATGATGGAAAACCGGGACGATGCCATTATCTGGCGCGGCCCCCTCAAGATCCAGGCCATCCGCCAGTTCATCGCCGACATGGACTGGGGCGAACTCGACTACCTGGTCATTGACGCGCCGCCGGGCACCGGCGACGAGCCCTTGACGGTGGCCTCCACCATCAAGGATGCCAAGGCCCTGGTGGTGACCACGCCCCAGGATGTCGCCCTGGCCGATGTGCGCAAGTCGATCAACTTCTGCCGCCACGTCAAGATGTCAGTGCTCGGGGTGGTGGAGAACATGAGCGGCTTCGTCTGCCCGCATTGCAACAAGAACGTGGACATCTTCAAGACCGGCGGCGGCGAGAAGATCGCGGCCGAATTCTCGGTGCCTTTTCTCGGCCGCATCCCGGTGGATCCCCGAGTGGTGGTCGCTGGCGACACCGGCACGCCGTATCTTTCCGGCGACGGCGATTCCGAGGCCATCCGCGCCTTCGCCGCCGTGGTCGATCGGGTGGAGAAGGCCACCGCCAGCGCTATCCCCATGGCCGATAACATAGCCTGTGCCTGTCAGGGTGCCTGTGATCCCGGCACCTGCGGTGCCTGATCCCGGACCAGGAGCGTTTGTCTTATGATCCTCGAACAGCTCACCGTCGGCGTCATGGGCGTCTGCTGCTACGTGATCGGTTGCCCGGAAACCCGCCAGGGAGCGATCATCGACCCGGGCGGCGACGAGGACCGCATTCTGGCTGCCGTCGCCCGGCATGATCTCACCATCCGCTACATCTGCAACACCCATGGTCACCCGGATCATGTCTGCGGCAATCGGATCCTGAAGGAAAAGACCGGCGGCCGCATCGCCATGCATGCGGCCGACGTGGATTTCTTCGCCCGGCCGGAGATCGAGCAGTTCTTCGCCGCCTTGGGGCTTCCCGGCTCACCACCGGCCGACGTGCGGCTCGACGACGGTGATGTCCTCGACATCGGCACCATCAAGCTTACGGTGATCGCCACGCCGGGCCACACGCCGGGCGGGGTCTGTTTCTACACCCCACCCCATTGCTTCACTGGCGACACCCTGTTCGTCGGTGGCGTCGGCCGCACCGATTTCCCGGGCGGCGACACGGCGGGCTTGCGCGCCTCCATCCAGGAGCGCCTTTTCACCCTGCCCGAGGAGACCATCGTCTGGCCCGGTCATGGCTACGGCGGCCTGCGTTCCACCATCGGCGAAGAGAAACGGACCAATCCATTCGTCCTCGGATATTGATCGTGCAAGGGCGGCTCTCGCGGCCGCCCGACCGCGAACCACCATCACGGAACTTGTCATGCGAGAAGTCGTCCTTGGCACCGCCGGCCACGTCGACCACGGCAAGACCAGCCTGGTACGCGCGCTCACCGGCATCAACACCGACCGGCTGCGGGAAGAGCAGGAGCGGGGCATCACCATCGAGTTGGGCTTCGCCTTCCTCGACCTGCCGTGCGGTCATCGGCTCGGCATCGTCGATGTGCCGGGTCACGAGAAGTTCGTGCGCAACATGGTGGCCGGCGCGGCCGGGATCGATATCGTCGCCATGGTCATCGCCGCCGACGAGGGGATCATGCCCCAGACTCGGGAGCATCTCGACATCTGTCGGCTGCTCGGGGTCCAGAAGGGCTGCATCATCGTCACCAAGATCGACCTGGTGGACGAGGAGTGGCTTGAAATGGTCGTCGAGGACATCCGGTCGTCGCTGGCTGGTACCTTTCTGGACAGCGCACCGCTCGTCTGCGTCTCCACGGTCACCGGCCAGGGTCTCGACCAGGTGGTGGCGGTGTTCGACGAGCTGGTCCGCTCCCACTCTTTCACCGAGGCCAGCGGTCCCTTCCGGTTGCCGGTGGACCGGGTGTTCACCATGAAGGGGTTTGGGGTGGTGGTGACCGGCACCGCCATCTCCGGCACCGTCGGGGTGGGGGACCCCCTGATGGTCTATCCCGCTGGGCTCGCCACCCGGGCGCGCACGCTCCAGGTGCACGGCGAGTCCCGTGAACGGGGCGAGGCCGGTCACCGGACGGCGGTGAGTTTGCAAGGGCTCGAAAAGGACCAGCTCCACCGGGGCGACGTGGTGGCCACGCCAGGGTGTCTTTCGCCGACCTACGTCATCGACGCCGATTTCACCTATCTTGCCGGCAACGAGCGGCCGCTCAAGAACCGCACTCGGGTGCGGGTCCACCTCGGCACTGCCGAGATCATGGGTCGTATCCTCCTGCTCGAGGCCGACGAAATCGCCCCCGGAGAGACGGCGCCGGTGCAGCTGCTTTTGGAAGAACCCTTCGGCGTCTGGCCGGGCGATCATTACGTGGTGCGCAGCTATTCGCCGGTGTTCACCATCGGCGGCGGTGTGGTCTATGCCAATGTGTCGCGCAAGCGCAAACGGCTCACCGGCAAGGCGGCCGAGCGTTTTGCCATCTATCGCCGCGGTGAGATGGCGGCCGGTATCCTCGCCCATCTCGAGGAGGCGAGTCTCGCGGGCCTGTCCCGCGACGAGCTGGCCGTGCGGCTCGGCGTTTTTGGCAAACGTCTCGACCGGGAGCTGGCGCCGCTTCTTTCTAAACGTAAGGTTCTCCAGGTAGAGGCGGACGGCGGTCGCCTGCTGGCCGGTTCGGTGTACACGCGGCTGCAGGGGCGGCTCGTGGCCATCCTGGCCGACTACCATCGTGAGTTTCCCCTGCAGCCTGGCATCGGCCAGGAAGAGATCGCCGCCCGGTTGGGGCGTGGCGTGGACGGCCGCCTGCTCCAATTCCTCTTGCGGGATACGGCCAGAGGGGGGGCTATCGTGATCGAGGCCGGCATCGTCCGGCTGCCGGAACACGAGGTGCGGTTCGCCGACGCCGACCGCAAGGTGCGCGAGGCCCTGGAGAAGCGCTTCGCCGAGGCCGGCCTGAAACCGCCGCGCAAAAACGAGTTGCTTGCCGAACTGGCCGACTATCCCGCCTCTCTTGTGACCGAGATCCTCGGTGTCCTCGAACGGGAGGGGGGAATCGTCCGGGTGAGCGAGGAACTCTATTTCGATGCCCACCACCTGGCCGAACTCGAAAAACGGATCAAAGCCCATCTCACCGAACACGGCGAGATCGACGCCCAGGGTTTCAAGCAGCTTACCGGACTCACCCGCAAGTTTTCCATCCCCTTGCTCGAGTATTTCGACCGGCGGAAACTCACCCTGCGGGTGGGTGACAAGCGTATCCTGCGGGGGGCCTGACCATCGCCACCGTCACCGGCAATACCAGCGGCCTCAAGAGCGGCCAGTTGCGGGCCCTAGAGCGGCTGTACCGCCGCCGGTGCCCACCGGACGCCATCGTCACCAACGAGCTGGCCCGGGAGCTATGTCGTCTGTCCGCCGCCTGCAACCGGCAGGTGGGCGTGCTCATCGACCGGTCGGGCGGGGTCGAGCTAGTCATGGTCGGCGACCACAAGTCCATCCTCATCCCGGTGCTGTCCCAGCTGCGCTCCGGCCGCGGCCGTTTGAAGGGGTTGCGTTGTATCCACACCCACCTGGCCGGCGAGCCGCTGACCCAGGACGATCTCACCGACCTGCTCTTCTTGCGCCTCGACCTCATGGCCGCCGTCACCGTCGGTAGTGACGGCCTGCCGCAGCTCGTCCACGCCGCCCATCTGGTGCCGGTACCGGTGGAGGAGGGGCGGCCGTGGCTGCTGCTCGCCCCCCGCCATCCCGCCCGGCTGGAGCAGAATTTCCGGGCTATGATCGCGGCGCTGGAGGACGAGTTCGCCCGCCTGCGGCCGCTGGCCGAGGTGGACGCGGACCGAGACCGGGCGATTCTCGTCAGCGTCACCACCGCCTCCAAGAAGGCGGCCCAGGAGTCCATGGATGAGCTGGTGGAGCTGGCCCGCTCCGACGACGTCGTGGTTCTCGACACCATCATCCAGCAGCGCCGGCGGATTCATCCCAAGTGGATCATGGGCAAGGGTAAGCTCGGCGAGATCATGCTCCGGGCTCTCGTCCTGAACGCCAATCTGCTGATTTTCGACCAGGAACTCAACCCGTCGCAGATCCGGTCGATCACCGATCATACCGAGCTGCGGGTCATCGACCGTACCCAGCTCATCCTCGACATCTTCGCCCGCCGGGCCCGGAGCCGCGAGGGGAGGCTCCAGATCGAGATGGCTCAGCTCAAATACATGCTGCCGCGCCTCACCCTGCGCGACGATGCCCTGTCGCGGCTCACCGGTGGCATCGGCGGCCGCGGACCCGGCGAGACCAAGCTCGAGATCGACCGACGGCGGATCAACGACCGGCTGGCCAAGCTGGGCCGACGGTTGCGCCAGGTGGCCGGCGAGCGCCACCGCCGCCGCCAACGCCGCCGCAAAAAGGGTCTGCCGGTCCTGAGCCTGGTGGGCTATACCAATGCGGGCAAATCGACCTTGCTCAACAGCTTGACCAGGAGTGATATCATGGCCGAGGACAAGCTGTTCGCCACCCTGGACCCCACCAGCCGGCGGTTGCGCTTTCCACGGGATATCGAGGTGATCGTCACCGACACGGTGGGGTTCATCCGCAACCTGCCGGACGAGTTGTTGCAGGCCTTCAAGGCCACCCTGGAGGAACTGTACGAGGCCGACGTGCTCCTGCACGTCATCGATGGCTCGAGTCCGCGCTGCCGGGATCAGGTACGGGTGGTGGAAGACCTGCTCGCCGACATGGACCTTGACCGCATACCGATGATTCGTATTCTCAACAAGATCGACCTGCTGGACTCCGACCGGGCCGAGGCCTTGGCCCGGGAACTGGATGCCGTCCCGTTGTCCGCCATCGACCGGGCGACCTTTCAGTCCTTGCTCGATCGGGCCGCCGCCCTGGTGGAGGACAAGTGGCGGGCGGTGGCCGGCGGCGGCAAGGAGGAGCGGTCGTGAGCGCGGTGGCCGGTGGCAAAATCGGCAGGGCCGGTCGTCGCTGGCTGTTCGTCTTCGTCATGACGCTTGTCGTTCTCGTGGCGCGGCCCGCGGTTGGGGCCGACCCGGCGGTGATCGACGAGTTGGTGGTGACCAATTCGAGCCGCGATCTGCTGCTCTATTGCCGGGTGGCCGACGCTTTCACCCCGGCCATGGAGGAGGCGGTCAAGAGCGGCCTGCCGGTGGTCTTCACCTTTACCGTCCGCCTGGAGCGGGTCCGGCGCCACTGGCCGGACGAAAAACTCGCCGATCTCTCCTTCGACCACGTCCTTACCTTCGACGCCCTGAAGGAAGAATATACCGTCACCCTGGGCGAGGCGGGCAACCGCCGGCGGACCACTCGGCGATTCGACGAGGCCCGCGGCTGGATGGCGCGGGTGACCGGGCTCGTGGTCCTGCCGCTCGACCGGCTCGAAGAGGGCGAGGATTACGTTGTGGCGGTCCGGGCCCGTTTGGGGGAGAAGTCGTTGCCCTTTCATCTTCAGTACCTGTTGCCCTTCTTCTCCCAGTGGGATTTCGAGACCGACTGGCGTACGGTCCGGTTCCGCTATTGATCGTTTGCGATGACCCCATGACCGAACGGACGGCAATCGTGACCGAGGAGGAGCGGCGCCGGCGCAAGGAGGCCAAGCGCCGGCTGGTGCGGACGACCATCGTCGTCGGCCTGCTGCTCCTCGCCCTGTTCACCTGGCTCGAGACCCGGGTCTTCTCCCTGGGCCAGGTGCCGTTCCCGGTCAGCGGCAACGTCCTGGTCTTCGTCCTCATCAACGTCAACGTCCTGCTTCTCCTGGTCGTGGCGTATCTGGTGCTGCGGGGACTCGCCGAGCTGGTCTTCGAGCGGCATCGCCAGCTGCTCGGCTCCCGGCTGCGGACCAAGCTGGTGGTGAGTTTCATCGCCCTGTCGCTCGTGCCCACCGGTCTGCTTTTCTTCATCGCGCTCCAGTTCGTTTCCACCTCCATGGATTATTGGTTCAACAGTTCGGTGGAGGATTCGCTGGTCCGCAGTCTTGAGCTTGCCAAGGCGAGTTATCGCCGGCATCGGCAACAGGCCTCCATGCAGCACGTCTGGGTGGCTGCCCGCCTGGCGGATCTGGGTGCTGCCGATGATCTTAGCGCCGCGCTGGAACGGTTGCGGCGCGAGGGCGACATGGCCGCCATCGCCCTTTACCGGAACGACGAGAGCCTGGTCGCCCGGGTGGGCGACGAGGGGGGGCGGCTCGGTACCGCCACCCTGCGGCGAGTGCTGGCCGGCGATACGGTGGTGGATAGTGTCAGCGACGCGGCCGGTGAGCTCGTCCGGGTGGCGGCCCGGGTGCCGGTGCTGCCCACCGGCGAACCGGGGGTGCTGGTCATCGCCCACCGGATCACGGCCACCGAGCTGGACGATCTCACCTCCATCAGCCGCGGTCTCGAGGGCTACCGGCAGCTCATGGTCCTGAAACGGCCGATCAAGGCGAGTTTGCTCGTTCTTCTGCTCATCGTCACCCTGCTCATCGTCTTTGCCGCCATCTGGTTCGGGTTCTACGTGGCCAACAGCCTCACCGGCCCCATCGGCAAGCTGGCCGAGGCCACCCGCCGGGTGGCGGGCGGCGAACTCGACTTCGAACTGGAACGGGAATCGGACGACGAGATGGGCACCCTGGTGGACGCCTTCAACCGGATGACCCGCGACCTGCGCCACAGCCGCCGGGAGGTGCAGGCGGCCAACGATGCCCTGCGCCAGTCGCTTGCCGCTCTGGAAGAGCGGCGGCGCTATACCGAGATCATCCTGCGTAACGTCACTGCCGGGGTGATCTCTCTGGATGCCGAGGGCCGTGTCTCCACCATCAACCGGTACGCCGAGGAGCTGCTCGCCCTCGACGGCAACCAGCTTGTCGGCCGTCATTACCGGTCCATCCTGCGCGCCGCCCATCTCTCCATCCTGGAGGGCTACCTGGACGAACTCGCAACATCGGGACGACCGTCGATCCAGCGGCTGGTGCGAATCACCATCGGTGGGGAGACCTTTTCGCTGCGGGTCAACTTCGTACGGCTGGAAGACGAGGAGGGGAGACCACTTGGGGTGGTGATCGTCTTCGACAACCTGACCGAACTGGAAAAAGCGCAACGGATGGCCGCCTGGCGCGAGGTGGCCCGGCGCATCGCCCACGAGGTCAAGAATCCGCTCACCCCGATCCAGCTCTCCGCTCAGCGGTTGCGCAAGAAGTACGGCGGCACCCTGGACGACGAGGTCTTCGATACCTGTACCCGGACGATCATCGACCAGGTGGAGGAACTCAAGAAACTGGTGGGCGAGTTTTCGAGTTTCGCCCGCATGCCGGGTATCAAGAAGACGGTGCAGGACGTGCGGCCGATGCTCGATGAACTCGTCACCCTCTACCAGCAGGCTCACCCGGAGATCCGCTTCCAGCGGAATCTGGAACCGGTGGCGCCGTTCGCCTTCGACCAGCCGCAGTTGAAGAGGGTGGTGGTCAACCTGCTCGACAACGCCGTGGCAGCGCTCGCCGGTGGTGGCACCATCGCCGTTCATTGCCGCACAAGCGGTGATGGCGTGGAGATCGTCGTGGAGGACGATGGTCCTGGCGTGGCGGAAACGGAGCGCCAGCGACTCTTCGAGCCCTACTATTCCACCAAGAAGAGCGGTACCGGGCTGGGGCTCGCCATCGCCTCCACCATTGTTGCCGATCACGGCGGAACGATTACAATGGAGAACCGTTCCCCGCACGGCGCCCGGTTCATCGTCCGGTTGCCGGCCGGGGACACGGATGACGGCCCGACGGGGCGGAATAGAACCAACTTCACAACTGGAGAAAACGAGAATGACACGACTGCTCACGGAAGAGGAAGCAACGGGCAAGGCCAAGCAACTGCTTGAAGAAATACGGGAAACCCTTGGCATGGTTCCCAACTTCTTCCGGGCCCTGGCCGCTGTGGATGCCGATTGGCTCGAGGTGAACTGGAACCGGGTGAAAACGATCATGCTGGCCGACGGCGCCTTGGACCATAAAACCAAGGAACTCATCGCGCTTGCGGTGTCGCTGGTCAATCGGTGTCAGTACTGTTCGTTGGCCCACGAATCGATGGCCATGAAGGCCGGCGCCAGCCGTCGGGAAATCGACGAAATGAAGATGGTGGTGGAACTGTTTGCGAGTTTCAATGCCATTGCCGATAGCCTCCAGATACCGTGTGATATCGATCCCGCTGCCAGATGAAAAAACGCATCCTCATCATCGACGACGAGGCCAGTATCCGGGAATCGGTGGCCGGCATCCTGGCCGACGAGGGCTTCGAGGCCGCCGGCGCGCCCAGCGCCGAGGACGGGCTCGCCCTGTTGGCCAAGGAGGAGTTTCATCTCGTGCTCCTCGATATCTGGATGCCGGGAATGGATGGCATGGCGGCCCTGGAGCGCATCCGTAACCAATGGCCCGAACTGCCGGTGATCATGATCTCCGGCCACGGCACCATCGAGACCGCGGTACAGGCCACCAAGATGGGGGCCTACGACTTCATCGAGAAACCGCCGTCGTACGAGAAACTGGTGCTGGCGATCACCAATGCGTTGCGGGTCAGCGAACTCGAGGAGGAAAATCGTATCCTGCGCCAGCAGGCAGCGAGCAAGCCGGAGCTCACCGGCAACTCGCCGGTGATCACCGCGCTCAAGGAACAGATCGCCCGGGTGGCGCCCACCGACGCCTGGGTACTCATCCTCGGCGAGCACGGCACTGGCAAGGAACTGGTGGCCCAGACCATCCACCGCTTGTCCCGCTGCGCCCACCGGCCGATGATCGAGATCAACTGCGCCGCTATCCCTGAGGAACTCATCGAGAGCGAGCTGTTCGGCCACGAGAAAGGGGCGTTCACCGGTGCCACCACCAGCCGGCGCGGCAAGTTCGATCTTGCCGACGGCGGCATGCTCTTCCTCGATGAGATCGGCGACATGAGCCTCAAGACCCAGGCCAAGATCCTGCGTATCCTCCAGGAGCAGAAATTCGAGCGGGTCGGCGGCAGCCGCACCATTTCGGTCAACGTCCGGGTGCTGGCCGCCACCAACAAGAATCTCGAGGAAGAGATCAAGAAGGGTAATTTCCGCGAGGATCTCTACTGGCGGCTCAACGTGGTGCCGATCCACGTGCCGCCCCTGCGCCACCGGCGCGAGGACATTCCGCTCTTCGTGGAGGAGTTCAGCACCGACTTCGCCAAGAAGGGGCTCGGGAAGAAGACCTTCACCGCAGGGGCACTCGAACTCATGATGGGCCACGACTGGCCGGGCAATGTGCGGGAGCTGCGCAACTTCGTCGAGCGGCTGGTGATCATGTGCCCCGGCGAGGAGATCGGCGCCGACGACGTCCGTCGCCACTTGCCGGGCACTGGGCCCTCCGTTCCGCCGCCGGACGATCTCGACTTCCGGGAGGCGCGTCGGCGGTTCGAGCGCCAATGGCTCAGCCAGCGCCTGGCGGAGAACGACTGGAATATTTCCCAGACCGCGGAACGAATCGGCATGGAACGCAGTCATCTCAGTAAGAAGATCAAGGCTCTGGATATTAGGGAGGATTGAATCCATGACAGACGATCCCGGCGGAAACCTGCCGAAAAAAGAGGAACTGGAAAAGGAACTGGCCGAGTACCTGTCGCGCAAGTACGGCGGTCAGGTCAAGGTGATATCCACCGGCATCCAGACGGTGCCGGCCGCCGAGGGCGAGGCGGAGATCGACGAGACTTCGTCCGACGATCGGTCGCCGGTGCTCGACTTCGACTTGCGGCCCGAGGAGCTGATCCGCTGGCTGGACGAGTACGTGGTGCGCCAGGATGCGGCTAAACGGGTACTGGCCACCAAGATCTGCACCCACTTCAACCGGTTGCGGCATCTGCTCGAGGACGGTGGCCGGCGGGAGGCCGCCGTCGGCCGGGTGAAGAGCAACGTGCTCCTCATCGGCCCCACCGGCGTGGGCAAGACCTATCTCATCAAGCTCATCGCCCGGCGGCTCGGGGTTCCCTTCGTCAAGGGCGACGCCACCAAGTTTTCCGAGACCGGGTACGTGGGCGGTGACGTCGAGGATCTGGTACGGGATCTGGTTCGGGAGGCGGACGGCGATCTCGAACTGGCCCAGTACGGCATCGTCTATATCGACGAAGTGGACAAGATCGCCGCCGCCCCCAACCGGTTCGGGGCCGACGTCTCCCGCACCGGTGTCCAGCGGGCCCTCTTGAAGCCGATGGAGGAGACCGAGGTGGAGATGAAGGTGGCCCACGACCCCATCTCGCAGATCGAGGCCATCGAGCACTACCGCCGCACCGGCAAGCGGGAACGGCGGGTGGTGAATACGAAAAATATCCTGTTCATCATGAGCGGCGCCTTTGACGGCCTCGTCGATATCATCCAGCGGCGGCTCGGCCGGCACGGTATCGGCTTTGAGCGGGAGGTGGGGCGACCGGCCAAGGGGGATTCCCGCCTCCTGCACCAGGTCAAGGCCGAGGACCTCATCGAATATGGATTCGAAAGCGAGTTCATCGGCCGGCTGCCGGTGATCGCCGTCCTCGATCCCCTGTCGGTGGAGGATCTGTACGCCATCCTCCAGAGCGCCAACGGCTCGGTGGTCGCCGCCAAGAAGGAGGATTTTCTCGCCTACGACATTCGGTTGACCTTTACCGACGAGGCCCTGCGCCGTATCGCCGAACTGGCCCACCGGGAACAGACCGGCGCCCGTGGTCTCGTGTCGGTGATGGAACGGATCCTGCTTCCCTTCGAGACCCGGCTGCCTTCCACCGATATCGAGGTCTTGGCGGTGACCGAGGCCATGGTGGACGACCCGGAGGGCAGCCTCGAGCGGTTGCTCGCCTCGGACGATGCCCGCCGGCAGAACCGGGAACTGTACGACCGGCTGGCGGACGCGGAGCGCAAGCGGCTGGAAAAGCGCATCGTGCGCCAGGTGGGGCAGTATCTCGAGGAATTCGACGTACTGCTCACGCCGGAGCGCCTTGCCCTCTTTGCCCGCTACTGCCAGGAGACCAATGCCGATCCCCGCGATCTCGCCGATATCCTCATCGACCTGGTGGATGAGATCCGGCGGTTCGCGGGCCATCTGTCGGCCGCCTGTGGAATTACGGTATCGTTCAGCGAGGAAGCGGTGGACCGCATCCTGGCTCGGCAGCCACTCGGCATGGCCACGGTGAAGAAGGTGCTGGCCGGCCTCAAGCGCGACTATGAATACGGCCTCTGTCTGCTGGCCCAGCGGCGGCCGGAGAGCCACGTGGTGGTGCCGGCGGCCGGTATCGACAACCCGAAGAAGTACATGGAAGATCTGTTCCGCAAGAACTTCGACGGGGGCCACGGTGACGGGGCCGGGCCGGCGGCCGCGGATGCCTGATCCCCGCCGTATTCACCCGTGGCCGCCACACTTCCCGATCTTCCTGTCCGCACTGTCCTGCCCTCTCTGCGGGCGGCATTGACCGAGCGTTATAGTGCTGTGCTCACTGCGCCGCCGGGTTCCGGCAAAACCACGGTGCTGCCGCTCGCCTTGCTTGGAGAGCCGTGGCTTGCCGGCCGGCGGATCGTCATGCTCGAACCGCGCCGGCTCGCGACCCGGGCCGCCGCCGCCCGCATGGCCGAGCTGCTCGGCGAGGAAGTCGGCGAGACGGTGGGTTACCAGATCCGCTTCGACCGCCGGCTCTCTGCCGCCACCCGCATCGAGGTGGTCACCGAGGGGATTCTCACCCGCCGCCTGCAGGACGATCCCGGCCTCGACGGGGTGGGGCTCGTCATCTTCGACGAGTTCCACGAACGCTCCCTCCACGCCGACCTGGCCCTGGCCTTGACCCTGAACGCCCGGGAGCTTTTGCGGCCGGATCTGCGGCTGCTCGTGATGTCCGCCACCCTGGATACCGGTGCCGTTGCCCGCCTCTTGGACGATCCTCCGGTGATCACCGCCAGCGGCCGCGAGTATCCGGTGGAAATCGTCCATGTCGCTGATCGTGGCCGGCGGCCTGCGGCGGCCGATTTTACCGTCGCCGGCGTCACCGTCTCCGTGGCCGGTGCCGTTCGTCGGGCCCTGGCCGAACACTCCGGCGACATCCTCGTCTTTCTTCCCGGTATTGTCACCATCCGCCGTATGCAAGAGGAACTGGCCGATCTGGTCCGGCAGGGAATTTTGGTTTGTCCGCTCGCCGGCGATCTCTCCATCGAGATGCAGCGGCGCGCCATCCTGCCCGATCCGGGCGGCCGGCGGCGGGTGGTGCTCGCCACCGCCATTGCCGAGACCAGCCTGACCATCGAGGGGGTGCGGGTGGTGATCGACTCGGGCTGGACGCGGCGGCCCCGCTTCGATCCGCAAAGCGGGCTTTCCGGACTGGAGACCGTGCGGGTTTCCCGGATGGCGGCCACCCAGCGGGCCGGCCGGGCCGGACGCCTGGGGCCGGGCGTTTGCTACCGGTTGTGGTCCCGGGAGGAAGAGGCCCTTTTGCCCGTCGCCTCGGTGCCGGAGATCCTCCAGGCCGATCTCGCCGGTCTCGCCCTGGATCTAGCCCGCTGGGGCACGGACGGCCACGATCTGCGCTGGCTCGATCCGCCGCCTGCCGGCGCCCTGGCCCAGGGGCGTGAACTCCTGCGTCGTCTCGGCGTGCTGGACGGAGAGGGGCGGCTCACCGATTTCGGCCGGGCCGTTGCCGCAGTAGGGCTTCACCCGCGCCTGGCCGCCATGCTGGTGGTCGGCCGCCGGCAAGGGTGCGGCCGGTTGGCGGCTGATCTTGCCGCCTTGCTTTCGGAACGGGACATCCTGCCGGCCGGCCATGCGGTGGGGGTAGATATCGAGGCGCGGCTTGCGGTGCTCGCCGGCTTTCGCCGTGGCCGCCTGCCCAATGGTCGGTCGACGCGGGGCGGGGACGCAGCCCGAATCCGGGCCGTGGATCGGCTCGCCCGACAGCTCGATCCCGCAACCGATGAGCCGGCGTTCTGCCAGGCCGGTATGCTTCTGGCGGCGGCCTATCCGGACCGAATCGCTATGCGGCGTGATGGCCGGCACGGAATCTATCTCTTGAGTATCGGTCGCGCTGCTGGGCTTCCCGCCGGCGATCCCCTGGCGGCGGCCGACTTTCTCGTTGCGGCCCGCATCGATGCCGGCGGTCGGCAGGGAAGAATCCATCTTGCCGCGGCGGTGGACCGCGTCGATCTCGAACGGGTCCTCGGGGAGACTATAGAAGAACGACAAGAGTACCGTCTCGTCGGCGGCCGGGTGGAGGCGGTGGCGCAGCGGTGTCTCGGCGCGGTGGTGCTCGAGCGGCGGGTTCTTGCCGAGGTGGACGAGGATCGGGTGCTGGAGTTACTTTTGGCCGCGGTGCGGGAGCGGGGGAGCGATTGTTTGCCCTGGGACCGGGCCAGTCGGCGGCTGCAGGCAAGAATACGTTTCTTGCGCCGGGTGTTTCCCGATCTAGGAGTGCCGGACGTGAGCGACGAAGGGCTCCTCGATCGCCTTGAGGATTGGCTCGCCCCCTGGCTGGTCGGCAAGCGCAGTCTCGACGCCTTGCGACGCATCGATATGCATGAAGTGTTGCTTACCAACTTGCCGTGGCCGCTCCGCCGCCAGCTCGACGACTTGGTCCCGGACCGGATCCGGCTGCCGAGCGGCGTGCGGCGGAAAGTTGACTATCCGGCCGACGGCCCACCGGTCCTGGCGGTGCGGATACAGGAATTGTTCGGTTGCAGGGAGACCCCCACGGTCTGCGGCGGGCGGGTCAAGGTGCTCCTGCACCTGCTGTCACCGGCCGGCCGGCCGGTACAGGTGACGAGCGATCTCGAAAATTTTTGGAAAAACAGCTACTTCGATGTGAAAAAGGAACTGGCCGGCCGCTATCCCAAGCACCATTGGCCCGACGATCCTCTCACTGCTCGTCCCGGCGGTCGGCGGTGAGTGTGGTGCTCCATCGGGTTACGCCGCGATGGCCACCACAGACCCGCCCAACTCTCTGATGCGGAACGCTCCGCATGATACCGGTAGGAAATATCTGCACTGTTCCGAGTTCCATCTCGCCACTTCCGTGCCTGTGCGACCGAACTGTTCTCGATCTGTCCGGTTTGCTCTTCTTATCAGTCCGTCGAAAAAGCCATCCTTGGCTTTTTCGACCACGGTTGGCCAAAACAAAGTTTGACGGAATCGTGTCACGATTCCGCAGGTTCACAGCTTTGATGGAATCGTATTTTTTACGATTCCATCAATTAGTTGTTGCGATGGTGTCAGGTTTGTTCGTGATGCGACAAAAATGTCGGGATTACGATGGCCGCCGGTCCGGCGTCGCGACCTTCGTTAGCGCATCACCGGCGAAGATAGTGGAATGGAGAAAATTTTTTGGTATGGCATAGTATCTGCCTCATCGGAACGTGTACGATGGAGGATGCAATGGCTGCGCTCAGTCTTACTTTGAAAATTGCCACATTCGCCACCCTGATCTCCACCGCGCTCGGCATCGGCATCGGGTACGGACTGGCCCGATACCGGTTCCGGGGGCGCGAGTTTTTGGATGCCGTTGTTTCCCTACCCATGGTGCTGCCGCCCACGGTGCTCGGCTACTACCTCATTGTAGTGCTGGGCCGCAACGGTGTGATCGGTCGGTTCCTGGACGAGTACTTCGGCGTTTCCTTGCTGTTTACCTGGCAGGGGGCGGTGGTGGCGGCGGTGGTCGTCACCCTGCCACTGGTGATCCGGTCGGTGCGGGCCGCCTTCGAGGGTGTGGACGAGGATGTCGAGGCTGCGGCCCGTACCCTGGGAGCCACGGAACTCACCGTTTTTGCCCGGATCTCCCTACCGCTTGCCTGGCGGGGAGTGATGGCCGGCGCCATGCTGGCCTTTGCCAGGGCCATGGGCGAGTTCGGCGCCACCCTGATGGTGGCCGGCAACCTGCCGGGCCGCACGCAAACCGTGTCGATGGCGGTTTATGACGCCGTGCAGAGCGGGAACGATGCCGAGGCCAACATGCTGGTCGTTATCGCCTCGGCTTTGTGCGTGATCATTCTCTACACCGCCGGCCGCCTGTTCCGGGCCGGAAGCGGCGATCTGCGGAGCCAGGCTTGAATAGGAGGTGAAATTGAACGCAATTCGTAAAATTTTGGGCTCCATACTGCTGGCCGGTATCCTGCTGTCGACCCGGCCGGCGGCCGCAGCCGTCGAACTTGTCGTATCGGCGGCGAGCTCCATGACCGGCGTGGTCAGCGAGATGAGCAAACGGTTCGAGGCGCGTCATCCCGATATAACAATAATCCGTAATTTCGCCGGAACCGGCGTTCTTTTGCAGCAGATCCTGTATGGGGCGCCGGTGGATGTCTTCCTGTCCGCCAACAGTGCGTACATGGAAAAGGCCCGGCGGCAGGGAGCCGTCCGGCCGGAAACCCTGCGGGTGATCGCCGCCAATTCCCTGGTGCTGGCCGTGCCGAAGCGGGAAAAAATCAGCATTTCCGGGCCGGCCGATCTCACCGACGACGGGATAAAGCGGATTGGCGTCGGCAATCCCGCCACCGTGCCCGCCGGCCAGTATGCCAAGCAGGCCCTTGAGAAGCGGCGGCTGTGGCAGCCGCTCGCCGACAAGCTGATCTTTGGCGGCAACGTACGGCAGGTGCTCGACTACCTGCGGCGCGGTGAGGTGGATGCCGGTTTCGTCTATCGCACGGATGCCATGCTTTTTCCGGACAAGATCACGGTGGTCACGGTTGTCGACGGCCACGATCCTATTCTGTACCCGGCAGCGGTGATCACCAGCAGCCGCTGGCCGGAACAGGCCCGCCTTTTTGTCGATTTTTTCGCCACCCCGGAAGGCAGTGAGGTGTTGCGGCGATACGGCTTTCTCGTTCCCTAACTAAGGGGGGCCTTGAAGCGCAAAGCGAGTACCACATGCTGACGGTTGCCATCAGAAAGACATTGAAAAACAGCAGGGGGCGGGTCTTCGGCCTCGATGTCGCTTTTTCGTCCTCGGCCGGGTTCACCGTGGTGTACGGGCCGTCCGGCTCGGGCAAGACCCTGACCATGAAGGCCATTGCCGGTCTCACCGCGCCGGATGCCGGGGTGATCCGTCTCGGTGATCGTATCTTGTTCGATGCGGAGGCCGGCATCAACGTCCCGGCCCGTCTGCGCAATATCGGTTATGTGTTTCAGGACTACGCGCTCTTTCCCCACAAGACGGTGTGGCAGAACGTCGCCTTCGGCCTGGAAGGCAACTGGCCCTGGCGCCTGAAAGACAGGAAAAAAGTGGCGGCCTTCCTGGAACTGTTTGAGATAGCAGAGCTTGCCTCTTCCTATCCCGATGAATTGTCCGGCGGCCAGCGGCAGCGGGTCGCCTTGGCCCGCGCCTTCATCAGGGAGCCGGAACTGGTGCTGCTCGACGAACCCTTTTCCGCCCTTGATCCGGCCATGCGGGACCGCATGCGGCAAAATTTTGTCAGGATTCATCAGCGGATGCCGGCCCCGGTGGTTCTCATCAGCCACGATCCGGAAGACATCAAGGTGTTTGCCGAAACCCTGGTCCACATCGAACAGGGCCGGGTCTGCCGGTTGCTGGAATGCCGCAGCCGGCTCGGCGGCCGGGACGTGGGGGACGTGGCGTGATCGTTATGGAAGCCCTCACACAGGGTTGGCTAGGGCCGGGCTTCCTCCTCCTCATCCGCTCCCAGTGGTGTTCAGAGGCGCAAATTCAAGGATCGGCTGGTCCGCCGCCAGGCTGTCGCCGGACTGGACGAGGATTTTTTTGATCAGCGCCGCCCGGTCGGCCCGCAGGGTGTTTTCCATCTTCATCGCCTCGACCACGACCAGCGGGTCGCCGGGCGCCACCTCGTCTCCTTCGTGGACCAGCACCGAGATCAGTAACCCGGGCATGGGGGCAACGAGAAAGGGGCTGCGGCTCGTCTCCTTCTTGCTGACCATGTAATCGTTCAGTTCCGCGGCCCGCGGCGACAACACGAGAACGTCCGCCCGGCTGCCGCCGTGCCGGATACGGTAGCCGATACCGGTTCGTTCCACCTGCATGCAGATCGGCGACCGGTTGATCTCGGCCCGGAAGATGGGCTCACCGAGGCGCCATTTGCTCGTCACCATGTACGTTCGTCCCCCGAAGGAGACCTCGACGCCGTGGTGCACCGGCCGCACGGAGACCGGATGTTTGTCGTCGTCCATGAGCACCACCCAGTCGGGGCGCACCTCTTTGCCATGCCCTGGTATCTGGCCGGAGATGGCGGCGGCCCGGTTCGTGTAGCGGTGGTGGATGGCGGCTGCGGCCACTACGAAGACTTCCGGCTCGGGCTTGACGGCATCGCCGGGCTTAAAGCCGTCTGGAAATTCCTCGGCAATGAAGTGGGTCGAGAGCCGTCCTTCCTGGAAACGGGGATGGGCGAACACTGCTTGCAAAAAGTCGATATTGGTCGTCACGCCCCGGACGTAGAACATATCCAGGGCGGCGCGCATGCGGTTGATTGCCTCCATGCGGGTGGCTCCGTGAGTGACGAGTTTGGCGATCATCGGGTCGTAGAAGACCGGTACCTCGCCGCCCTCGTGGCAACCGGTATCCACCCGGACGCCTTCTTCGGCCGCCGGCGGCCGGAAGTACACCAGCCGCCCGGAGGAGGGGAGAAAATCGCGTTCTGGGTCTTCGGCGTAGATGCGCGCCTCCACGGCCCAGCCGTCGGCTATGATGCGTTCCTGGTCGAGGCGCAGGTCCTGGCCCGCCGCCACGCGGATCATCAGCTCCACCAGATCGAGGCCGGTGACGAACTCGGTCACCGGGTGCTCTACCTGTAAGCGGGTGTTCATTTCCAGGAAATATACGTTGCGCTTACGATCGACGATGAATTCCACCGTGCCGGCGGAGCGGTAGCCCACCCGGCGGGCCAGGGCCACCGCCTGCTCTCCCATTCGCCGGCGGGTGGCCGGGTCGATGAAGGGGGAGGGGGATTCCTCGATCACCTTCTGGTGCCGCCGCTGGATGGAACATTCGCGTTCGCCGAGGTAGAAGACGTTGCCGTGGTTGTCGGCGATGATCTGCATCTCGATGTGCCGCGGCTCCTCGATGAATTTCTCCGCCAGCAGGCGGCCGTCGCCGAAGGCGGATTCGGCCTCGCTCTGCGCCCGAGCGAACCCTTCCCGACACTCCTCGTCGTCGCGCACAACGCGCATTCCCTTGCCGCCGCCGCCGGCCGAGGCTTTGAGCATGACCGGGTATCCGAGTTGCCGGGCAATGGCCACCGCCTGGTCGGCGTCCTCGACGATGCCGTCGTGGCCGGGAATGGTGGGAACGCCGGCCTCGGCGGCGAGCTGTTTTGAGGTCAGCTTGTCGCCCAAGGCGGCGATGGCCTCCGGCGGCGGACCGATGAAGACGATACCGGCCTCGGCGAGCCGGTGGGAGAAGGCGGTGTTCTCCGACAAAAATCCGTAGCCCGGATGCACCGCCTCGGCGCCGGTGGTGCGGCACACTTCGATGATCCGGTCCATGTCCAGGTAGCTGGCCGTTGCCGGCGGCGGGCCGATGCAGTGGGCCTCGTCGGCCAGACGGACGTGGAGTGCGTCGCGGTCGGCCTCCGAGAAGACGGCCACGGTTCGGATCCGCATGCGGCGGGCGGTGCGGATGATGCGGCAGGCGATCTCGCCCCGGTTGGCGATGAGGATTTTTTTGAACATGGATCGGGTCCCGCTGCAACGAGGGGTCAGAGGGGAATGTTGCCGTGCTTGCGCCACGGGTTCCCCAGCTTCTTGTCCCGCAACATGGCCAGTGATCGACAGATGCGCTTGCGGGTGGCGTGCGGCATGATGACGTCGTCGATGAAGCCGCGGTGACAGGCGATGAAGGGATTGGCAAAGGTCTTGCGGTACTGCTCGGTCCGCAGGGCGATTTTTTTCGGATCGTTTCGTTCCTGGCGGAAGATGATCTCCACCGCTCCCTTGGGACCCATGACCGCGATCTCCGCCGTCGGCCAGGCCAGGTTGACGTCGCCGCGCAGGTGTTTGGAACTCATGACGTCGTAGGCACCGCCGTAGGCCTTGCGGGTGATCACCGTCACCTTGGGCACGGTGGCCTCGGCAAAGGCGTAGAGCAGCTTGGCGCCGTGCCGGATGATGCCCCCGTGTTCCTGGGCCGTGCCCGGAAGAAAGCCCGGTACGTCGACGAAGGTGACGATCGGGATGTTGAAGCAATCGCAAAAGCGCACGAATCGGGCCGCCTTGGTGGAAGAGTCGATGTCCAGGCAGCCGGCCAGTACCATGGGTTGGTTGGCGACGATGCCCACCGTGGAGCCGTTCATGCGGCCGAAGCCGGTGATGATGTTCTTGGCGTGCTGCGGTTTGAGTTCGAAGAAGTCCTTTTCGTCCACCACCTTGAGGATCAGCTCCCGCATGTCGTACGGCCGGTTCGGGTCCGGGGGCACCAGGGAGTCGAGGGAGTATTCCAGCCGATCCGGCGGGTCATCGGTGGGCCAGACCGGCGGTTTTTCTCGGTTGTTGGCGGGCAGGAAATTGAAGAAGCGGCGCAGCATCAGCAGCGCCTCGACGTCGTTGACAAAGGCGCCGTCCGCCACCCCGGACCGGGTGGAATGGGTGACGGCGCCTCCCAGGTCCTCGGCGCTCACCTCCTCGTGGGTGACGGTTTTGACCACGTTGGGGCCGGTGACGAACATGTGGGAGGAATCGCGGACCATGAAAATGAAATCGGTCATGGCCGGCGAATAGACGGCGCCGCCGGCGCACGGCCCCATGACCAGCGAGATCTGGGGAATCACCCCGGAGGCGAGGACGTTGCGCTGGAAGACCTCGGCATATCCGGCCAGCGATGCCACCCCCTCCTGGATGCGGGCGCCGCCGGAATCGTTGAGGCCGATGACCGGCGCCCCGACCCGCATGGCGTGGTCCATGATCTTGCAGATCTTTTCGGCATGGGCCTCGGACAGGGAGCCGCCGAACACGGTGAAATCCTGGCTGAAGACGAAGACCAGTCGGCCACAGATCGTCCCATAGCCGGTGACCACGCCGTCACCGGGAATGGTCTGCTCCTCCATGCCGAAATCGTGGCACCGGTGTTCGACGAACATGTCCCACTCCTCGAAGCTGCCCTCATCCAGGAGCAGGTCGAGGCGTTCGCGGGCGGTGAGGCGGCCCTTGGCGTGCTGGCGGTCGATCCGTTGCCGGCCGCCGCCGATGCGCGCCGCCCGGCGTTTTTTCTCCAACTGGTCGATGATCTCCTGCATGGGCTTTCCTCGGATGGGCAAGGGACAATTCCCCCCCCAACCCTACTGGAGATCATCTTTTCTGTCAATTATCGTTCTAGGTGGAATCACGGGTGTCTGTCGCAGGAATTCCGATAGATTTCCTTTGGTTTTCAGGGGAGGTGTGGAGGATATCGTGGGGAAAATACCTAGTATGAAGGGGGCTTGACCGCCGTTAGCGGCATGGTATAACAAGGGGCAACTTTGCCTGCCGGTGTTGTCGGCGGGTTCAAGCCCATGGTCACCATCATGGATACCGTCTACCAACTCATCGATCTACTCGGCCGCCCCCTTGGCATCCTGGTTACCTTCTTTCTGGTCGTCTTTTTCGTCATCCGACCCGGCATGCAGCTTCTGGTAAACATGCTGGCCGCCCGCCGCCGCCGGCAACTGGAGCTGGAGCGCCAGACGGAACAGGCCGCCAAGGAGGAGGAACTGCTCGAACTGCTCCGGCAGGCGGGGCCGGATCTCACCGATCGCGATCGGATTGAACGGCTGGCCAAGAGCAATCCGGATCGGGCCATAGAACTCGTCCGGGCTTGGTTGCACAAGCAGGGTGCGTGACAGCTCCTGCCCGATGCCCCACTTGCAAGTCCGGCGCGGCGTTCGGGCGGGCCGCTCCTCACCTGGTCGGTGTTTTCTGCGTTTTGTTCTTGGGAGAAAAGGCCTGGCAGGCCATGCCGCTCGATTCGTACACCACCTGGCAGGGCAGGCGGCTCGATGCGAATCCCATGGCCCGGCAGCCGTACGGATGGGCAGGCTGGTGGGTGATGTAGAACCAGCGGCAGTGGCGGCAATGGGAAAGGCGGGGGCTTTCAGGCATCGCTCGCGACCTTTTTAAGACCTTCGAGGAGGACGAAACGCCCCAGGGGAACCACCTCGCAGGGCAGACAGCCGATAAACAGCGGGTTGTCGCACAAGCCGCCGGAGAGATAGAGCCGTTTCGGAGCGCCGGCGAATCGGTGGGCGTTGATGGCGATACCTTTTACGAAGCGGGCCACCGCCGTCTCGATGGAGTGCCCGGCGATCACCGCGTCGAAGATGTGGCTCATGCCGAGTACGCCGCAGGTGACGTTGAAGGTGCGGTCCGGTACCGGGATGGTCCGGTAGTCGAGATCGTAGTAGGTGGCCAACAGTTCGATGGTGAATCCCATGGAGGCGCCGCATTCGGCGTTCCATCCCATGTCGGCGAGCCGCCCGTCCTGGTAGCGGATGAACTTGATGTCCCGGCTGCCGCAGTCGAGCAGTACGTAATCCTTTTCGTCGATGAGCGCCTCGCCGCCCCGGGCCAGGGCGATGAGTTCGTTGACGTACCGGCGGGCGAATCGCTGGCCGTTGTGGCCGGTGGCGACATCGACCCGCAGGTCGGCGGGCAGATCCTTGGCCGGCATGATGGTCGGCGGGCCCTCCCCCTTGTCGGTGTCGAGGAACTTGCAGTACGAGGTGCCGAAGTCGGCGAGTATCATCGGTGCGCTCCGGACAATTCGAGAAAGGCCTGGATCTTGGCCCGCGTTGAACTGGACGGGGTGACGTCCACGTCCAGGTAGAGAGCCTGGGGATGCTGGCGGGCCAGGTGCTGGGCCAGGGCGGTCTTGGCGCAAAACGACTGGGCGAAGAAGACGGTGGGCACCGTTGGGTCGTATTGGCATTCCAGGGCCAGATCGGCCGGCGTCTTGTTTTCCATGCAGCGGGTCCAGCCGTACACGTGGGTGGTGGGCGGAAAGAGTTCCAGGATGGAGAAGTCCCGCGGCGGCACACCCCAGAAGCCGGCGGTTGGTTGGCAGGGAGGCAGGTTGGCCGGCTCGGGATCGGCGTTCTTCACGCCCTCGGTGATGCGCAGGAATTTCTCCGTGAGGTTCATGTCGGCCTGGCAGAGCGGGTAGCCGACCCCCTCATCGTCCTGGTTGCGGGTGCGGATCACCGGGATGTCTAGGATATCTTCCAGGATGTGGGCCACGTGCAGGGCGCCGTCGCATTTACCGGGACCGGTATCGATGAAGATGGCGTCGAGATCCAGCGAGATGGCGTTGAGCACCACGGTCCGCAGGATGGCGCAGTAGACCTTGGGCAGATGGGCGGTGGCCCGTTCAATGTCGGTGCGGACGAGCAGGGCGTCGAGATCGAGGATTTCGGTGCCGTCCGTGTTCAGACGGCGGATGATGGCCCGCGGCGGTACGCCGACGATGCCGACGCGATTGTAGGCTGGTTCTGCCATTGTCGTGGAGCGTCGTTCTCTGGTATGATAAAAAATGATGATCCCGTAAAAACTC
>CAYRGZ010000014.1:0-28968 GCA_964423785.1 uncultured Desulfobulbia bacterium
GGCCATACGGCCGTCTACGGCGCTTCTCTGTGCTTTGGTTAAGATACAAGGGAAAGGCGCCCTGGGTTGTCACGCCCATGCCGGCAACGGACGACTGGCTGGCCTGGCTGGACGAATTCCCTGACAGCGCGATGCGCGGAGTCAGCATTGGCGATCTGACGATCATCAAAGAATATGAGCGCCAATGCGAACTGCACCCTACACGACGGGTGTTGATCTGGTCTCTCGACGACGATCTTCAGGGCTATGACCGAGCACCGTGATTACGAAGGGATCGTCCGAACGATCACCGATCACGAAGTTACGAGACGTGGGGCACGGATTGCGGAAAAGGGTATGACCTCGGGCGCAGCGGGAGAGCCAAGGTGAGCATTGTCGATAAGAACAAGGCGCGGCAGAACTTCCTCGTCGCGCCGGCCTCCGGGACCTGTGGGACGGCAACTACCCTTGGTTAACCTTGAGTACCGCCTGCCGCAACCGCTCCACGAACTCGTCGTCCATGTGTATCGGTACCGGATAGACCAGCAACCGATCCATGATCTCGGCCGACTTAGGTAAAGCGGCCGGGTCGTACACCACCCGCCGCTTACCCTCGGCCCGAACGAAGGGCCAGCCGCCTTTGGCCAGGCTGGCCCCGGCGTGCAGGTGCTCCCACTTGGGATAGTAATGCCAGGTATTGTCGGCAAAATAGATGGCGCCGGCACCGTTTTCCGCCAGCACTGCGTTGACCCGCCGAGCGGCTTCCGCATCGGGGAGAAAAAAGGCCAGAAAGCCGGCGTTGTCCCCCGCCTCGTCAAGGACGGTGCGAAACGACACCCCCGGCAGGTCGGCGACGATCTCCTTCATCACCGCCTTGTTCTTGCGCTGGCCGGCGAGGATCACCGAATCCAGCTTGGCGAGCTGGGCCAGGCCGATGGCCCCCTGCAGTTCCATCATCCGGTAGTTGAAACCGATGAAACGGCGGCCCTCGCCGCCGCGGCCGCCGGGATTGGGCACGTGGTCATGGCCGTGGTCGTGGTACTCGCTCATGTTGCGCCACAGGTCCTCGGAATCGGTCACCACCATGCCCCCCTCACCGGTGGTCATGGTCTTGACCGCATCGAAGGAAAAGGTGCCGCATGCGCCGAAGGTGCCGAGCTTTCTGCCGTGAAGCGACGCCCCCACCGCCTGGGCCGTGTCCTCGATCACCGGGATATTGTGCCGGTCGGCGATTTCCTTGATCGCCTCGATGCGGGCCGGTGCCCCCATCATGTGCACCGGGATGATCGCCCGGGTGCGCGGGGTGATCTTCTTTTCGAGATCGGCCGGGTCCATGTTCAGGGTGTCGTCGATCTCGGTGAACACCGGCTCGGCACCGGCGTCGAAGATCGCCTCCCAGGTGGCCACGAAGGTGAATCCTTGCGTGATGACCTCGTCGCCCTCGCCGACGCCGAGGGCGGCCATGGCCACCTTGAGGGCTGCGGTGCCCGAAGTCACCGCCTGGGCGTAGCCGGCGCCGCAGTAGGCGGCGAACCGCTCCTCCAGTTCTTTTACCTTGTAGATACCCCGCCGTTGCGGACCGAACTCGTAGCGGAACAGCACCCCGGTCTCCAGCACCTCACTGATCTGGCGCCGTTCCTCCTCACCAAACACCTCGAATCCTGGCATATCGCTCTCCTTTCTCGCTACTCCTCACTCTTCACCCCTCACCCCTCACTCTCATTCATAGCCGTCGAAGGCGGTCTCGTAGATCTGAATGACGTCATCGCGGCTCGGCCGCCGGGGATTGTTGGCCACCGGTCGTGCCACGGTCAGGGCGATATCGGCCATCTCGCCGATGCGGTTCTCCTCGACGCCGAGATCGGCCAGCCGGTCCGGGATGCCGACGTCGTAGTTGAGGTTGAACACCGCGTCCACCGCCCGCCGGGCCGCGTCGATGAGCGGCAGCCCCGTGGTGTCGTAGCCCATGAGACCCGCGATATCGGCGAACCGTTGCGGGCTGCCGATGATGTTGTATTCGACCACGTAGGGCAGGAGCACCGCGTTGGCGAGCCCGTGCGGAATGTTGTACAGGCCGCCCAGGGGATAGGCCATGGCGTGGACGAGGCCGACGCCGGCGGTGGCCAGAGCCTTGCCGGCCAGGAGGCTGCCGAGCAGCATGTCGGTACGGGCCGCCATGTTGTCGCCGTTGGCGTAGGCGACCGGCAAGGAACGGGCGATGAGGCCGATGGCCTCGCGGGCATAGAGATCGGAAATCGGGTGGGCGGCGTTGGAGACGTAGGCCTCCAGGGCGTGGGTGAAGGCGTCGATTCCCGTGGCGGCCGTGATGCCGGGGGGCAGTGTCCGGGTCAGCTCCGGATCGAGGATGGCCGCGTCCGGATACAGGGGATCACCGTTCATGCCGCCCTTGGAACCGGTCTCCTCGTTGATAAACACGGCGGTGAAGGTCACCTCGGCGCCGGTACCGGCGGTGGTGGGCACCATGATCTTCGGCACCCCCGGCTTGGCGATCTTGCCGAGCCCGATGTAGTCGGCCGCCCGGCCGCCGTTGGTGAGCAGGATGCTCACCGCCTTGGCCACGTCCATGGCCGAACCGCCGCCGACGCCGACCACGCAGTCGGCACCGAACTCGCGGGCCCGGCGAGCGCCCTCGTCGGCGAGGCGCAGACCTGGCTCGGGGTCGATCTCATCGTAGAGCAAATACGGAATGTCGGCCTCGGCCAGCAAGGAGGTGACCCGCTCCTGGATGCCGGCCTCGGCAAGACCGGGATCGACGACCAGGAAAACCCGGCTGCCGCCGGCCTCCTCGATGGCCGTTGGCAGGGAGACGATAGAGCCGCATCCGAACTGGATACGGGTCGGTTGATTCACGGTGAACGTCTGTGGTATGGTCATAGTTCCTTACGATACAGTGGAGTTGAAGCGCAATCTGCGCGGCACCCGCCGGTGCCGCCCCAGCCCGTCTAGCAGCGGGCTACTCTGATCATCTTCTCGAAAAAACAAAAATACTACTCGTGGCCCCGGTGAAAGGCAACCAAAAAAGAAGGCCGGCCGCGCCAATGCCGAGCAAGAGCGAAAAAAAGCGCCAGGCCGCCGCCATCTTGGAAGTGGTGGAGGAGTTGGCCGCCCTGCCACCAGCCCTGATCGCTGACCTGCCGGCCGATACAGAGATCCGCGCCCTGGTCTTGGAGGTCCGGGATCTGCGCGGCGGCGCCCGTAAACGGCTGCTCAAATTCATTGCCAAACGACTGCGAGCCGCCGATCCCGCCCCTCTCCTCGATTTTCTCGCCGAACGCCGGGGATCGCTCCTGAAAGACAAGGAACGATTTCACCGGCTCGAACGATTGCGCGACGATCTGGTGCGCGAGGCCATCGCCGCCATGGAGGAAGAGACGGGTGACGACTGGCCGAGCCCGGCTCTGGACGCCATCGGCCAAACCTTTCCCAGCGTCGATACCCAGGAGCTGCGGCGCCTTGCAGCCCGCTACGCCCGCAGCCGCAAGAAGGCCCACAGCCGGCAAATATTCCGCCTGTTGCAGGCGGCCGAGGAACGCCTCCGCCTGCAACATTTTTCCGAAGAGGGTTCGTAATCCATGGAATACCGCACTGCATCCATCGGCCGAGTGTTCGTCATCCGTTTCGACCATGACGACGACATCCTGGCCGGCCTGAAACAACTGGTCCGGGAACACGATATCCGGGCGGCCTGGTTCCATCTGTTCGGCGGCATCATCGACGCCAAGGTGGTCACCGGCCCCCGCCAGCCCACCGTGCCGCCGGAGCCGGTCTGGGACCGGGTGGACGGTCCCCACGAGGTGGTCGGCCTCGGCAGTGTTTTCTGGGACGGCGACACCCCACGCATCCATTGCCACACGGTCTTCGGCCACCACGGCCGAACCCTGTGTGCCTGCATGCGCGAACAGGCCAAGGTCTATCTCGTCGTCGAGGCATACCTGGTGGAGATCACTGGTTGCGACAGCCAGCGGCCCTGGTTCCCGGAAGGCGGCTTCCACCGCCTCACCTTCGGCCCCTGACTTCTTTTTGATGGAATCGTAAAAAGTACGATTCCATCAGGTTCACGGTGTGTAACCCCTTGAATTACCGTGTCAGGCCTGCACCGACTGCGACTTTTTACGGTTTCATCCTTTTTGACGAAATCGCAAAAAATGCGATTTCGTCGAGTTCACGATTTGGAACCCGTTGCATTACCGTGTCAGGCCTGGGCCGACTGCGAAGTATTACGGGTCCATCCTTTTTGATGAAATCGTAAAAAATACGATTTCATCGAGTTCACGGTGTGTAACCCGTTGAATTATCGTGTCAGGCCTGGGCCGGCTGCGAAGTATTACGGGGCCTTCCTTTTTTGGTTGACATCCGCAGCGCCAGAACGCAAAGTGGGAATGGAGCCGCCGGCTGCCGGAGTATTCCGGGAGAAACGGGAGGTCGGTTGCGGAGAGACCCGATCAAGGAGAAGGAGGCGAAAGAATGGCAACGAAGAAGAAAGCGGCGAAATCACAAAAACGACCGTCCACCAAGTTCCAACTGCACGCGCCGGAGGCGAAAGAAGTCTTTCTGGTGGGGGAGTTCAACAACTGGGATCCCACCGCTTACCGGATGCGGCGCTTCAAGGACGGCATCTTCAAAAAATCGGTACAACTGAAACCGGGCCGTTACGAATACCTTTTCCTGGTGGACGGCCAATGGTGGACCGATCCGGCCAACGAACTCCGAACTCCCAATCCCTTCGGCACCGAGAACTCGGTGATCGAGGTCCAATGACCAGCAACGAAAAAAGGGGCCGCGCAGCCCCTTTTTTCGTAGGATAGCAGCCCGTTGAACAACGGGCTGTTATTCTTCCGCCTTGTTGATCTTCACGAGCTTGTCGCCCATCTGGACGGCGGCGCCGAGTTCCACCGACACCTTCTCCACCGTGCCGTCCACCTCGCTCACCACCGGCGTCTGCATCTTCATCGCCTCGAGGATGACGAGCCGGTCGCCCTTCTTCACCTCCTGGCCCTCCTCCACCAGCACATCACAGATATTGGCGGCAAAGGGCGCCCGCATGTCGCCGGCCTCGGCCAGTTCGGCGATTTCCTCCTTGGACAGGGTCACCTGCGGCACCGCCGGCCCGGCGGCGCTTTCCTCCTGGAAGGTATAGAACCGCTGGTGATGATCGACGTTGAGGTAGACGGTGATCTCGCCGGTCTCCTCATTCTTCAGGGTCGGACCGATCTCGATGACATGGTTCTTACCGTCGTGATCGCGGAAATGCAGAGTCTCCCCAAGCTTGAAACCGCCGCGCCGCAGGAAGATCGACGGCGGCAGGACATACACCCGGCCAAACTTCTGCTCGAACTTGAAGAACTCCACCGCGTCGTTGGGATGCTGGAGATAGGTAACGAGCTGCTGGTCGGTGGGTTCCCAGCCGAGCCGCTTGGCGAGCGTCTGGCGCTCCTTCTCGATATCGATGTCCTCGATATCGTCCATGCCGCCCTCCTGCTCGAGTATCTTCTTCCAATCGGGTCCGAAGACCTTTTCGTAGATCCAGTCGGCCGGCTGGTAGAACGGGAACGGCCCGTACTTGCCCAAGAGCAGGTTCTTCAGGTCGCCGGACGGGTTGCCGTAACGGTCGCCGTCCAGCACGTTGCGCACCGCCGTGGTCCAGAGAATCTGGGAACCCGGGGTCACGGACCACCAGTTGCCAAGTTCCACCTGGACCTTGGGCAGCTCCTTGTGGAGAATCTCCGGCATTCGGTTGAGGAAGCCGCCCTTGACCGCCTGCTCCAGCGATGAACCCATGGCGCCGCCTGGCAACTTGTGGATCTGGACCGTGGGCAAAAAGCCGCGGAACTGCGACTCGAAACAATCGTAGTGGGGCCGCTCGTCGCGCAGCACGTCCGAGGTCGCGACCACGGCCTCCTCGTCGATGCCGATGGCCCGCTTGCCGTGATCCTTCAAGGTATGGATGACGGAAAGGATCGGAGGCGGACCGTAATAGGCGGAAAAGGCATGGTCCGAGGCATCGACGATGGTGGCGCCGTTGAGCACCGCCGCCTCGATACGGCCGATGTCGTTGGAGTCAGTATTGTGGCCGTGGTAGTGGATAACGAGATCCGGGAACCGGTCCTTGATAGCGGCCACGAGATCCCCGATCCGTTTCGGGGTGCCGAGGCCGCCGTGGTTCTTGATGCACAGGATGATATCCGGCCCGGTGACGTCGAGGATCTCGGCCACCTTGCCGACGTAGAATTCGTTGGTGTGTTCCGGCCCAGTGGAAAAGCAGATGCACGGCTCCAGGATCTTGCCGGCCCGCTGTACCTCTTCGAAAACCGCCTGCATGTTGGGCACGTGGTTCATGAAGTCGAACACCCGCCATACATCGACGTACTTGGCGAATTCCCGCACCACCAACCGGATGACGTTCTGCGGATAGGGCCGGTAGCCGAAGAGGTTGACCCCGCGGCACAGGGTCTGGAACATGGTCTTCGGCATCTTCTCCCGCAGCAGTTCCAGCTTCAGGAACGGGTCCACCTGCTTGCGCAGGATATCGACGTGGATCGAGGCGCCGCCGGTGATCTCGAGGGAGAAATACCCGGCCTGCTCCCGCGGCTCGGCGGCGAGCAAGTCGGTGTGGAGCAGGATGCGGTTCTTGTAGTCCGACTGCGACAGGTCGCGGGCGGTATTGGTGATGTAGTAGCCGTCGGCATTGCGCAGGATGCGCAGGACCTCGTCGACCGGCATACCGTAAACGATACGTTCCATGGACGTCACCTTTTGGATGGCTTAGCCGCGTCGATCAGGCGGCGTAGGGATTTTCCTTCTTCCAGTGGATCTCGGCGATCAGGCCGGCCAGCTTGTTGACCTCGCTCTGATGTTCCTCGTACTGGAAGAGATGGGGATGGGTGTCCAGGTACGAGGTATCGAACTCCCCTTTCTGGAAGTCTTCGTCCTCCACGATGTTGAGATAGAAGGGGATGGTGGTCTTGGGTCCGGCGATGTTGAAATTGCGCAGGCAGCGCCGCAGCCGATCGACGGTCTCGTTCCACGAAAAGCCGTGCACCGTCAACTTGACGAGAAGCGAATCGTACACCTGCGGCACCGTGTATCCCTGATAGACGAAGCCATCGAGCCGCACACCGTAGCCGCCGGGGGAGCGGTAGACGGTAACCTTTTTGCCACCCTCGGGCATGAAGTCGTTCTGCGGGTCTTCGGCGTTGATCCGCATCTCCACCGCATGGCCGCGCAACACCACGTCTTCCTGGCGGAAGGCGAGCTTTTTGCCGAGGGCCAGCTTGATCATCGTCCGCACGATGTCGATGCCGGTGATCATCTCGGTGACCGTATGCTCGACCTGCAGCCGGGTGTTGATCTCCATGAAGTAATAGTTGCCGTCCTTGTCCACCAGGAACTCGACGGTGCCGGCATTGAAGTAGTTGGCCGCCTTGGCGGCCCGCACCGCGGCGTCGCAGATCTCGTTGAGCAACTTCTTGTCGCTGATGAAGGCCGGAGCGATCTCTACCAATTTCTGGTTGCGCCGCTGGATGGAACAATCGCGGGTGCCGAGGTGGACGGTCTCCCCGTACCGGTCGGCGATGATCTGCACCTCCACGTGCTTGGGGTTGACCACCGCCTTCTCCACATAGACCGCATCGTTGCCAAAAGCGGCCTTGGCCTCGGCCCGGGCGATGGGCAACTCCTCGCGCAACTGGTCGGCGCTCTCCACCCGACGGATACCGCGCCCGCCACCACCGGCGGTGGCCTTGAGCATCACCGGGTAGCCGTACTGGTCGGCGAACGCCAGGGCGGCGGCGAGGCCCTCGTCGCCGGCGGGCAGGTTGCCGGTGCCCGGCACCATGGGAATACCGGCCTCCTCCATGATCCGCCGGGCCACCACCTTGTCGCCCAGATTGCGGATCACCTCGGCCGGCGGCCCGATGAAGATGATGCCGGCCTCCTCGCAGGCGGCGGCGAAGTCCGGATTCTCGGCCAGAAACCCGTAGCCGGGATGGATGGCATCGGCGCCGGTCTTCTTGGCCGCCTTGATGACCTTGTCGATATCGAGATAATCGACCCGGGGCCCGTCGCCGATCCAGACCGCCTCGTCGGCGATGCGCAGGGGCAAGGCATCGGCGTCCGGGGTCTCGTAGATCGCCACCGTCTCGTGGCCAAGCTCCTGGGCGGCCCGGATGATCCGCAGGGCGATCTCTCCACGATTGGCTACCAGAATCTTCTTTTTCAAGACACACCTCGCATGAAAGGTTAGAGTTCTCCCCTCGTGGCGGGGAGCCGCATCCGCCAGCCGCGGCTCCCTGTCATCCAGGGGCAACATGCATGAGAAACGCTTTTCCGGGAAGGAGGGGTACGGCGCAAAAACTCCCGGAACGAAAGAGGACGAGGGGCAGGCACACTACCCCCGTAGGTTGGGAACCCAACCTACCATAAAACCAAAAGGGGTGCAAGCCAAACCGGAAGCGCTCGGTCAGCGGTACAGCAACGACCGGGTATCGCCGAAGACGTTCTTGCGCAGGGCCTTGGTCTTCTCTCGGAACTCGCGGATATATTGGTCGAGGACGTCCTCGCTCTCGATGACGTAGGGAGTGATCATGATGAGCAGTTCCTTCCTGGAGTCCTTTTTCTCCTGATACTTGAACAGAGCGCCCAGGATCGGCACGTCCTTGAGCAAGGGCACGCCGGTCTCGTTCTCCGTCTTGTCGCGGGAGATGAGGCCGCCGATCAGGATCGACTGGCCGTCCTTCACCGCCAGCTTGGTCTTCACCTGCTTGGTGGAGATGGTGGGCGAACTGACGTCGGTCTTGATCTGCTCGTTGACGTTGGAAACCTGCTGGTCCACGTCGATGAGAATGATGCCGTCGTAGTTGATCCGCGGGGTGACGTTCAGAATGATACCAGTATCCTTGTACTGGATGGTCCGGTTGAGATCGCCGGCGGTGCTGGAACCGGACTCACTGGTAACGATGGGCACCTGGTCACCGACGTTGACCGTGGCGGTCTCGTTGTTGAGCACCAGCACCTGCGGCGAGGAGAGTACCGACAGGTTGTTGTTGGTGGCCAGCATGTTGAGCAGGGCGTAGATGTTCTCATTGGTGCTGAGCAGACTGTAGGTGAAGCCGGACAAGGGGTTTTCCGGCAGGGGCCTTGCCCCCGGCAGGGTGCTGAAGTGCGTCTGCATATCCTGGGTGATGGTTTTGCCGTTGTAATGGAAAGTATGGTTCTTGACCCACCACTCGAGCCCCATCTGCCACTCGTCGGTGAGGTTGATCTCGGCCACCAGCACCTCGATGAGCACTTGGCGTGGTATGTTATCGAGACGCTCGAGCAGTTTCAGGAGACGATTGTAGTCCGGCGGCAGGGCCCGGATGAGAATGATGTTGCGGGAGTCATCGGCCAGCAGCATGGGCTCGCCGGCGAACTGCATGGCCGAGGAGGATGCACGCGAAGTGGTGGTGCGCAGGGTCGGCGTACCGACGGTCGTTCTTCCCGCCGTTTTTTTGGTGGTGGATTTTTTTACCGAGGGCGGCTGGGTACGGGTTTGCGTGGTCGTGGCCGGTTTTTCGGCGATCAGGTTGTTGACCAGCTCGGCCAGCTCCGAGGCCACCGAGTTGCGCACGTTATAGATATAGATATTGTCGCGTCCTTCACGCGGCAGGACGTCCAGTTCCTTGATCCAGCCGGCCACGGTATCGAGGAGCGACCGGTTGTTGCTCACCAGGAGCAGGGAATTGATCCGCTCAAGGGGCACGATGGACACCCCCTTGCGATCCTGCCGATTGATTTGCAGGGCGGTCATCATCTCTTCGACCTCGTCCTTAAGATCGAAGAGCGGCGCGTTTTCCACCTTGATCATCCGCACCGCCAGATTGGCGAGCGGCGAGACGTCAAGACGGGCGAGCAGATTGATACAATCGAGCACCTTGCTTTCGAAATCAGTGACGATGAGCAGGTTCTGGACCGGTAGATCGACGACCTGGCCATGGTCGGAGAGATAGGGCTGGATGAGCTTCATGGCCTCGCTGGAGCCGAGATGCAGCACCGGAATGATCTGGGTCACCAGGCGGGAGGATTCCTGCAGGCGGCCGATCTCCTCCGGGCTGCGAATGAAGGGCGACACGTGCTGCTTGGCCACGTAGATGTATTGATATTCGCCCTCGCTGCGGACATCGAGACCATTGATGTGCAGGATCTTCTTGAAGACCGGGTACAGGTACTCGATGGGGATCTTCTTGCCGGACCGGATGTTCACCACCCCCTTGACCTGGGGATCGATGATGTAGTTGATGTCGAGCAGCTCGGCAATGGTCTGGATAACCTCGTAGATATCGGCATTGTCGAAATTGAGCAGAACGCCCTCGCCCTGCAGTTCCTTGGGCGGAACGGGCTCGGTCGGCTCGGTCGGCTTCAGGAAGGGATTGTCTCCCTTGCCGGCGATGGTAAGGGTCGGGACGGTACCGTCCTCGGCGGCCGCCTCGGCCGGCCCCTCCGCCTGTTCCTGATCGAGGAGCGTGGTCTCCCGACTCTCATGGGTCACATTGGCGGCGATCTCCCCGAGGTCGAGCCATGCCGCGTCCATCCTGTCCTGGGGCTGCCGGCCGGCGCAACCCCAACCGAGCAGCAGGACCGGCAGTAACACGCAGATCCACAACGTGGTTCGTTTTTTCATGAAATACCCTTCGGATGTCCAGTTATCAGTTACTCGTCAGTCTCAGTCCCGTTATCGCCCTTGTCCCGTGGGCACCCGCCGCCGCTGAATCACCGTCGGCCGCGGCCGCGTTGCCGGGGGCGGCGTGGTCGCCCGGCTGTGGGGTGAGGCCGGCAACCGGGCGGACGGCCGTGCCGCGGCCGGCGTTTGCCGGGTCGGCGGTCGAACCGGGGTGGCAGGCCGCGCCGCCGGTCGGGCCGCGGACCGACCGGCGGGAGCGGGCCTGGCCGCCGGTCTGGCGGCCTGCCTGGTGATGGGTGGCGGGGCGAGCCGTTCTTTTTCCGGATCGTAGAGCAGTTTCTCCACCTTGCTGTCGCCCTTGCTGAAGACGATCCGGTCCGGGGCCACCAGGACCACCGTGTAGCCGTAGAAATCGTCCTTTTCTTTGACCGTGGCGTACTTCTTCGACGACGGCTTCTTCGATACCTTCTTTGCCGTCGTCTGACGGCCGGGCAAACGGCGACCCGGCGCCGGTAGCCGCCTCTTCGGGGCTTGCTTGGCCTGCGGCTCCAACACCGTAAAGGCCACCATACCTTTACGCAACTCCCCCACAATGATGGAGCCCACGTACTCCAGGGTCTCCATGTCCACGGCAAGGGCCGGCTCTTCGGGCTCCGCCGCCGGCTCCTCGGGTGCCTCGGGCTCGGCCGTGACCAGAAGCCGTTCTTCATTGAAGAGGTACCCGTCGCTGAGCTCCGGCATCACCACCGGCGGCTTAGGGTAGAAATCGGCCAGACGGATTCCCTTCTTCGGCACCGGCTTCTTCACCGGCGGTGACACGGGCGGCGGCAATTCCAACGGCTTGAGGGCAGCCAGCATGCCGCGACCCAGAAAGACAAGCGACAGGAAGAGGCCGACGATGACGAAAAACCGGAACATCAGGCCTTCTCCTTGTGGTCGTCGCCGGCGGCGGCCAACGTATAGAACCCCTTGAGATCCATGAGAATCTTGAGATCCTTGCGGGTCGGCTTGATGACGAAACTCTCGATGATGAAAAGATGCTTGGAGCGGTAGATTTCGGCGATGAAATCGAGCATCCCTTGCAGGTCGCCGGCCAGGCGCAGCTTAATGGCCAGTTCATGGTAGTGCCGCTCATCCTTCTTGTCCTTGCGGCCCCGGGTGATGGGGCGCAGGGACTCCGGCGTCAACCCGCTCTTGGCCACCTTTTCCTGGAGAGCGATCTGCATGGCCGAGGCGACAGTCTCCATCGATTCTCCTCGGAACAGGAAGGCCTCCACGCCCTTTTTCTGCTGTTCCAGGGCCTCGACCCGCTGGCGCAGGTTCTCGACCCCGGCCGCCAGCCTCCGCTGCTGCTGGAGCAAGGCGACGCGGTTGGCGAGCATCTCTTCGCGGCTATTCAGATAATTGACCGTCAGCCGACCGAAGTTCAGGACCAGGAGCACCAGGGCGATGGTGATCAATACCCCGCGGGAGCGAAACTGGTAAAGAATGGCTGCCAGGCGCATCATGGCAAACTGATCTCGATATTGAAGTAGATCTTGTTGCGCCGGCGGCTGGTCGATTTCAACTTCGCATCGCCGAGATCGGCGAG
This sequence comes from uncultured Desulfobulbia bacterium, assembly GCA_964423785.1. Taxonomy (GTDB): domain Bacteria; phylum Desulfobacterota; class Desulfobulbia; order Desulfobulbales; family S012-135; genus S012-135. The sequence goes on from CAYRGZ010000014.1 coordinate 12,249, forward strand.
CTTGCCGGCCAACTCGCCGATGTCGTCGGTATAGCCCTGGATGATCACCGAACGGTTCTTGCCGTCGAGGCGCATCTGATCGAGATAGGCGCTCTTCGGCAACCCCTTGGTCAACTTATCGAAGAAACCGATGAGATCCGGATTGGGCGTGAGTGTCTTGAACTCGTCGATGGCCGCCTGCAGGGCCTTCTCCCGCTCCCGCAGGCGTATCGCTTCCTTGGCGAGGGGGGCTACCTCGTCGATGGCCGCGGTCAAGCGGGCCTCGTAGTCGCTCACCTGGTAGAGTCGTCCACCCACGAAGCCGACCACGGCGAGGAAATTGAGCACTACCAGGGCGGCGATCAGGAACTTGGAATACTCGGGCCGGCGGTAGGCAGCCGGTAACAGATTGAATTCCTTGATGGATCCCTGATGGGTCACCAGGGTGGCAGCATCGCGGAAAGGAGAGCCCTCCGCCGGCGCCAGGCTATAGATCTCTTCGGTGCCCGCCAACTCGGCCAACTGCTCCTCGGCCGACCGTACCGGCAAGAGCAACCGCTCGACAAGCCGACGCCCCTCAAACAGCAACAACCGGTGCAACCGTCCCTCGAGGAACAGGGCCCAACGCCCTTTGGGCGCCGCGCGGGAAACGTAACGCTGGAACTCCGGATGCAGACCGGCGATGCGGACATCGGCGGCGGCGAGTTCCCGGAGCACCGGCTCAACGAGCTCGCGGCTGACACAGGCAAGCGTTACCCGGTAATGATCCTTGTGCCGCTCGGTTTCAAACCCGTAGATCAGGTCGTCTTCCTCGAAGGGCACCAGCATGTCGACCTGGAAGCTCACCGCCTCCTCCAGATCACGGGTATTGAGCGGCAGGGTAATGGTCTTGTAGAAGAGCAGGTCCTCGCTGACGAAGAGCAGAACCTCTCGTCGGCCACCACGGGTAAGGAAGTATTCGGCCAGCTTCGTGCCGAGATTGACCTCCTCGGCGGCCGCCAGTCGGAGATCGACGTCGGTACCCTGGCCGTAGATGGCAATCCCGTCGTGCTGAATGCAGATATGGAGCGGTTCACTCATGAAAAGCTCTCACGCCAGCGCAGGAAATAGGGAGCTCCCCCCCGCCATTGATAGAGAACCTGGATGCGCACCCCCGGCCAGTGGCGTCGGGCCGGTTCCTCACCCTCGACATCCTCCTCCGCCGGCGGCTCGTAGCCGGCTTCGCCCACGGCATGCACGGAGTAGAACTTGTTGTTGATCGACGGAACGACAAAGGGCCGCAGCACCTCGTAGCGTTCCGGCCCCAGGATAGTCTGCATGTCGGCGACCGTCAACCGCGTCCCCTCTTTCTCCTCCTGGAATTGACGATAAAGGGCGATCTTTTCGGCGTCGCCGTCGGCAAGGAACTCGAGCATCGCCGGCGTCAGGCTGTTGAAGTTGATCCGGCTGCGGCCGTTATTGACCGTGAACACCTCGTAGGGGTCGAACGTGCCGCGCAGAGGTTCGGTTCCGCGCACGAGAAAGAACTCGGCCGGATCCTGAATACGGCCGTTACGCGGGATGTATGGATCGTCCAGCCCCTGGTAGTAATCGGTCTCCGCGCCGTTCAAGCGATGGAGATCGTCCGGGTCACGCCAGTCGAGGAGAGAATCGATGACCACCTCGATCGCCTCCTCGTCGAGACCGTGATAGGCGAGAAAAAGCTCCATCAGGCCGCGAGGGAAGGTATTGAGGTCTATTTTACCAGATTCGCTCACCAAGTAATACCGAAACCGCCCCCGGCCCGGCCGGTACTCTTCATAGGGATAGCCTTCGAGAAACTTCTCGTACGGGGTGTCGATGCTGTCGATGGGCCTGTCCACCTTGCGGAAAATAGCGGTCTGAATGCCGGCCATGGCCAGGAAACGGCCGGCCAGCCGTTCCTTGACGTTGAAGGAGGCCTGCAACTCGGAACGCACCTGCAGGGCGAGATTGGCGGCCAGATAACTCACCAGCAGCAGGATGAGGATGACCACCATCAGGGCGTAGCCGCCCCGCCGCCCTCCCTCGTCGGCCCGGGGCGCTATTTCCGCGTATGTCCGCCGACGGCACATGGGACTACAACCGTTCCATGATCAGGGTGGAGAACCGGCCGTCCTCGCTGTCGATCCACAGAAGCCGGTAGTGATTTCCTTCGAGAAACAGTTCGCCGTCGGGAATGGCGTCGGGATCCTCGGAGGCCAGAATCTCCTCGAAGGCGAGCATTTCGGTAAAGGCCTGCGTACGGGCCTCGTCGACCCGCCCGATATTGCGCAGCGAAAGCGAAAAGTTCTGCAGTACCGCAACATAGGCAAGGCCGAGGATGAGCACCGCCACCAGCACCTCGATGACCGTGAATCCCTGTATCTGGTCACAGGGCACCCCATCTGCGGCGTCATCAGCACGCTTGCGTAGCTCCCAGTACGCGGCGCGTGCCTCTTCCTTGCATCTGGGGCGCCCTGCAACCAGGTGGTGAGCGCAGCGAATGACCGGATACCCGGTCCGCGAGGTCGCGACTTCGACATACGAAGAAGCACCCCCCTGACCAGTTACGAATCCCTCCCCCGATGCCAGCCGACAGCGAGGGCCGGGGCCGGTTGCCGGCGAGCTATGATGTTCTTGTTCGTTCCTCATGGCATCCCAGACAACACCGATCGGTCATTCACCGCTGTTCGATGTCGGCACCGCGCAGCGCGGCCGGACCTCGAAGGTGGTGGCGCCGAGCTGGATGGCAGCGATCAGGCTTTCGTCATCAACCGCCAGCGACACCTCGCCGATGTCCTCCGCCAACAGCAGCATGTCGGCGTAATCGGGCAGATACTCCTCGTCGTAGTCGATGTTGTAGTAATCGCGCTTTTCTGTGTAATAGAGCTTGCGCTGCGCCGGATCGTACCGGTAGATGGCCAGCACCACCCCCGCGTCCCGGTACAGGAGCGGGTAGTTGGTGACGATCCGCAGGGTCTCGCCGTCCCCGGCCAAGACCACGTTCTTGCGTTGGGGATCGTACCAGGCGCTCGTGAGTTGCTGAAACAGCAGGGTGGCAAGACCGTGGCGGCGTTCGAGTTCGAAAATCTTTTCCTCCCCCTGGCTGGAGAACCGAATACCGGTGTGCAACACCGAATAGATCATGGTGGAGACCATGGTGAGCAGGATCACCCCCACCAGGAGTTCGAAGATGGTGAAGCCGGCCTCCTCCTTCTTCACTCCCCTGCCTCCGTCAGGCGGCGCACCGGCAAGCCGGTGAGCGGATCGATGTCAATGGTAAGCGACCGATAGTCGCCGGCCAGGATGAGTTCACCAGGAGTGGCGGTGCCCTCGGGATAAAAGTACATCGGCTCTGGTTCGAGCTGCAGCCGCTCGTCCTCGCCAAGGCCGACGTTGCGGCGCTCCTCCACCCCACCGGCCAGTTCAAGGACGCGGCCGTCCTCGCCCACCCGCACCGTCACCGTCTCGCCGCCGGCGATGGCCTGCAGGCGGGCGTAGCGCAACACGGCCATCAAGCGCCGTTCCTTCTTGCGGGCCTCCAGGCGATCGAGAAAGCGACCGGTGGCCGGCGCCGTCACCGCCACGATAACGGCGAGCATCACCAGCACCACCAGGAGTTCCAGCAGGGTAAAACCCCGCTGGCCCCGCCTGCGCCGCAGCCGTCCCATCATACGGCAATCTCGCTGATGCTGAGGATGACGGAGAGCATGGAAATGACCACGTAACCGGCCACCAAGGCGATGAGCAAAATAAAGATCGGCTCGATGAGGGCGATGAGCCGTTTCACCCGGGTACGCAGTTCGTTCTCGTAGTGATCGGCGATCTGGCCGCAGACCTCGCCGACCCGGCCCGACTCCTCGCCGATGGACAAGAGATCAGCGGCAAGATCGGGCAGCAACCCCTCCCGCCGCAGCCGTTTTCCCACCTCCTGCCCCTCCTTCAGGGCCTCGGTGGCCCGGGCCAACACCCGCTTGTATTCTTGGTTGGAGGCCACGCCGCTGCCAATCTTGAGGGCCACGGCCAGGTGGACACCATTTTCCACCAGCACCTGGATCGTGCGGAAAATACGCGTGGTTTCCAGATCCTGGATGAAGCCGGACACCACCGGCAGGCGGTTGGCCAGGTGGTCGAAGGTCTTGCGGCCCTGGCCGGTGCGCACCCATTGGACCAGAGCCACCGGCGGCGCCAACAACAACACCAAAGCGATGAGGAAATGGTTGCGCACGAAGTGGGCGATGTTCATGAGGATGGCGACGTTGAGGGGCAGTTCACGGCTGATACCGGAGAACAGCACCTCGAACTTCGGCAGGATGAAGACCACCAACATGACCACGGCGAAGAAGCCGACCACGAGAAGAAAGGCGGGGTAGATGGAAGCCGAAACCACGAACTGCTTGAGTTCCTGGAAGGTATGCTGGTACTCGGCCATTTTTTTGAGCATCTCGGGCAAAATCCCCCCCTCCTCGCCGGCCCGGACGATATTGACGTACATGGGTGAAAAATACGGATAGTCGGCCAGGGCCTGGGAAAAGGACTTGCCCTCCTTGAGCTTGCGTTCCAATTGGCCGGTGAATTCCTTGAAGGACTCCTTATTGGAATTCTGGCGCATCACCCGCAGGGCGGCGTCCAGGGAAAGCCCCGCCTCCAGGAGTAGGGCGATCTGCTTGGTGAAGAACTCGATATCGGTCTTGGTGATCGTAGCACGTCGGAAGAGTTGCCGGCCAAAGAGCCCGCCCCCCCGGGCCTTGGCGTGCTCGCGGATCTCCAGCGGCCGCAACCCCTGGCTCAACAGGCGGCGGGCCACCATCGCCTTGTCCGGACCTTCCATCACCCCCTCCTGGAGGGCGTTCTCATGGTCCAAGGCCGTATAGTCGTATAATGCCATTTTCCGTTCCTCGGCTGACGCGATTTTCCCCGGGCCCACCCGGAAGGCCTGCCTGGCCCGGGGCCATGCCGTCATACAATCCCGTTTTCCGTCCCCCGGCTGACCCGAATAACTTCCGAAAAGGTGGTCACCCCCTGGCGCACCTTGTCCATGCCGTCCTGGAACAGGGTGCGGAAGCCCTCCTTTTCGGCCAGTCTCCTGAGATCGATGAGGTCGAGCCCCTGGGAAACGCCGCGGTTCATGGCCTCGTTCATCACGAGCAGTTCGAAAAGGCCGATCCGGCCGGAGTAACCGGTCTGGCTGCAACGTGGACATCCTCGCCCCTCGTAGAGGGGAAAGTCTTCGCCGCCCGGCAACAGGTAGCCGACCTCAGAGGCGAAGCCGCGTTTCTCTCGACATTCTGGGCAGATACAACGAACCAGCCGCTGGGCGAGGATGGCGCGCAGTGAGCTGACCAAAAGAAAACGCTCGACGCCGATGTCGATCATCCGGATGACCGCGGAGACGGCATCGTTGGTATGCAAGGTGGAGAAGACCAGGTGGCCTGTGAGAGACGACTGGACAGCGATCTCCGCTGTCTCCAGATCGCGGATCTCGCCGACCATGATGACGTCCGGGTCTTGGCGCACGATGGAGCGCAACCCCTTGGCAAAGGTGAGGTTGATCTCCGGCCGCACCTGAATCTGATTGATGCCGCGCAACTGGTATTCCACCGGATCCTCGATGGTGATGATCTTGTTGTCACCGGTATTGATGTGATTGAGCGCGCAGTACAGGGTGGTGGTCTTGCCGGAACCGGTGGGACCAGTGACCAGGATGATGCCGTCCGGCTGGGTGATCACCTTGCGAAACCTTTTCTCCAACTCCGGCGGCATGCCGAGCCGGTTCATCTCCAGGATGATGTTGCCCTTTTCCAGGATACGGATGACCACCCCCTCGCCGTGCACGGTGGGCATGGAGGAAACGCGCAGGTCCACCTCCTTGCCCGACGTGCGAACGGAGATCTTGCCATCCTGGGGCAAGCGGCGCTCGGCGATGTCGAGACCGGCCAGCAGCTTGATGCGCGAGACGATGGCCGCCTGCATGGACGGGGCCGGGGCCTCATAATCGTGCAAGATGCCGTCGATGCGGAACCGGATACGCATGCCGTCTTCGAAAGGCTCGAGATGAATATCGCTGGCCCGGCGGCCCACCGCCGTATCGATGAGGTTGTTGACGTAGCGGATGACCGGCGCCTCGGAGGCCATGTCTTTCAGCTTGTCGATATCCGACTCGTCCAGGAGCAGCTCCCCCTCGCTCAGCCCCTGCAGGGCGAGATCGTAATGCTCGTTGACGATCTTCTTGATGGTGGACTCCAGGGTGAGCTGGATCTCGCAGGGCTCGCCGAGCAGGATGCCCATGGTGGTGATGATATCGCTGTCCAACGGATCGCTCACCACCAGGATGAGCCGGTCGTCGCGCTTGAGCAGGGCAAAGGGATGTTCGCGGTGAAAGAGTTTCGATATCTTGACCGGCAAAAACTCGTCCTCCGGCCGCGGCTCGTAGATGGCAAGCCCCAGCTGGTTGGCCAGCACCTCGAGCAAATCCTCCTCGGAGACGAAGCCGAGGGTGAGCAGGATGTCGCCCAGGCGGTGCGGCACCGCGGCCTGGTGGGACAGGGCCCGTTCGAGTTGGGCCTCCTCGATCTTGCCGGCCTGGAGCAGCAGCTCACCGGTGCGGAACTTCTTGCCGAAAACGACGACGTCGTGCATGGATTACCCTCGTTGATTTTATATGAAAGTCTCCGGCCACCGCCGGGGAGTCCGGCGATTTTCATGCTCCGTTGCGCCCGGCCACCTTCTCGAGTTGCACCCGGCATCGCAACCGGTACGGCCGGACGAAATACACGGCGACGGCGGCCACCAGGGCCGCCAGGGCGATGATGGCCATGAAGCCGTAGAAGTAGTCCACTCCCCAGGTATCGACGAAGTAGCCGCCGGTGGCGGTGGCCACGGAGCCGATCCCGAAAATGAGGAAGAAGTTGACCCCGAATCCCTTGCCGTGCGAGGCGTCGCGGGTGTACTTGGCGATGAGGAAATTCTGCGCCGGTTGCCAGGCGTAGTACACCAGACTGTAGAAGGCACCAACGGCCAAAAGCCGGGTATCCTCCAGTCGGTAGAGACCGTAGAGGGCCGGGGCGGCCAGGGCGAAGACCACGGCCGGCAAGAACTCCGGCCGCCGCAACCGGTCGTTGATCCAGCCACCGAACCAGGCGCCGACAAGGCCTAGGGAAAGAATGGCGGTGGTAACGAAACCGGCCACCACCACCGGCTCGTCGTGGGAGGCGATGGCCAGCACGTTCCGTTGCAACAGGGCCGGGAAAAAGGTAAGCGAGCCCCGGAAAATGAAACCGGACAGGATGCTTCCCACATACAGGAGCAACAACGCCACCGGGATCAGGACCTCCGCCGGTTCGTTCTTCTCGCCGGCGGCAGCGGGCACCGGCCGGCGGCGGCCCCGCACGAGATCGCCGAACCGGAGATCCGCCTCGTCGGCGATGCGGGCCCGGGCCAGCACCACGAAAAAGATGAGCCCCACCACCCCGTAGATGATGTAGGCCGACCGCCAGGTGCCGGTGAACCAGACGCAGGCGGCGGCGGTGAGCGGACTCAAGAAAAGCCCGACATTGCCGAGCACGCCATGGACACCGAGGGCCTGGCCCTTTTTTTCCCGCACCCGCCGGGCGATGAGCGATAGCCCGGCCGGATGATGGATACTGGCGAAGGTGCCGAGCAGTGCATAGGTCACCGCAAAGCCCACCGCCCCCGGTGACAGCCCCACGAGAAGCGATGAGGCCGCCATGCCGAGCACGCCGGCGGTGAGCACCCGCTTGGAACCGAACCGGTCGGCGAGCCAGCCGGCCGGAAAGGCGCCGAGGCCGTAGAGGAAATAGCCGACATTGGCGATGAGACCGATGTCGAGAAAGCTCATGGAGTGCTCGGCGGTGATCACCACCAGAAGAGCCGGCAACAAGGTCATGTAGCCGTGGGTGATGAAATGGGAAAAGCTGACCAGCCAAGTCACCTTCCGTTCGTTGGTCATCGCTTTTTCTCCCAGTCAATCCGTTCTTCGGCAACCGGCGTGATCAATACCTCGCCCAGCTCCGGGTCCTCGGCATGGTCGAAGATCGTCTCGGCGATGGCCTCCCGGTTGCGGGTGCCAAACCAGTTGTGCGGCGCGGTCACCGGATAGTCCTGGGCCTCGGCCGGCGCGATGTTGTAATCGCGGTTGTCGTAGATGTTGTTGTACTCAAGACGCAGCCCCCGCACCTGGTAGAGATAGACCCCCTTGCGGTTGCCGGTGATCTCGTTGTAGCGCACCACGACGTCCGAGTCCTCCTTGGCGAAGATGCCGAAGAACTTGTTGTCGCGGATCTCGTTGTGCTCGATCACACCCGAGGAGTTGCGAAAACCGATGCCGCCCTTGTTGCGGGCGATCAGGCAACCGCTGATCGTAAGCCGGGAGCGCTTACCGTACCAGGGCACGCCGGGCGTTTCCTCCTCGCTCTTGAAGCTGATCCCCACCCCATTTCGAACGAACTCGCAGTTGCGGATCTCCAAAGTGGAGCCGTGGGCGTGGACGCCGTTATAGGCGCAGAGGACCTTGACGTGCTCGAGTATGGAGCCGTCACTACCCAAGAAATTGATCGCCCCCCAGTCACGCGGCCGGGCATCGGGCTCGGCCGAGGTGAAGACGATGGGCTCCTTGGCGGTGCCGCGGGCCACGAGCCGGCCGCGGACGATGATCTCGGCGTACGGATAGTACGGCGAATCGATACCGAACATGTTCTCGTCGCTCTTTTCATCGATGCGGTGCAGCTTGACCATAGTGCCCGGCAGCACGGTGAGGGTGACGCCGGGCGGCACCAGAACGTCGCCGTACAGGATCACGGTCCCCCGCCAGGTGGTGTCCTGCTCCAGGGTGGTCTTGTGGAGTTCCAGGGGCGGTTGCCGGCCGCAACCGGCAAGCAGCAGGCCGGCAGCCAGCACCACGACAAAGATGGATACGCTCTTTCTCACGGTCATGTTCCGATCCCAATCGTTGCGATAATCAATCCAGACGGCCTCGTAAAAAGTCGCCGTCGGCCCAGGCCTGACGTATCTGGTCACAGGGCACCCCATCCGGTCATTCGCTTCGCTCACCACCTGCGGCGTCATCGTGGTAAGTGCTGAGTGCTGAGCAATGAGTGCTGAGTAACACTCATTGCTCGTTGCTCATTGCTGTCACTCATCACTCAGAGACTGCGACTTCGGCAGACGAAGGAGCAACCCCGTGATCAGTTACGGTCTGACACGGTAATGCAACGGCTTCCAAACCGTGAACCCGATGGAATCGCACTTTTTGCGATTTCATCAATCCAGGCCCACCTGATACTCGGGGGCGATGCCGTAGCCGCGCCGCCGGTTGGCGAGTCCGACGACGAACAAGAAAAGCAGACCGGCCAACACGGCGATGCGGCCGGCGGGCGGCGTACCGGCGACGGTGGAGCCGAGTTCCCAGTTCTGGACCACGGCGGCACCCACCAGCATGCCGAGGACGGCGGCGCCGGCGTCGTTGTCTCCCTCGCCGGCGGCGATCATCTGCCGCAACGGGCAACCGCGGATGAGCACCGACCCGAAACCCACCAGGACCATACCGAGAAAGGTCCAACCGTAGGCATCGGTGGAACTGGGTTGGCCGTGGATGCCGAGATGGAACTGGCCGGTGAGCACGGCGGTGACCAAGGCAAAGAGAAAGAAGGAGCCAATGCTGACCAACAGGCCGGTGGAGCGGGGACAGTTCATGATCTCCCGCGGACCCCACAGGAAAATGCGGGCGATACCGCCGGTGATGCAGAACTGGGTGTGCTGGGCCAAGCCGCCGATCACGAGCCCGAGGCCGAGGGAGAGGAGAAGCGGGGCGTGCAGTGCACCGGCGCCGGTGGTGCTGAAGCCGATGAACGGCGGCCGCACGATCAAGAAAACAAGTAGTATGACCATGATGCCCGGCAACACGAAACCGCTCGCCCGGCTCGTCTCCCGCGGCTCGCCGAGGGCAAAGCCGTTCTCGATGAACTCGAGGCCGACGTAGATGCCGACCACCAGTCCCGCCAGGCCGGGCAGCACGGTGAGGTCACCGGCGGCCAGCCGCAGGATCAGCTTCACCGGACAGCCGATGAAAACCGCGCAGCCAATGACCAGCAGCATGCCGATACAGAAGCGCAACAGGGGCGACGAACCGCCCCGGGAGAGGAACTCCCCGCGCCAGAGGGAAAACAGGAAACTGCCGAGGATGAAGCCGATAATCTCCGGCCGCAGGTACTGCATGCGCGGATTGTCGTGGAGGCCGAGGGCGCCGGCGATGTTCTCCAGAAAACACGAGGCGCAGATGCCGGTGTTGGGCGGATTGCCGAGCCACGACAGCAAAAGCGCCCCGACCCCGAGCACCGCGCCCATGAGCACGAACACCCAATATTTCGACAATCCCGTAAAAAGTCTCTGTCGGTCCAGGTCTGACACGCTAATTCAAAGGGTTACGACACATAGTTTTCGCATCAACTCCATGCTGCCGGCCTCATCCGCAACTGCCGGCGAGTTTGCGCTGCATGTAATAAAAAACCTTGCGGTACCGTTGCCGCTCTTCCCCATCGAGGCCGGCCGACTCATCGTTGAGCAACTCCCACGCCTCCTGCATGGTGTTCTTGATCTTGCGGCCCTGAAAATCGTCGGACTTGCGGTCGAGCAGATCCGGATAGAGGTCCACGGCCTTGCGCATGGCCAACATGGCCTGGATCGGCTGCTGGCGCAGAAGATGGAGATCGGCCCGCAACATGTGCACCTTGCCGTTGTACGGATAATCGCGTTCCAGTTGACCCACCAGTTCGTCGGCCTGGCGCAGATTGCCGGCGGCGATGAGATTGGCGGCGGTGTCGAGGGCGGCGGCCAGTTGCGGGTCGAGCAGTTGGCTGCGGCGCAGTTCCTTGCGGGTCGGCGCGTCGGCGGGATAGGTGACCACGAGCACGGCGACGGCAAGACCGAGTACCACGATCGCCGCCAGGGAAAGCCAATCGAGGCGGTCAAACCGGCCGAACATTGCGGTCCACCGGCACCGCGGCCGGCCCTCTCCTGCCGAGTCCATGCCGGCGGCCGGCAGCTTGCGGCTGGTCTCAGCCTTCATCGCCGGCGTCCTCGCCGATGACCAGGCGCACGTCGTCCACCGGCCAGCGGCAGTCGATGGTTTGCGACAACGTGGTGCCCCAGGCCGGCGGCCAGGTGGTGAGGGCGGCCACGTGATAGGTGCCCGGCGCCAGGTAGAGGACGAAACGGCCATCAGCCCCCGTCCAGCCCGACAGGTACGTCGGAAAATCGCGGATCCGGGTTTTGGCATCCGCCACGACGTACGCCATGGCCACCGGCCGGCCCCGTGCGTCCACCACCGTCCCCCGCACGGTCACCAGTTCCTCGTTCTGCTTGGCATACCGGCGGGCGGCGTCGCGCAGGTCGAGCACCGTGAAATCGCGACGCTTTTCGTCACCGGCGGCCAGCACCACCTTGAGGGGCTCACCGGAATGGCGGTCGCCGAGCTGCAGGGGACCGGTACCGCCGCCGCGGCGTTCCACCGCCACCAGCCAGTAGGTGCCGGCCGGCACCGTCAACCGATAGGTACCGTCCGGTCCCGTCCGCCTGGCGGTGAAATCGGCCGGCCGCTTGACGTCCGGCGAATCGTAGGCCGCCACCGTGGCATCGACCACCGGCCGACCGTTGGCATCGAGCACCCGGCCGTAGATCAGCGCGGTCTCGAAGGCCGCCCCCCCGGTAGGAAGTGCGAGCACAACGAGCACCGCCAAACAATATCGCAACAAGCACGAGAGCAGATCCATCGTTTTCATCGCGCTGTCCCCGGTGGATCGCCATCCACCGCCAGGGCATACGGCGCGGCGGCAAAGGGCTCGTACCGGACGATACCGATGCCGTCCTCCATCCGGCCGTCGTAGATGGTGGCCAGGGGATCGTCGCCGCCCCAGTAGTTGTGGCGGGCATCGACGTCCTCGCTGTTGAAATCCCCCACCCGCAGGTTATACCTTTCGTTATTATACAGATTATTGCCGGAAATGTTCAGGCCGCTGCCCTTTTCCCGCACGAAGATACCAATCTCGTTGTCCCGGAAGACGTTGGCGCGGATGGCGGCCGTGGCCAGATAGGCCCGCATACCAATCCGGTTGCCGGCAAAAAGGTTGTCGTGAATCTCGTACGGGCCGCTGCGGTAGCGCATGCCGCCGTCACCGTCCAGGAAGCGGCAGTGGCTGACGGTCATCGGCGTGTAATGAACGTGCAGGCCCCAGGTGGCGTACCGGAAATCGCAGTACTGCACCACACTGCCCTCGGCATGGTCGAGGGAGATCTCACCCCAACTGGCTGGCTCGGCTCCTTCGGCGGCGGTGAACAGGATACGCCGCCGCGCCGTTCCCCGGGCGATAAGACGGCCCGTGACCTCGAGGCCCGCCTCCCGGCCAAAGCGTACCTCGGTGCCCGGCAGCACGGTGAGGGTGGCACCGATGGGTACGGAGGCGGTGCGATCCACTACGACGGCACCGGCCCAAACCGTATCCCAGCCGATGTCGGCCAGGGGCCAAGCCAACGGGGCTGGCGCTGCCAGTACCGGCTCGACGCGCACCCGGCCGAGGGCATGGTCGTCGGCATGGTCGTAGATCACCTGGGCGAGGTCGGCATCTCCCCACCAGTTACCGACCGCATCAATATCGTCCGGTCCCTCGAGACCGATGCCGTAAAGGCCGTTGGCCACGATGGTGTTGCCGGTAATGGTGCCGGCAAAGGCGACGATACCGATGCCACGTTCGCCGTTGCCGGCCACGAGGTTACCGGTGATGGCGGCCCGCGCGCCCCGCAGGCTGATGCCGGTGACGCCGTTGGCCGTCACCGCGTTGGCCGCGATCGTGAGGCGGTCGCAGTCGCGCACCGCCAGGCCCGTTTCCAGGTTGGCAGTGAGCACGTTGCCGGCAAAGCGGCCGAATACGGCGTTGGCGATGAGCAACCCGTACCGATTGCCGGCCATGAGGTTGCCGGTCACCCGGGCCGCTCCTTCCCGGATGCGCAGGCCGTCGCCACCGTTGCCGACGAAACGGTTACCGCGCACCGCGATATCCATCCGGTAGAAATTGGCACCGGTACCGTTGGCGTACACCCGGTTGTTCTGGAAGATCACCTGGGAATCGCGGGCCCGCACGGCACTCTTGTTGCCGGTATAGAGTGACTCCTGCACCGTGACCAGCGACTCCTGGAACTGGGAGCCGCGATAGTTGTCGCGGAACTGGACGTGGTTCACGAACACGTTGGCGAAATGGAAATGGGTGCCGCGGTAGGCGTGTTCGATCTGGCAATACTCGATAAGATTCTGGCGCCGATCGCTGCCGAGGATGTTGATGGCGTCCCATTGTCCCGGCCGCTTCGTCTTTTCGGCCGACCGGAAGAAGATCGGCCGCTCCGGGGTACCCTTGGCCACCAGTTGCCCCTGGATCATCAGGCCGTTCTCGCCGATGGTGTCGCCGTTGGTGTCCCGGAAGGTGAATTCCACCACCGTGCCGGGCAGGACGATGAGCCGGGCGTCGGGCGGTACCCGCACGACACCGTCGACCACCACCCGCCCCTTCCAGACCACCGTGCCGGCGATGGCCTCATTACCGTACGATCGGGTGAGGGGGACGGCGGCCGGCTGCCAGGCGGGTACCGGCGTAAGCGAACGGGCGAGCGGCAATGCGAGCCGATCGTGTTTGTCGTTGCCGGTGACACGGGTCTCGGCCACATCGGCCCGACCGCCGGCCAAGAGGACGAGGCCGTAGTCGTTGGCCGTAATGCGGCCGTCGGTGGTGTGGACCACGGAATCTTCACCCTGGACCACAACACCGTACCGGTTACCGGTAAAATCCGGCGCCTGCACGGCCGCGGCGCCGGCCAGGACGAGCACGGCGGTCTCCGCCCCGGTGACAGCCAGATGGCGGCCGGTCAGCCTACCGCCGTCGACGATGATTCCGGCCCAAGGATAGCCGCCGTCCTCGGCCGGCTCGGCGGGCAAGAACCGCACCGGGCTTGCGGCCGTGCCTTCGATCTGCAACCGGCCGCGGACGGTGAGTTCGGTGGCGTACGACAGGTATTCGGGATCGGTCTTGGTACTCTCCGCCGGCCGCACCCGGATCACGGTCCCGGCCCGGATGGTGAGGGTGACCTCCTCCGGCACCACCAGGTCCTCGTCCAGTTGCACCTCGCCCTGCCAGATGGTATCAACGGTGAGCACGGCCGCCGCCACCGGCGATGCCGCCGACAGCACCCACAACACCAGGCAGAAAAAAAACCGCCACAGCTTGGCGGCCCGTTGCAAAACGGGCGACGTGCATTCCCGCTGTGTCGTCACCATTACCAATCGAGTCCCCTTTCACCTCTGTCAAAACCGGCCCCGCCCCCGAGCGCGTTGCGGACGACGCACGGCGTGCAATCTAGAATATTCCGACAAAGAGGGCAATCGACAAGTTCGATGAAATCGCAAAAAAACTCGGCGGCGACGCTGTCCTTTGCGGTTCCGGCACCAATTCGGTACAATGGCTCGCCATGAAACCACGAGCCAGAAAAAAGCCGTCCGCCGGCCAGCTCCACAAGATCGCAAAACTCTTCCAGCAGGGGCTCGACGCCCATCGGCGGGGGGACACGGCCCGGGCCCGGCAGGCGTATCGGGCCATTCTGCGGCTGCAGCCGACGCACGCCCCGGCGCTGAACAACCTCGGCCTGCTCCACCACGCCGGCGGCGAGATCACCCAGGCCATCGGCTGCTACCGCCGCGCCGTGGCCGCCGATCCCGGTCATATTGACGCCTGGATCAATCTGGCCAACGCCCTGTGTGAAACAGGAGACCTGGAAGAGGCGGCCGCCATCGCCGACCGGCTCGGTCCGGACAGCGACGACGTCCGAGTCGTCAACCTCGCCGCCTCCATCGCTCACCGCCGCGGCGATCTCGAGGCGGCGGAAGCAGGCTACCGGCGCAGCCTGCGTCTCTCGCCGCGCAATCCCGTCACCCTGGTGGGCCTGGCAACGGTCCTGGCAGCCAGCGACGACCGGAAAGAGGAGGCCAGAACCATCCTGAAAGAGGTTCTGGACAGGGACCCCAACTTTCCGCCGGCCCTCGTCGAATACGGCCGGCTGCTCTACGACGCCCACACCTACGGCGAGGCCCTGCCCATTCTTGAAAAGGCGGCCGCCACTACCAGCGAGGGCGCCGTACTGCTCGGATTCCTCCGTCTCGATCTGGGCGAGGCGGAACAGGGCCTTGCCATTCTCGAACGGCACGCCTCCAAGGGCGACGGGTCGCTTGCCAGCAGCTATGCCGGCGCCTGCAATTACCTGCCCACCGCCAGCCAGGAAGACCTGTACCGGGCCGCCCGGGCCTGGTACCGACGCCACGCCGAGCCGCGACGGCAACAAGGCCCGGCCCGGCCCGCGGCGTCCCGCCCTCCCCTGCGGGTGGGACTCGTCTCGCCGGACCTGCGTGACCATCCGGTGGGATATTTCATCAAGCCGCTCCTCGCCCACCACGACCGGCAGCGGATCGAACTGCACTGCTACCGCATCGGCGGCGTCTTCGACGATTTCGCCCAGGAGCTCAAAAACCTGGCCGACGGCTGGCATTCGCTTATCGATTGCACCGACGAGGAAGCGGCAACCCGCATCGCCGATCACCACCTCGACATCCTGCTCGATCTCGCCGGCCACACCAGAGGGAACCGGCTCGCCATCTTCGCCCGCCGGCCGGCGCCGCTCCAGGGGGCATGGCTCGGCTACCAGTCCACCACCGGCATGGACGAGATGGATTTTCGGCTCACCGATGCGATCGCCGATCCGCCGAGCGAGGGAGGAGCCGGCTACAGCGAACGGCTCGTGCATCTTCCCGGACCATTCTTCTGCTTCGAGCCGCCGGCGGCAGCCCCACCGGTGGCGCGGTTGCCGGCCGAACGCCACGGCCGCGTGACCCTGGCCTCGATCAACAATTTCTGCAAAGTGAACGCTGGGGTGCTTGGGTGCTGGGCCGAGATCCTCCACCGCCTTCCAGACAGCCGCCTCGCTATCTGCTGCCATCAGGTGGAAGATCCCTGGTTACGGGACAAGATTCGACAATTCTTCCAGGAACGGGACATCGACACGGCCCGCATCACCTTCCAGGGCCGCCAGCCGTTTACCGACTATCTCTCCTTTCTGACCCGCGAGATCGACATCGTCCTCGACCCCTTCCCGCTCTGCGGCCACACGGTGACCTGCCAGTCCCTGTGGATGGGGGTGCCGGTGGTCACCCTGCGGGGAACCCGGTTCGGCGCCCGGATGGGGGCGAGCATCCTGACCCACATGGGACTTACGGAGCTGGTGGCGACGTCGAAGGAAGACTACATCGCCAAGACCGTGGCCCTGGCCACCGATGGAAAACGCTTGGCGGAACTGCGTTGCGGGCTGCGGGACCGGATGCGCGCATCCCCCCTCTGCGACGCGCCAGGGTTCGCCCGCGCCTTCGAGGATACCCTGCTGGCCATCGCCGCATATTAAGACGGTCACAGGCCACCCCACCTGCGGCGTCACCGGCAGCTGAGTGCTGAGTGCTGAGTGCTGAGTGTTGAGTGCTGAGTGCTGAACGAGTGACACGCATCACGCAGCTCGTCATGCGTCCCAACACCCCGGGCCTCGGCCGGAGAATGACCGAGCGGCACAGCCGCACGGCAGCGCCTGTCTGCGCACGTAGAGTAGAGCGCTGCCAGCGATGACCCACAACGACTACGCCCCGCCG
>CAYRGZ010000015.1:0-28763 GCA_964423785.1 uncultured Desulfobulbia bacterium
AGGGCGGCCGCACGGTGGGCGCCGGCGTCATCAACGAAATCATCGAGTAGTCGGCCACCTGCTTCGTCGGCAACTCGTATTCGGGAGAACAACGCATCATGATCCAGACGCAAAAGATTCGCATCAGGCTGAAAGGCTACGATCACAAACTGCTCGACCAGGCGACCCAGGAGATCGTCGATACGGCGCGGCGCACCGGTGCCGCCATTGCCGGCCCGATTCCTCTGCCGACCCGGATCAGCAAGTTTTGTGTCTTGCGGTCGCCGCACGTGGACAAGAAGTCCCGCGAGCAGTTCGAGATGCGGACTCACAAGCGGCTGCTCGATATCCTCGAGCCGACGCAGCAGACCATCGACGCGCTGATGAAGCTGGAGCTCTCCGCCGGCGTGGATGTCGAAATCAAGCTTTGATGCAGTCGTGAAAAGAAGGAATCAGCCATGCCGAAGAAACTAGGTCTTCTTGGAAAGAAACTCGGAATGACAAGGGTGTACGACGAGCACGGCAACGCCATTCCCGTCACGGTCATCCAGACCGGCCCCTGCGTCGTTCTCCAGAAGAAAACGGTGGAAACCGACGGCTACAACGCCATCCAGGTCGGGTTCGAGAGCAAGAAGGAACAGCGGTGCACCAAGCCCGAAATCGGTCACATGAAGAAGGCCGGCAAGGGGTGCTTCTACTTCGTGCGCGAGTTCCGCATCGACGACCCTGACCAGTTCGAGGTCGGTCAGGAGATCCGGGTCGAGGATCTGTTCAAGATCGGTGACCTGGTGGACGTGCGCGGCCGCACCAAGGGGCGCGGCTTCCAGGGTGTGGTGAAGCGGCATGGTTTCCGCGGCGGCCGCGCCACCCACGGTTCCATGTTCCACCGTGCTCCTGGCTCCATCGGCTGTTCCGCCTGGCCGAGCCGGGTCATCAAAGGCAAGAAGCTCCCCGGTCACATGGGCAACACCATGGTGACCAAGAAGAACGCCATGATCATTGACGTGCGGCCCGAGGACAACGTTCTCCTGGTCAAGGGCGGCGTCCCCGGCCACCGCGGCACTCTGCTGCAGATTTACGTCAAGTAGGGAAGACGCGGCCCGGGACCGCCGGGGATCCCGGCGAACGATGAGCAAATCCGGTGTCGCCGGTTTTGCCGGTGCATCGCCAACGCGAGGAGAGCCAGACGATGGCAGTAGTAGATGTTATCAACATAAAGAAAGAGAAGGTCGGAGAGGTCGAGCTTGCCGACGCCGTTTTCGGAGTCGAGGTCAAACCGGCCATCTTGCACGAGATCGTCCGCATGCAGCGCGCCAAGCGCCGAGCCGGTACCGCCTGCACCAAGACACGCAGCGAGGTGCGGGGCAGCAAGGCCAAGCCGTGGCGGCAGAAGGGCACCGGTCGGGCGCGGGCCGGCTACAAGCGCTCCCCCTTGTGGCGGGGCGGCGGCACGGTCTTCGGTCCGAAACCGCGCAGCTATGCCTTCAAGTTGCCGAAAAAGGTCCGGCGGCTTGGCCTGCGCATGGCCCTGTCCGCCCGTCTGGCGGAGAACAATCTCACCGTGGTGGACGACATGGGCCTGGCGGAGATCAAGACCAAAAAGTTCGTGGAGGCCATGGACAGCCTGGCCATCGATAATGCGCTCATCGTCATTCCTGAGCGCAACGAGGTGATCGAGAAGTCGTCCCGTAACGTGCCCGGCTACAAGGTCATCGTGCCCGAGGGGCTGAACGTCTACGACATCCTCCTGCACCGGCACGTGATTCTGTTGCAGCCTGCCATCGATAAAATCCAACAGAGGTTGCTCGCATGAACCTGTACGACGTGATCAAGAAACCGATCATCACCGAGAAGGCCACCAGCCTGGAGGGTAAGGTGGTGGTCAAGGTAGACAAGCGGGCCAACAAGATCGAGATCAAGGAGGCCATGGAGAAACTGTTCAACGTCAAGGTTGCCAACGTTCGGACAGTGAGCATGCGCGGCAAGCAGAAACGACTCGGTCGTCACTTCGGCCGCACCGCCGACTGGAAAAAGGCCTATGTCACCTTGGCGGAGGGGGAAAAGCTCGATTTTCTCCAGGAACTGTAAAAGGACGACGATCCCGACCATTTGGGGTAACACATGGCTACGAAGACCTACAAACCGACATCACCTGGCAGAAGAAATCTCGTTACCGTCTACAATCCCGACCTGGCGAAGAGGGGGCCGGAGAAGTCGCTCACCCGTCCGCTGGCCAAGTCCGGCGGCCGCAACAACTATGGCCGGATCACGGCTCGGCATATCGGCGGCGGGCACAAGCGCAAGTATCGGGTCATCGACTTCAAGCGCGACAAGGTCGACATTCCGGCCAAGGTGGCGGCCATCGAGTACGATCCGAACCGGTCGGCGAACATCGCGCTGTTGCACTACGCCGACGGCGAGAAGCGCTACATCCTGTCGCCGGTGGGCATGAAGGTCGGCGACACGGTGGTGGCGGGCGAATCGGTGGACATCAAGCCGGGCAACTGTATGCCCATGGGCAATATCCCGCTTGGTTCCATCATTCATAATATCGAGATGAAGATCGGCAAGGGCGGCCAGTTGGTGCGCAGCGCCGGTGCCGCAGCCCAGCTGATGGCCAAGGAAGGGGACTACGTGCTCGTCAAGCTACCCTCCGGCGAGGTGCGCAAGTTTCACCGCAAATGTTGCGCCTGCATCGGCCAGATCGGCAATATCGAGCACGAGAGTCGCAAACTCGGCAAGGCTGGCCGGAAACGCTGGCTCGGCAAACGGCCCAAGGTCCGCGGCGTGGCGATGAACCCGGTGGATCATCCCATGGGCGGTGGTGAAGGCAAGAGCTCCGGCGGCCGGCATCCATGCACGCCGTGGGGCAAGCCGACCAAGGGGTACAAGACCAGGGGGCGCAAACCCTCCGACCGCTATATCGTCAAGAGAAGATCCTAACAAGGGGGCAAGATCGTGGCTCGTTCAGTCAAAAAGGGTCCATTCGTCGATGATCACCTGCTCAAGAAGGTCATGCAGGCCAAGGAGACCGGGTCGCGCAAGGTCATCAAGACCTGGTCGCGCCGTTCCGACATCACGCCGGACATGGTCGGCCTCACCTTCGCGGTGCACAACGGCAAGAAGTTTATCCCCGTCTATGTAACCGAGAACATGGTCGGCCAGAAACTCGGTGAATACGCCCCGACCCGGACCTTCTACGGCCATGCCGGCGATAAGAAGGGCAAGAAGAAATAGTGCATAGTGGGAGAAACGGGACATGGAAGCGAAAGCTGTTGCCAGAAATATTCGTATCTCACCGCAGAAGGCCCGCCTGGTCGCCGACCTCGTCCGGGGCAAGGACGTGGAGAGCGCCATCAATACCCTGCGGTTCATGCCGAAGAAGGCGGCGCATATCATCCGTAAGGTCGTCGAGTCGGCCCTGGCCAACGCCAGCCAGAACGAGGCCATCGACATCGACACCCTGTACATCAAGAAGATCACCGTGGACGGCGGCCCCATGTTGAAGCGTATCCGCCCGCGGGCCATGGGGCGCGCCACGAGGATTCTGAAACGAAGCAGCCATATCACCGTCGTACTCGACGAGCAGTAAGAGAACCGTAAGGAGGAAACGCTTTGGGCCAGAAAGTCAACCCCATCGGCTTGCGTCTCAATATCATCCGGACGTGGGATTCCATCTGGTATGCCGACCGTGATTATGCCAAGTACCTCATCGAGGATCAGAAGATCCGCAAGTTCTTGAAGAAACGGCTCTACCACGCCGGCATTTCCAAGATCGGCATTGCCCGGACCGGTGAAAAGGTCCGCATCAAACTGCACACCGCCCGTCCGGGGATCGTCATCGGCAAGAAGGGGGCGGAGATCGAGGCACTGAAGAGGGATCTCGAAAAGCTGACCGGTCGGGCCTGCGTGATCGACATCCAGGAGGTGCGGCGCCCCGAGGCCGATGCCCAGTTGGTGGCCGAGAACGTCGCCCTGCAGCTGGAACGGCGAGTGGCCTTCCGGCGGGCGATGAAGAAGGCGGTGAATATTGCCTTGAAGTTTGGCGCCAAAGGGATTAAAGTCTGCTGTTCTGGCCGGCTGGGGGGTGCGGAAATGGCCCGCCGGGAGTGGTACCGCGAGGGGGCGGTTCCCCTGCATACCCTGCGGGCCGATATCGACTACGGTTTTGCCGAGGCCCGTACCACCTACGGGGTGATCGGCGTCAAGGTCTGGATCTATAAGGGCGACGTGCTGACCGACGAGGAGCAGTGAGTCGGCGGCCGGTGCGCTTGTTGATTCCGACCCCGGGAACGTAACGGAAGGTTAGAGGACAGGTGCCGGGGCACCACATATTTTTGCCAAGGCAGGGTGAATCATGCTGAGTCCCAAGAAAGTAAAATTCCGCAAGAGACAGAAGGGCCGCCTCAAGGGGACCTCCTATCGGGGTTCCTCCATCAGCTTCGGCCAGTACGCCCTGAAGGCCGTCGGCCGCGGCAGAATGACGGCCCAGCAGATCGAGGCTGGCCGTGTCGCCATCAACCGGACCGTCCGCCGTGGCGGCAAGGTATGGATCCGGGTCTTTCCCGACAAGCCGGTGACCAAGAAGCCGGCCGAAACCCGCATGGGTAAGGGTAAGGGAAGTCCGGAGTACTGGGAGGCCCCCATCAAGCCCGGCAAGATTCTGTACGAGCTGGCCGGTGTCGATGAGGCGTTGGCCGTCAAGGCGCTCACCCTGGCCGGCAACAAGCTGCCCTTTCCGACCAAGGTTATCATCAAGGGGAAAACCTTATGAAGATGAACGAGATCAGGGAAATGAGCGATACCGATCTCGCCGCCAAGGCCCAGGAACTGTCGGAAGAGTACTTCCGCCTTCGGTTCCAGCACGGACTGCGGCAGTTGGAGAATCCCGCCCGCTTGCGGCAATTGAAAAAGGATATCGCTCGCATCAAGACGGTGATCGCCGAGCGGAAGATCAGCGGCTAACGAACGCAGGTAGAACCAAATGTCCGAGAAAGCGAAGTCGAGGAAGACCAAGATCGGGGTGGTCACCAGTGACAAGATGGATAAGTCCGTCGTCGTCCGTACCACCCGGTTGATGAAGCACAAGCTCTACGGCAAGATCGTCCGGCGGAACGTCAAGTACATGGCCGATGATCCCAACAACGAGTGCCGGATCGGCGACCGTGTTCTGATCGAGGAATGCCGGCCGCTCTCCAAGCGGAAACGCTGGCGGGTGCGGCAGATCATCGAGAAGGCGGTGTGAGGGATCGTCCCCGGTCGGCGGCGTTTAGGCGGCCGTCGATCTTCAGGTAAGATGCATACACTCCCAGAGCGGTGAAGTCATGATTCAGAGCGAGACCGTATTGAACGTCGCCGATAATTCCGGAGCCAAGAAGGTACTCTGTATCAGGGTGCTGGGCGGCACGCGGCGGCGATACGCGCGCATTGGCGACGTGATCGTCGTGACAGTCAAGGAAGCGATTCCCCACTCCAAGGTGAAGAAGGGGGATGTCATGCGGGCGGTGGTGGTCCGGACCCGCAAGGAACTGCAGCGGCCCGACGACACCTCTGTCCGGTTCGACGAGAACGCCGCCGTGCTGCTTTCCAATGCCGGCGAGCCCATCGGCACCCGTATCTTCGGCCCGGTGGCGCGGGAGCTGCGCGCATTGGGGTACATGAAGATTATCTCGCTGGCCCCTGAGGTCCTGTAACCGGCAGCGAAGCAAGGGACGAGGCCGGTGTCCGTCCCCCGGCGGGGCCGGGCCGACCGATCGCCAGCCAACGGAACGAGGAAGACAATGGGTTGCGGAAGAAGATTGAAAAAAAATGACCAGGTCGAGGTGATTGCCGGCAAGGACAAGGGCCGGGTCGGCAAGATCCTGAAGATTCACTCCCGGGACCGGGTCATCGTCGAGCGCGTCAACATGGTGAAGCGGCACCTGAAGCCGAGCATGGCCAACCAGGAGGGAGGCATCATCGAAAAAGAGGCGCCGATCCATATCTCCAATCTCATGCTGATCTGCCCGAAGTGCAACAAGACGGTGCGTACCGGCAAGAAGATTCTCGATGATGGCACCAAGGTCCGCATTTGTAAGAAATGCGGTGAATCCGTGGAGCAGAAGGCCTAAGCTCGCAAAGGAGATGCTGCCATGGCAGGGCTCAAGCAAGTCTACGAAAACGAATGTATCCCGGCGCTGCAGGAGCGGTTCGGCTACAAGAACCCGATGCAGGTGCCGCGGTTGGAAAAGATCGTCCTCAATATGGGGCTCGGCGAGGCGGTGCAGAACCCGAAGATCATCGACAGCGCCGTGGAGGAGCTGACGCTCATCGCCGGTCAGCGGGCGGTGGTGACCCGGGCCAAGCGGTCCATCGCCGGCTTCAAGCTGCGTGAGGGGATGCCCATCGGCTGCCGGGTGACCCTGCGGCGGGAGAAGATGTACGATTTTCTCGCCAAGCTCATCAACATCGCCCTGCCGCGGGTGCGCGACTTTCGGGGCGTGTCCCGCAAGGCCTTCGACGGTCGCGGCAATTACGCCATGGGAGTGAAGGAGCACATCATCTTCCCCGAGATCGATTACGACAAGATCGACAAGATCAAGGGACTCAACATCGTCATCACCACTACGGCCGAGACGGACGAGGAAGCGCTGTTCTTGCTTGAACAGCTCGGTATGCCGTTCACTCGGAAGTAAGATAGTTCGTAACGGAGAAAACACGAGGCCAGGAGGGAGCAAGTGGCCAGAAAAGCGATGATGGAAAAGGCGAAACGCCCGCCGAAGTTCAAGGTTCGGGCCTATAACCGGTGTCCACTGTGCGGTCGGCCGCGGGCGTTCTTACGGAAGTTCGGTATCTGCCGGATCTGCTTCCGGACACTGGCCAACAAGGGCGAGATCACCGGCGTCACCAAATCGAGTTGGTAACAGCAGTAAGGCTAAGGGAGAACGAACCATGTCCATGAGCGATCCTCTGGCAGACATGCTGACCAGAATCCGCAACGCGTTGATGGCCCGTTTCAAGACCGTCGAGGTTCCTGGTTCGAAATTGAAGCAGAACGTTGCCGAGATTTTGAAGCGCGAGGGCTACATCCGCGATTACCACGTTCGGCGGGACGGGGTCAAATCGACCATCATCATTGACCTCAAGTATGACGAGAACAACAAAGGGGTCATCACCGGCCTCCAGCGGGTCAGCAAGCCGGGACGGCGGGTCTACGTACGCCATGACCGCATTCCCCGGGTGATGAGCGGGCTCGGTATCGCCGTCGTCTCCACCTCCAAGGGGGTCATGACCGACAGGGAGGCGCGCCGCCAGAAGGTGGGCGGCGAGGTCCTCTGTAACATCTGGTAAGGAGAACCCACCATGTCACGAATCGGCAGACAACCCATCCCGGTGCCCAGTGGCGTGAAGGTGCAACTCGGTGACGGGTCGGTCACGGTCACCGGTCCGAAGGGCAGCTTGGAGCGAACCCTGCTTCCGGTGGTCGAACTCAAGCAGGAGAACGACACCTTGGTGGTGCTCGCCAAGGACGATTCCAAGCGAACCAACGCGTTTCGCGGTATGACCCGGTCACTGGTCAACAACATGGTGGTCGGCGTCACCCAGGGATTTCAGCGCAAGCTGGTGGTCGAGGGGGTCGGTTACCGGGCCAGCGTTTCCGGCAAGACCCTAACCCTGAACGTCGGTTACTCGAATCCGGTGGATTTTTCCCTGCCGGACGGCGTGACCGCCAAAGTAGATCGCAACGAGATCATCCTCGAGTCCATCGACAAGGAACTCCTTGGTCAGACGGCGGCCAAGATCCGCGCCATTCGCAAACCGGAACCGTACAAGGGCAAGGGGATCCGGTACGCCGACGAACATATCGTCCGCAAGGTCGGCAAGGCCGCCGGCAAGAAATAGGGGGAATCACGATGGGAAAGACGAATCCGAGAATCCTTGCGCGCCAGAAACGGGTCAAGCGCATCAGGAAAAAGATTTCCGGTACCCCGGAACGGCCGCGACTGCGGGTGTTCAAGAGTGCCCGGCATATCTACGCCCAGATCATCGACGATACGCGCGGTCATACCCTGGCCGCCATGTCCACCCTGGACAAGGCGATCCGGGAAGATGCCAGCCTCACCGGCAAGACGGCCCGGGCCAGGAAGGTGGGCGAGCTCATCGCCGCCCGCGCCAAGGCCGCGGGCATCGAGGCGGTGGTCTTCGACCGGGGCGGTTACATTTATCACGGCCGGGTCAAGGCCGTATCCGAGGGCGCCCGGGAGGGTGGTCTCAAGTTCTAGTACGCGGAGGAAACAACCTTGGCTGATTTCAGAAACGACGCCACAGAAGAGCAGCTGATCGAAAAGATCGTGTACATCAACCGTACGGCGAAGGTCGTCAAGGGCGGCCGGCGGTTCAGCTTCAGCGCCATCTGCGTGGTCGGTGACGGCAACGGCAAGGTGGGCTACGGTCTCGGCAAGGCCAACCAGGTGCCGGAGGCGATCCGCAAGGGAATTGAGAAGGCCAAGAAGGATATGCGAGAGATCGCCCTGACCGACGTCTCCATTCCCCATGAGATCATCGGCCATTACGGCGCCGGTCGCGTGCTGCTGAAGCCGGCCTCGGCCGGTACCGGCGTCATCGCTGGCGGTCCGGTGCGTGCCGTCCTGGAGGCGGCCGGGGTGCAGAATATCCTTACCAAGTGCCTCGGATCGCACAACCCGCACAACATGGTCAAGGCGACCCTCGACGGCCTGCGGCGGTTGCGCACCAAGGAGCAGATCGCCCGGATGCGCGGCAAGACCGTCGAAGAGATCGTCGCCTGAACGGGGTCGATGATGGCCGGACGAACAGCCGGCAGAATAAACGACAGAACTCACCTTCTGGAACCAAACGGGGTGGATCATGGCAAAGGCGCTCAAGTTGACCCTCGTCAAGAGCAAGATCGGCAGCACCAAGAAGGTGCGGGCAACGCTCACCGGTCTTGGCCTGACGCGGACCAATAAAACCATCGTTCGGTCGGACACCCCCGAGATCCGGGGCATGGTCCGCAAGGTGCAACACCTGGTACGGGTGGAGGAGATAGAATGCTGACGCTCGCAAATCTGTCACCAAATCCAGGCTCGCGCAAGAACCGTAAGCGAGTCGGTCGCGGCCGCGGCTCCGGGCACGGCAAGACCAGCGGCCGGGGACACAAGGGGGCTAAGGCCCGCTCCGGCAGCTCCCTGCGGCTTGGGTTCGAGGGCGGCCAGATGCCCCTGCAGCGGCGGTTGCCGAAGCGGGGCTTCAACAACATCTTCAAGACGGTCTATGCCGTTGTCAACCTCAAGGACCTGGATCGGTTCGAGGAGGGGGCGACCGTCGACCGGGCCGCTCTGGTTGAGGCCGGTCTGGTAAAACGCAGTGAAAGACTCGTCAAGATACTCGCCACCGGTGAGGTGACCAAGAAGCTTACCGTGGTTGCCGATAAGGTCTCCGCGGCCGCCCGCCGCAAGATCGAGGCTGCGGGCGGTACCGTCACCGTGGCCGGCGGGGAGTGATCCATGGCCGGCGGACTGCAGAACGTCGCCAATATTCCTGAACTCCGGCGGCGGCTCCTGTTCACCATCGGGATGCTCGCCGTCTACCGGATGGGTGTGCAGATCCCCACGCCGGGGATCAACGGCGAGGCGCTGGCGGCATTTTTTGCGAAGAATACCGGCACCCTGTTCGACATGTTCAACATGTTCTCCGGCGGGGCGCTGAAGAATTTTTCCATTTTCGCGCTGGGCATCATGCCCTACATCAGCGCCTCGATCATCTTCCAGTTGCTCACTGTGGTGGTGCCGCAACTGGAGGCCCTGTCCAAGGAGGGAGAGCAAGGGCGGCGCAAAATCACCCAGTATACGCGGTACGCCACCGTCGGCCTGTCCATGATCCAGGGCATGATGATCGCCGTCGGCCTTGAGGGGATGGGTGCCCCCACCGGTGGCGAGATGATCGTCATCAACCCCGGCTGGTCGTTCCGGCTGATGACCATGTTGACCCTCACGTCGGGTACCGCCTTTATCATGTGGCTCGGGGAGCAGATGACCGAGCGGGGGGTGGGCAACGGCATTTCGCTCATCATCTTTGCCGGTATCGTCGCCCGGATGCCCGCCGCCGTCGTCAACACGTTCCGCATGGTGTCGGCCGGTGAGATGACGGTCATTTTTCTCCCCATCCTGCTGGCGATGATGGGATTCGTCGTCTGGGTGATCATCTTCTTCGAGACCGCCCAGCGTCGTATTCCCATCCAGTACGCGAAGCGGGTGGTGGGCCGGCGACAGTACGGCGGCCAGCGTACGCATCTGCCGCTCAAGATCAATATGTCCGGGGTTATTCCGCCGATTTTCGCTTCGTCGATTATGATGTTTCCGGCCACCATCGGCGGCATGATCAAGATCGACGCCATCCAGCAGTTGTCGGCTATGTTGCAATGGGGAACCCCATTGCACACGACGCTGTATGTTGGTATGATCATTTTTTTCTGCTTCTTCTACACGGCGGTGACCTTTAATCCGGTGGACGTGGCCGAGAATCTGAAGAAGAACGGTGGCTTCATTCCAGGTATTCGGCCCGGCAAGATGACATCTGATTTCATCGATCGGATTATGGTGCGTCTGACGGTGATCGGCGCCATTTACGTCAGCGTCATCTGCGTGTTGCCGACCGTACTCATCAAGAAGCTGAACGTACCGTTTTATTTTGGTGGTACGGCCCTGTTGATCGTCGTCGGGGTTGCCATCGACACCCTGGCCCAGATCGAGTCGTACTCCGTGATGCGGAACTACGAAGGGTTCTTGCGTAGCGGTCGGATAAAGGGCCGCCGGTCTCGTTAAGGATGAGGGCATGGGCCAGGCCATCGTCCTCAAGTCTCCCGACGAGATCAGGGTGTTGTATGCTGCCAACCAGATCGTCGCTCGAACCCTGCGCCGGCTCGAAAGAATGATCGAGCCTGGGGTGAGTACCGCCGATCTCGACCGCGAAGCGGAACGCTACTGCCGCCGGCAGGGCGCCACACCAGCCTTCAAGGGCTACCGGGGGTTTCCGGCCAGTTTGTGCGTGTCGGTCAACCAGGAGGTGGTGCACGGCATCCCGTCGCGCCGGGTGAAACTTCGGGCTGGTGATCTGGTGAGCATCGATTTCGGCGTCCGCTATCAGGGGTATTATGGGGACGCCGCCATCACCGTCGGCGTCGGCGAACTCGACCCGACCCGCGCAAAACTCTGTGCGGTGACCCGACAGGCTCTGGAACTGGGCATCGCGCAGGTGAAGGCAGGTCGGCGAATAAACGATATTTCCCGTGCCATTCAGGCGCACGTTGAGGCGCACGGGTTTTCAGTGGTACGACAGTTCGTCGGTCACGGTATCGGCCGGCAACTGCACGAACCGCCCGAGATCCCCAATTACGTCCGGGAGGGATCCAGCCCGCGATTGCGGCCCGGCATGGTCCTGGCCATCGAACCGATGGTCAACGCCGGTACTTGGGAGGTCAAGGTACTGCGGGATGGCTGGACCGTGGTCACGACCGATGGCTCGGCATCGGCTCATTTCGAGCATTCCGTTGCGGTGACCGAAGACGGTCCTCTGGTGCTGAGCCGGCTGGAGGAAGAAGCCGCTTGAACGGACTGCGAGCGAGGAACGAGACTTTATGGCGAAAGAAGAAGCGATTCAGGTTGAGGGCACCATTATCGAACCCCTGCCCAATGCGATGTTTCGGGTCGAACTCGAAAACGGGCACCGGGTGTTGGCCCATATCTCCGGCAAGATGCGGATGCATTACATCAAAATCTTGCCGGGCGACAAGGTGACGGTGGAGTTGTCGCCATACGACCTGACGCGAGGGCGAGTGGTCTTTCGTTCGAAGCGCTGAATGCCGCTTTCAGGCGTTGCGTTCCGCCGGCCGAGGGACGGCTCCGTAGCTATACGCCGTATCGTTGAGGCGGCGTGGCACCGCGCTGGGACTACCAAACGATTTGCCTACTAGAGGAACAACCGATGAAAGTACGAGCATCCGTCAAGAAGATTTGCAGCGACTGCAAGGTGTACAAGCGTAAAGGTGTCGTTCGGGTCGACTGCAAGATAAAGAAGCACAAGCAGCGCCAGGGTTGATCTGCGCCACGGTGAATGAATCAGCCGCCCCGGCGTCACCCGCTGTAACCCAACCTTGAATGGAGGAATACCTTGGCACGTATAGCCGGCGTTGATTTGCCGAAAAACAAGCACATGGAGATTGCGCTGACCTATATCTACGGTATCGGTAGGACCTCGGCTCGTCGCATCCTTGACGAGGCGGGCATTGCCTACGATACCAACTCCGATACGCTGACCGACGAACAGGTGACCACCATCCGTAAGATCATCGACGAAAAATACGTCGTCGAGGGTGACCGCCGACGGGAGGTGGCCATGGATATCAAGCGGTTGATGGATCTCGGTTGTTACCGGGGCCTCCGCCACCGCCGGAGTCTGCCGTGTCGTGGTCAGCGTACCCATACCAATGCCCGTACCCGTAAGGGTCCGAGAAAAACGGCTATCAAGAAGAAGAAATAAGGAGACCGAATCATGGCCGCTCCACGTACACGGCGAGGCAAGCGCCGCGAGAAGAAGAACATCCCCGAAGGGGTGGTGCATATCCAGTCGACGTTCAACAACACCATCGTCACCTTTACCGACAAACAGGGCAACGCCGTATCGTGGTGTTCCGCCGGGTGCCTCGGTTTCAAGGGGTCCCGCAAGAGCACCCCGTTTGCGGCCACCAATGTGGTCGAAACCGCGGCCCGCAAGGCGATGGAGCACGGTATGCGCACCGTCGAGGTCAAGATCAAGGGACCGGGACCGGGCCGGGATGCGGCCCTGCGGGCGCTTTCCACCGCCGGCTTGGATGTCACCAAGATCAGTGATGTGACGCCCATCCCCCACAACGGTTGCAAGCCGCCGAAACGTCGGCGTGTGTGAACGCACGGAAATTGCCGCCCCGCGCAACGACGGCACAAAGCGATGGTGCGCGGGGAGTTACGGGTGCTTCCCGAATTTTTGTGCCTGGCTGCTGCCAGGTCGTTGCACTTTGGACAAACGATAAGCGATACGGAGGAATACCTTGGCACGATACACCGGAGCCGTCTGCCGCTTTTGTCGGCGTGAGAGGCTGAAACTGTTTTTGAAGGGCGATCGTTGCTACTCCGATAAGTGTGCCTTCGAGCGGCGCTCAACGCCGCCCGGCCAGCACGGTCAGGCGCGGATGCGCAAGATGTCGGATTACGCCATCCAGCTGCGTGAGAAGCAGAAGGTCAAACGGATGTACGGCATGCTGGAAGGTCAGTTCCGCCGCACCTTCAAGGAGGCGGACCGGCGTCGGGGCGTCACCGGCGAAATCCTGCTTCAGCTTCTGGAATGCCGGCTGGACAACGTGGTGTACCGACTTGGGTTCGCCAGCTCGCGGCGACAGGCCCGTCAGCTCGTCCGTCACAACCATATCCGCGTCAACGGCAAGAAGGTCAACATCCCGTCGTACCGGGTACGGGTGGGCGATGAGATCAGCGTGCGGGAAAAATCGCGCAATATCGAGGCGATCAAGGAGAGCCTGGAAACGGTGGTCCGTCAAGGGGTTCCCGCTTGGCTCGAACTCGACGCCGACAACTTTGTCGGTAAGGTCAAGGCCATGCCGGAACGGCAGGACATCACCATGCCGATCCAGGAGCAGCTGATCGTCGAATTGTACTCCAAGTAACCCTCCCCCATGCCCGTGCGATCGGGCGTAACGAAGCGTGAAAGCCGGGACAGGACCATGTTGGTCGGTGCTGGCTTTCCGAGAAAAGGGCTGTCATGGAACAAAAACGCTATAGCGAGTCCGACCCGTTTTACCGTAACTGGACCGAACTCATCCGGCCGGAGAAGATCGAGGTCGACATGGAGACCCTGTCGCCGACCTACGGCAAGTTCGTGTGCCAGCCGCTGGAACGGGGGTATGCCACCACGCTGGGCAACAGCCTTCGGCGGGTGCTGCTCTCGTCCATTCAGGGGGCGGCCATCACCTCGGTGAAGATTGACGGAGCCTTGCACGAGTTCACCTCCATTCCGGGGATTCTCGAGGATGTCAGCGAAATCATCCTCAACCTGAAGGAGGTCCGCCTACGGTTGCACGCCAACGAGCCGAAGACGGTACGGATCGAGAAGGCGGTGAAGGGGCCGGTGACCGCCGCCGATATCATCAGCCCGGACGGTACCGTCGAGGTGATGAATCCGGACAAGCATATCTGTACCATCACCGGCGACACCAAGTTTTCGGCCGAGATGGAGGTGCGGTGGGGCAAGGGCTATCAGCCGGCGGTCAAGAACCGGCATGAAGATCAGCCCATCGGCGTCATCCCCATCGACGCCGCCTTCTCGCCCATTCGCAATATCAAGGTGGTGGTCAGCCAGGCGCGGGTCGGCCAGCAGACCGACTACGACAAGTTGACCATGGAGATCACCACCGACGGCAGCGTCCGTCCGGAGGATGCCCTGGCCTATGCGGCCAAGATCCTGAAGGAACAGCTGACGGTTTTCATCAATTTCGACGAAAGCATGCCCATCCCGGAGCGGGCCACGGAAGCACCGCAGGAGGATGTGCCGCTGAACGAGAGTCTCTTTCGGTCGGTCGAGGACCTGGAACTCTCCGTGCGGTCGGCCAACTGTCTACGGTCCGCCAACATCCGCTATATCGGTGAGTTGGTCCAGAAGACCGAGGCCGAGATGCTCAAGACCAAGAACTTTGGCCGCAAGTCCTTGAACGAGATCAAGCAGTTGCTCGCCGAGATGGGCCTTTCCCTCGGCATGGAGATCCCGAACTGGCGGCCGCCGGAAAACGACGACAACAGCGAGGCGTGAGCGATGCGACATAGAAAGGCAGGACGACGACTGGGGCGCACCAGCGCCCATCGACAGGCGATGGTACGGAACATGGTGACCTCGTTGCTCGATCACGAGCGGATCGTCACCACGGTGGCCAAGGCCAAGGAAGTGCGGCGGGTGGCCGAAAAGATGATCACACTGGCCAAACGCGGCGATCTGCATGCCCGGCGCCAGGCCCTGGCCGTAGTACGCGACAAGAGGGTGGTGGCGAAGCTTTTCTCTGACCTGCGCGACCAGTACATGGATCGCAACGGTGGCTATACCCGCATCATCCGCACCGGTTACCGGGCGGGGGATGCGGCACCCATGGCTATCCTCGAACTGGTGGAATACCAGGAGGGAGGAGCCTCCGAGTAAGGCTGCCGATTTTTTCTGTCCACGTGATGAAAATAGGCCCGGGTTTTTCCCCGGGCTTTTTTTATCAGTCCGTCGAAAAAGCCATCCCTGGCTTTTTCGACCACGGTTGGCCGGAACCGAGTTCCGGCCAACCTCACGAATTCCTTGGCTCTTTCAGAGCCGGCGGAATTCGGCGGCACGTCCCTGTGCCGCTAACAGCCCGTTTTTCAACGGGCTCTTATGCCATCGCTGTAGGAAAGGGGGACGTCGGGCGTCGGAACAAGGCAAAAAAAAACGCCGGCGAGTGCCGGCGTTTCGGATACGTCTATCTTGACGTCATCGAGGGGTTACAACTGGACGACGTTCTCCGCCGCCAGGCCCTTGGGGCCCTCGACGATGTCGAACTGCACCCGCGCCCCTTCGGCCAGGGTCTTGAAACCCGTGCCCTGGATGGCGGTGTGGTGCACGAAGACATCCTTGCCGTTTTCTTGCTCGATGAATCCGTAACCCTTGGTGTCATCGAACCACTTGACCGTACCTTCAGCCATTGTACCACTCCTTTACTTGGGTCCCTTGATGGGACGTCACTGGAACGACCGACCCCATGACGGGGGTCGGCTGGCAGGGCCCGCAAACAAAAAAACGCACACGTTACGGCAACGTGTGCGTCCTGTTGTTTTTCCTAAACGAGCACTGCACGTAAACTTCATCTGTGAGTAAACCACAGACAGGGAACTTTGGCAAGCGGGAATATCGATTTTTTTGTCAATGGCCAAAACAAACGATCCGATTTTGGCCATTGACACGCCAACTTTGGGGTGGGGCCGGCGAAATCGTAACATATTGGTATATTTTTTCGTTGGCCATCGGGGGAATCTTTGGGTAGGTTGGGAGGAAGGGCAGGAGAGAGAATCCTCGCCGGTGGGCTGACCGTCTGCCGGTCGACTGCAACATAACGCGTGTGCGGAGGAAACAACAATGAGTGATAGTGTCTACAAGTTCGTCGAGTTCGTCGGGACTAGCAAGGACTCTTGGGAGGACGCGGTGAAAAACGCCATCAACACGGCCTCGAAGCGCTACAGCGATTTGCGTATCGCCGAGGTAGTCAAACTCGATGTGGTCATTGAGGGCAACCGGCTCAGCCTCTACCGGGCCCGGGTCAAGATTTCGTATCGGTACCACCTCTAGCAGTCCGGTCTGTACTCGAAGGGGAGGCGCTCACGCCGAGTCGTCGGCCGTCAGCCGGGAATAGAGTTCGTGTCAGAGGATGGCGCTGACCTCTGGAGTGAGTGGCAGGGACCGCTAACCCATTGACGGCCAGAACGGCGTCAGTCGAGCCGACGCCGGTCGATGACCCGTTGCGCCTTACCCTCGGAACGCGCCAGGCTCTTGCCTTCCACGAGTTTGACGTCCACGGCGATGCCCAGTTCCGAGGCCAGGCGACCCTTGATGTGCTCTACCATCTGGCGTTGTCTCTTCATCTCGTCGAAGAAGATGGAGTCCACCACCTCCACCAGGATGGTGACCTTGTCGAGCCGGCCTTCCCGTTCGACGATGATCTGGTAGTGCGGTTCGGTGCCCTCGATGTCGAAGAGTACCGCCTCGATCTGGGACGGATAGACGTTTACCCCTTTGATGATGAGCATGTCGTCGGTGCGGCCCATGATCCGGCTGATCCGGGTCATGGTGCGGCCACAGGGGCAGGGCTCCGGGATGATCCGGGTCAGATCCCGGGTGCGGTAGCGGATGACGGGAAAACCTTCCTTGGTGAGGGTGGTGACCACCAGTTCGCCGGTTTCTCCCGGCGGGACCGGTTCCAGGGTATCGGGATCGATGATCTCGATCAGGAAGTGGTCCTCGTTGACGTGCAGGCCGTTGCAGAAGATGCATTCGCCGGCCACACCGGGGCCCATGATCTCCGATAGGCCATAGTTGTCGGTGGCGGTGATGGGCAGTTTGCGTTCCAGTTCCTGGCGCATGGCCTCGGACCACGGCTCGCCGCCGAAGAGCCCTACCCGCAGGGAGAGCGCATTGGTGTTGATGCCCATATCCGCCATCGTATCGGCGATGTGCAGCGCGTAACTCGGGGTGCAGACCAGGGCCGTGGTGCGGAAATCCTGCATGATCTGGATCTGGCGTTTGGTGTTGCCGCTCGAGATGGGGATCACCGAGGCGCCGATCCGTTCTGCCCCGTAGTGGAGGCCGAAGCCGCCGGTGAACAGGCCGTAGCCGAAGGCGATCTGGATGACGTCGTCGGCGGTGACGCCGGCGGCGGTAAGGATGCGGGCCACCAGGTTGGCCCAGGTCTTGATATCGTTTCGGGTATACCCGACCACGGTGGCCTGGCCGGTGGTGCCGGAGGAGGCGTGCACCCGAACGATTTCCCGCAGGGGAACGGCGAAGAGGCCATACGGATAATGGTCACGCAGATCCTGCTTGGTGGTGAACGGTAAGGCGCGCAAGTCGTCCAGACTGCGGAGCCGTTCGGGATCGAAGCGCAGCTCGGTGAACTTCTTGCGGTAGAAGGGGACGTTGACCGCCACCCGGTTGCAGGTCGCCTGCAGCCGTTCGAGCTGCAGCTGTTCGAGATCGTCGCGGCTCATGCATTCCTTGTCTTTTTCCCAGTACATGGTTCTCTCCCTCGTGTTGTCTTCCGGGTTGCGATCCCTCGAACTCTCTCCCCTTGCAATCACTCGGTAACTGCTTAGAGAGCTACCGAGAGGCATAACATCCCAACACCTCGCCCTGTACGAACTCACAAGGGGCCACAGATACGCGAAAGAGGCTGCTCGCTATAGTGTAGACCTATGCGAACAGCCTGATGACAAAGTAGATGCGGTGTCCTGTGAGTTCGTACATCACTCGTTGTCGCGGCCGTGGCCAAGATAGGCCCGCTGTACGTCCTGGTTGGCCAAGAGATCCTCGGCCGGCCCCTGGAGGATGATCTTGCCGGTTTCGAGGACGTAGCCCCGGTCGGCGATGTGGAGGGCGGCCCGGGCGTTCTGCTCGACCAGCAGCACGGTATTGCCCTCGTCGCGCAGACGACTGATGATTTCGAAGATGGTCTTCACGATAAGCGGCGCCAGCCCGGTGGAGGGCTCGTCGAGCATGATAAGCCGCGGCCGGGCCATCAGCGCGCGGCCCATGGCCAGCATCTGCTGTTCGCCGCCGGACAGGGTGCCGGCCAGTTGTTTGCGTCGCTCTCGCAGGACCGGAAACAGTTCGTAGACGTGTTCCAGTTCGGCCAGGGCCTTTTTGCCCTCTCGTTTGCGGCGGACGTGGGCGCCAAGAATGAGGTTTTCCTCCACGGTGAGGGGAGCAAACACCTGACGGCCTTCCGGTACCAGGGAGCAGCCGGCCCGGACGATCTGCTGGGCGGTGGCGGTGGTGATATCGGTTCCGTCCAGGAGGATCTGGCCGTCCCGCGGCGGCAACAGACCGGCGATGGTGTTGAGCAACGTCGTCTTGCCGGCGCCGTTGGCGCCGATGAGGGTAACGATCTCGCCCGCCGCCACATGGAGGGAGACCCGCCGCAACACCCGCAGCTTGCCGTAGCCGGCTTCGAGATTGCGTACCTTAAGCATTGTCCTCTCCCAGGTAGATGGCGATCACCTCGGGGTGGTTCTGGATGACGGCCGGGATGTCGTCGGCGATCTTCTGGCCGAAGTTGAGCACGGTGATCTCGTCCGATATTTCCATCACCAGCGACATGTCGTGTTCCACCAGCAAGATGGTGACGCCCTGGTCACGGATTTTGCGTATCAGCCGGCCCAGTTCCGCTGTCTCGTACATGTTGAGCCCGGCCGCCGGTTCGTCGAGCAAGAGGAGCTGTGGTTCGGTTGCCAGGGCCCGGGCCAGTTCCACGGCCCGTTGCTGGCCAAAGGCGAGGCTGGTGGCCTCGACGTCGGCGTGATCGGCGATCTCGACGAGTTCGAGCAGTTCCATGGCCCGTTCGCGGCTGCGCCGCAGTTCGCGCTGGGTCCACGGCAGCCGGGCGAGACAGGGAAAGAAGCCGGCCCGGCTGCGTGAATGGCGGCCGACCATAACCGTCTCCACGGCGCTCATGCCCGCGAACAGCTTGATGTTTTGGAAGGTGCGGGCCATGCCGAGACGGGCGATCTCGTGCGGCGGCCGGCCGTCGATCCGGTGGCCGGCAAAGGTGATGGTACCGGCCGACGGCGTCAGATTGCCGGCGATACAGTTGAACAGGGTGGTCTTGCCGGCTCCGTTCGGACCGATAACCGCCTTGATCTGGCCGGGTTGCACCGAGAAGCTGACGTCACTGAGCGCCTGCAACCCGCCGAAATGTTTCGAAAGCCCCTCAACGTGCAGCATGGGCTCGTCTCCAGGCGCGAAAACGGGTCATGATGCCAAGCCGTAGAATACCGTCCGGCGCGAACAGCATGATGACGATGAGGATGCAGCCGAAGACCGCGTCGTCGTAAGTGCCGAACAGACCGCGCAGCGAGAGAAAATTGAGCAGCACGGCCATGAGCAGGGCGCCCCACAGGGAGGCCATGCCGCCCACGGCGACGATGGCCACGTACCGTACCGATTTCATGATACCGGCTTCTGACGGGCCGATACCGCCGTTGTAATGGGTGAGAAAGATGCCGGCGGCGGCGGCGTAGGCGGCGGACAGAACAAAGGTCTGGAGTTTGTAGCGGGCGGTATCGACGCCCACCGAGGCGGCCGCCTCCTCAGAGCCGTGGATGGCCCGCAGCGCCAGCCCCACCCGTGAGTGGATGAGGTTGACGAGGAGCAGGATACCGAGGCTGAGCAGTCCCCAGGCGATGTAGTAGTTGGCTACCCGGGCGTCGAAGTCGCCGCTAATGGCGAGGCCGGGCAGAATGGGCAGGGATGGCACCTCGGATATGCCGTCCGCCTCGCCGAAGAACGGGGTGGCAAGGGCGATCCGGTAGATGATGATCCCGAATCCCAGGGTGGCCATGGCGAGGTAATGTCCTTTCAGCTTCAGAACCGGGCCGCCGATGAGCCAGGCGATACCGACCGCCGCGCCGATGGCCACCAGGGCCGCGGCCCAGGGGTGGATGGTGACGAGGGGATCGCCGAACATGTCGGTACCCTTGACGAGCACGCCGATCTGGTCGAGGAAGTGCACCAGGCCCGTATCCGTCCGTCCGGCCAGGTTGTGGGTGGTGAGGGCGGCGGTGAGGTAGCCGCCGATGCCGAAGAACCCGGCATGTCCCAGGGAGATCTGACCGGCGTAGCCCATGAGCAGGCAGAGGCCGATGACGAGCAGGGCGTAGTAGGCGGCCATGGTCAACTGGGTGAGATAGTAAGTGGTATCCGTCCAGCTGGTCAGCAGTTGGACGCCGACGACCGTGAACAATAAAATCGGAATGGGCAGGTAAGGCCGCATGACTAGAACTCCTTCAGCCGGGCCGCCTCCCGATCACCGAACAATCCGTGCGGCCGGACGAAGAGGATGATTAGCAGCACGGCGATGGCGATGACGTCCTGGAAGGCGAGCGGCAGGAACGAGATACTGAACGCCTCGATGATGCCGAGCAGCAGCCCGGCGAAGACGGCGGCGGCCGAGTTGCCTAGGCCGCCGAGCACCGCCACGGTGAAACCTTTGATGGCCAGTCCGGTGCCGCTGTCGTACTGGGACGAGGTGATGGGCGATACGACGCAGCCGGCCAGGGCGCCGATAGCGGCGGCCAGCATGAAGGACAGGGTCACCATGTTGCGGGTGTCGATGCCGCACAGGGTTGCCGCCGTTCGGT
This sequence comes from uncultured Desulfobulbia bacterium, assembly GCA_964423785.1. Lineage (GTDB taxonomy): Bacteria > Desulfobacterota > Desulfobulbia > Desulfobulbales > S012-135 > S012-135. Next base: position 20,940 of record CAYRGZ010000015.1, read on the forward strand.
TGGCGGCGCAGGCCCGCATCTCCTGGCCCACCGGGGTCAGCTTGAAAAAGAGACTCAAGCCCGCGACGATCATCGCGCAGGTGCCGATCACCCAGAGAATCTGCGGCGAGATCGTGGCGCCGAGGATCGAGATGGACGACACTTCGTTGCCGGTGAAGTAGGGCAGGGCGTACACCCCGTCGCCCCAGATGTGGAGGGCCACCTCCCGCAGCAGGATGGAGACACCGATGGTGATGATGATCATCCGCAGCACCGACGGGTTGTCGAGCCAGCGGATGAAGCACATCTCCACCAGCGCGCCCACCAGCATGGTGATGACGACGGCTGCGGCGATGGCCAGGGGCAGCGGCAGCAGGGCCTGTAGGGAAATGGCGGTCATCGCTCCCAGCATGACGAACTCGCCTTGGGCGAAGTTGATGATGCCGGTGGTGTTGTAGATGATGTTGAACCCGATGGCAACGATGGCGTAGATGCTGCCATAGGTGATACCGGCAAAGAGATATTGGATGCAGAGTTCCAGGGTCATGGGTGACATGAAATCGCCGGGACGCCCGGTCAGGCGTCCCGGCGGCGGCGCTCGTGCGCCCGAAAGGTCGCGGTTAGTTTTGATGAAATCGTAAAAACTACGATTTCATCGAGTTACACGGCGTGTAACCCCTTGAATTATCGTGCCAGGCCTGGACCGGCAGCGATTTTTTACGAGTCCATCAGTTTTGATGGAATCGTAAAAAGTACGATTCCATCAAGTTCACGGTGTGTAACCCGTTGAATTATCGTGTCAGACATGCGCCGACTGCGAGTTTTTACGGCTTCATCAGTTTTCGTACGGCACGAACTTGCCGTCTTTGACGGTTAGCATGGCGAACGAGTCGATGTCCAGGCCGTTGTGGTCCTGCGGCGAGAAGTTGAAGATGCCGCCGGTGCCGACGAAGCCCTTCATGTTTTCGATGGCGGCGCGGACCTTCTCCCGGTCCAGTCCCACCTCGCCGATGGCCCGGCAGAGAATCTTGAAGGCGTCGTAGGCGTGGCCGCCGAAGGTGGAGGCCGGTTCGTGGTAGCGGCCCTCGTAGGCGTTCTTATAGGAGACCAGCACCGCTTTCTGCGGATGATCGTCGGGCAACAGATCGGCGATCAAGAGGCGGCCGGCCGGGAAGACGATGCCCTCGGCGGCGGCGCCGGCGGCCTCGACGTACTTCATGTTGCCAAATCCGTGGCTCTGGAAGAGGGGCACCTGCCAGCCGGCCTGCCGCATGTTCTTGGCCAGGATCGACTGGGCCGGCACGATGGACCAGTTGACCACCGCCTGGATATCCTTGTGGGCCATCAGTTTGGCCACCAGGGCGGAAAGATCGGTGGCCTTTTTGTCGTACACCTCGGTGGCCACCACCTCGATACCGTACTGCGGGGCCAGCTTCAAGAGCTGGGCTTTGCCGGCCTTGCCGAAGCCGGTGTTGCCGGCCAGGACCGCGATCTTGGTGATGCCCTGCTTGCGCATGGTCAGAAAGATCTTGCCGGCGGCGTGCGAATCCTTTTGCGGGGTCTTGAAGACGTAGGGCGACACCGGGTTGACGATCAGCTCGGCGGCGGCGCAGGAGATGAGGATGGTCTTGCCCTGGGTGCAGATCTTCTTGATCTTCAGGGTCTCGCCGCTGGTGGATGGTCCGATGATGGCAAAGACCTTCTCCTCCTCGATGAGCTGTTTAGCGAATGAGATCGCCTTCTCCGGATTGGCACCGGAGTCCTTGATGATCAGTTCCACCTTGTTGCCGTTGATGCCGCCCTTGGCGTTCAGTTCCTCGACTAGCATGGTGAGAGTGCGGGATTCCGGGCCGCCGAGAAAGGAGGCCGGGCCGGTGACGGCGAGAATGGCGCCGATCTTGATGGTTTCGGCCCCGGCGGCCAGCGGCAGCATCAGGGCCGCCAGAACGATGGCGAGCAGGCTGGTCAGTCGTTTCATGCTTTATCCTCCATTCGCTTTTCGGGGGGAGTAGGGGACGCGCCCTTTATCAGAGCGCGGAAACCTCTTCGCCGGAGAGTATCCGGTTGCCGGCCGCTTCGAGGACGGCCCGCGCCCGGTCGAGATCCTCGATCCGGAAGATGAGGAGTCCCGATTCGCCGGCCTTCTGGCTGAAGGCGTACATGTATTCGACGTTGAGTCCCGCCTCGGTCAGGGTTTTCAGGACCGAGGCCAGGCCGCCGGGCCGGTCCGGCACCGCCAGAACCAGCACTTCGGTACGGCCGACGGTGAAACCGTTTTCCCGCAAGACCTGGCAGGCCTTGTCGGTGTCGTTGACGATGAGCCGCAGGATGCCGAAGTCGGCGGTATCGGCCAGGGACATGGCCCGGATGTTGATCCCGTGTTCGGCCAGGATCTGGGTGATCTCGGCGAGCCGGCCTGCCTTGTTTTCCAAGAAGATGGCGATCTGTTCGACCTTCATTGGGGTGCCTCCTTGTGCAGAAGTGGATGGCGTCGGGCCGGTTACTGGATCCGGCGTTTGTCGATGACCCGCTTCGCCTTGCCCTCGCTGCGCTGGATGGTTTTCGGCTCCACCAACCGGACGGTGCAGGTGACGCCGAGCAGGTCCTTGATGTCGCGCTGGATACGCTGGGCAAGGCGTTCGAGATGCTTGACCTCGTCGGAGAAGACCGCCTCGCTCACCTCCACCTGCACCTCCATGGTGTCCATGGTACCCTGGCGATCGACGATGATCTGGTAGTGGGGCTCCACACCCTCGATGCCGACCAGGACGTGCTCCACCTGGGACGGGAAGACGTTGACCCCGCGGATGATGAGCATGTCGTCGGTGCGGCCGGTGATTTTGGGCATGCGGACGAAGGAACGGCCGCAGATGCACGGTTCGGTGATCAGGCGGCAGATGTCCTTGGTCCGGTACCGGATGACCGGGAAAGCCTCCTTGGTGATGGTGGTGAAGACCAGTTCGCCGAGTTCTCCGGGCGGTACCGGTTCCAGGGTCTCGGGATCGACGATTTCCGGGATGAAGTGGTCCTCGAAGATGTGCAGGCCGTTCTGGGCCTCGATGCATTCCGCCGCCACCCCAGGGCCGATGACCTCGGACAGGCCGTAGATGTCGATAGCCTTGATACCGAGGCGCCGTTCGATCTCTTCCCGCATGTTCTCGCTCCACGGTTCGGCGCCGAAGATCCCGACCCGCAATTTGAGGTCCGTCGGCTTCACACCGAGCTCGGCCATGACGTCGGCGATGTTGAGGGCGTAGGACGGGGTGGAAAGCAGGACCGTGGAGCCGAAATCCCGCATGATCTGGATCTGGCGTTTGGTCTGGCCGCCGGAGATCGGCACCACGGTGGCGCCGAGATTCTCGGCGCCGTAGTGGGCCCCGAGACCGCCGGTAAAAAGACCGTAGCCGTAGGCATTCTGGACCACGTCGCCGCGCCGGACGCCGGCGGCGGCCAGGGTACGGCTCATGAGCTCGGCCCAGGTGCGGATGTCGCGCTTGGTGTAGCCCACCACCGTTGGCTTGCCCGTGGTACCCGACGAGGCGTGCACTCGCACCACCCGGTCGAGCGGCACGGTGAACAGTCCGAACGGATAGTTCAGCCGCAGGTCTTCCTTGGTGGTGAATGGCAGGCGGCGCAGGTCGTCGAGGCTCTTGATGTCGGCCGGGGACACCCCGGCTTGCTGCATTTTTTCCCGGTAGTAGGGCACCCGGGCATAGACCCGTTCCACCGTTTCCTGGAGCCGTTCGAGTTGCAGGGCGCGCAATTCGGCCCGCGGCATGGTCTCGTATTCTTCGTTCCAGATCATCGGTTCCCTCCTTGTGTCCCCCAGAAACGGTCTTTTTTGCGCGATCTGGAGGGACCCCTTCTTATATTTTTCCCAGCTCGCGGCCGCGTTGGAAGGCGGCGAGGTTTTCCTCCACCCGGCGCGGCAAGCGCCGGCGCAGGGTGGCGACGAAGATTTCCTCGTCCACCGGCAGAAAGGTGGACAAGACCCCGACCAGGGCGATGTTGGCGGCCCGGGGTTCGCCCGCCTCGGCGGCGATGCCGGCGCCGTCCACCGGGATGACGGTGATGCCGTGCTCGCGGATCAGGGCCAGGGGGTCGGTCGGATAGGCCGCCCTGCCGATGGCCACCGCCGGCGGGGCGATCTTCTGGGTGTTGACGATCACCGTGGTGCCGGTATGCATGAACGGCAGATAGCGGGCCGCCTCCATCAGCTCGAACGAGAGGACGACGTCGGCGGTTCCTTCCTCGATGAGGGGAGAAAACACCCGCTTTCCGTAGCGTAGGTGGGCGACCACCGAACCGCCGCGCTGGGCCATGCCGTGCACCTCGCTTTTTTTGACATCGAATCCGCCGGCAAGCAGGGCCCGCGAGGTGACCTCGCTGGCGAGTAGGATGCCCTGGCCGCCGACGCCGCAAAACAGGATATTGCCTGTGCCGGTCATGAGGTGGCCTCCTTGGTCTTGATGGCGCCGAATTTACAAAGCGCGGTACACTGGCCGCAACCGATGCAGAGGAAGTTGATCTCGGCGTGACCTTCCTGCTTTTCTCCCTTCGGGAGTCCGATGGCCAGCGCCTCGTCGGACGATACCGGTTTCCAGACGATGGCCGGGCAGCCGATGCGCAGACAGGACCGGCAGCCGGTACAGGCGGTGGGGGTGATGGCCAGCGGCACGACCGGCCGTTTGCGCACCTCGGGCAACAGGGCGCAGGGCGCGCGGCTGATCACCACCGACAGGGCGTCACGGTTCACCTCCTCCTGCAGCACCTTGTAGGTGGCTGGGATGTCGTGGGGATCGACGACTCGGACGTGTTCCACGCCCAAGGCATGGCAGAGGCGTTCCAGATCCATCGCCGTGGCCGGCTCGCCCATCAGGGTGGAGCCGGAGACCGGATTCGGTTGGTGGCCGGTCATGGCGGTGATCCGGTTGTCGAGGATGACGATGGTCGTGGAATCGCCGTTGTAGGCGGAATTGAGCAGGCCGGTGATCCCGGAGTGGCAGAAGGTCGAGTCCCCGATGACCGCAACGATCTTGCCCTTGCCCTCGTCGCCAAGGGCCTTGGCCATGCCGTGCGCCATGGGGATGCTGGCCCCCATGCAGACGCAGGCGTCCATGGCCGACAGCGGTGGCAGAAACCCCAGGGTGTAGCAGCCGATATCGCCGGAGACGAAGACCTTAAGACGGGCGAGGTTGTAGAACAGGCCGCGGTGCGGACAGCCGGGGCACATGTTGGGCGGCCGCGGCGGCAACTCCGGCGCCGGAAATCCCGGCTGGGATTGCTCCAACCCGAAGGCCCGACGCAGGATGGTAGGGGTGAGTTCGCCGGTCGCCGGGATGATCTCCTTGCCCCGGCAGGCGATGCCCATGGCCTTCACCTGGGTCTCGATGATCGGGTCGAGGTCCTCGACCACGTACAGCTCGTCCACCTGGGCGGCGAATTCGCGGATGCGCCGTTCCGGCAACGGGTTGACGATCCCCAATTTGAGGATGGAGGCGTCGGGCAGGACCTCCTGGACGTGCAGGGCCGCCACCCCGGCGGTGATGATGCCGATGGACCGGTCGCGGATGATGGTTTCGTTCAAGGAACTCGTCTCCGCCATCTCCCGCAGGCGATCGAAGCGGTCGGCGAGATCGCGGCGGCGACGGCGGGCGTTGGCCGGCAGCATGACCAGTTTGGCCGGCTCGCGGTTGATGGCCGGCGTCTTTGGTGGCCGGCGCTCGCCCGGGGTGACGATACCCTCGACGTGGCTGAGACGGGTGGTGGAGCGGACGAGTACCGGAATATCGAACCGTTCGGAAATGTCGAACGCTTCCTTTATGAAGTCGCGGGCCTCGGCCGGATCGGCGGGCTCCAGCATGGGCAGCTTGGCGGCCAGGGCGTAGTTGCGGCTGTCTTGTTCGTTTTGCGACGAGTGCATCTCCGGGTCGTCGGCGCAGATGAGAACCAGGCCGCCGAAGACCCCGGTATAGGCGGCGGTGAACAGCGGGTCGGCGGCGACGTTGACCCCGACGTGTTTCATGGTCGCGAGCGCCCGGCAACCGGCAAAGCTGGCGCCGATGGCCACCTCCAGGGCGACCTTCTCGTTGGGTGCCCATTCGGCGTAGACCCCGTCGTAACGGCAGAAGTTTTCGAGGATGTCGGTGGACGGCGTGCCGGGATAGCCGGAAGCCACCCCCACGCCGGCCTCCCAGGCGCCGAGGGCCAAGGCCTCGTTCCCCGACATCCAGAGCTTTTCCGTGGTCATCAGTCGGTCTCCTTAGCGTGGCGATTGCCCGAGGGAAAGGGGCGGGCGGTATGCACCGATCCCTCGCTTCAATTAGGAAAATGTACCGAATGGGGCTTTTTAGCATGTTTTGGATGGGAGTTCAAGGCGGTGGATTCTGGACGGGAAGCGCTCGGCGAAGTGTCAGAGCGTGGTGAGGAAGGTGCTCACGGTCTCGAGGGATTCGTGATAGATGGCGGGCAAGCGGCTGGCATCGATGCCCATCCGACGGGCGATATCGTCCACTCGCTCCCAGTCGGCCTGCTCGTAGGCGCGCAGCAGGAGCAGGGGGGCGCCGTAGGGCGTTTTATGGGTTCCGAGCAGGGCGTCGGCGATACTGTTCGCCAGCCCCAATTCGGCGACGATCTCGGACATCGGCCGGTCGAGCAGGGCGTCGAGCAGGGAAAACATGCCGATGGTGTAGCAGGTGGCCGCATGGCGGGCGAGGCGGGGGGTGAGTTCGGCGACCTTTTCGCAGAAATGGGCCCTGATCACGGCCATGACCGCCAGTTCCTGGGGCTTGTCGTCGGTGAGCGAGGAGATGACGATGAGCGATACCCACTTGCGGAAATTCTCCTCCCCGAGCAGGGCAACGGCACTTTGCAGGGATTTGATCTCGTTTGGGCGGGCAAACCAGGCCGAGTTGACGAACCTGAGCAGCTTGTACGAGAGGGAGACGTCCTGCGCCACCACCCGGCCGATCTTGATGTAGTCCGTGGCCGGATCGGAAAGCATCTTGAGAAGGCGAAAGAGATGCATCTTCGAGACCGGCAGATCGTGGCCGGCAAGGATGTTGGGACGGCTGAAAAAGAACCCTTGAAAAAGTTCGAAGCCGAGTTCGGCGGCCCGTTGAAACTGGTCGTGGGTTTCGATCTTTTCCGCCAAGAGCCGTAGCCCGTGACGACGGGCCCGCTCCACCTCCTGCTCGAGTTCTGCCGGCGACAGGGCGAGGAAGTCGAGCTTGACGATGTGGGCGAGCCGCATCAAGTCCTCCCACTCCGGGGAGAAGATGAAATCGTCGAGGGCCAGGATATAGCCTTTCTGGACGAATTTGCGGCAGGCGTCGATCAGGGGCAGCGTGACCGTGGCGGTCTCCAGGATCTCGATGACCGTGAGACGGCGGTCACAGAGCAGGGGGAACTCGTCCAGGAGCAGCCGGTCGGGAAAGTTGATGAACGCCTTCTTGCCGTGGGTGACTTGCTGGATACCGAGGAGGAAAAAACTGTTGGCGATGACCTTGGAGGTGGCGTGTTCGCCGTCCTCGGTCGGATCGTAACTCTCGAACAGTCCTCGGCGGAAGAGCAACTCATAGCCGTACACTTTCTGGCTACGGGTGAAGATCGGCTGGCGGGCGACGAAGACGTTGGCAGTGGCGTCGGTGGCGGGCATCGGTCTCCTGGATCTGGTACAGGTTTTCTTTCTATTGTACGGCATCCGGCCGGAAAGAGCCATGGCGAGCCTGTTGCTCCGTATCCTGTGAAAAAATCCTACCAATTTTTGATGGAATCGTAAAAAGTACGATTCCATCGAGTTCGCGGCTTGTAACCCAATGTCGTTGACTTAAGGGTTTGATTTTT
>CAYRGZ010000016.1:0-23583 GCA_964423785.1 uncultured Desulfobulbia bacterium
TTGTAATGGAACCGTTTCTCCCCCCCGCCCTTGCAGCCCTGATCGGCGAGCTGTGTCGGTTGCCCGGTATCGGCAAGAAAACCGCCACCCGGCTGGCCCTCCATCTCTTGCGCCGGCCGGCCGGCGAGGCGGCGCGACTGGCCGCCGCCATCAAGAACCTGCACGCCGGCATCCGGCTCTGCTCCATCTGCTTCGCCTTTTCCGACGACGACCCGTGCTCCATCTGCGCCGATTCCCGCCGCGACGAGAGGCTCGTTTGCGTGGTCGAGGGTATGGCCGACATGCTGGCCATCGAAAAGTCCGGCGCCTACCGGGGCAGGTACCACGTTCTGCACGGCGTTCTGTCGCCCCTGGACGGTATCGGACCGGGCGAACTCAATATCCGGCCCCTGGTGCGCCGGATCACCGAGGGCGGCGTGCGCGAGGTGCTGATTGCCACCAGCTCCACCGTGCCGGGCGAGGCCACCGCCGCCTTTCTTTGCCAGCAATTGGAATCTTTGCCGGTGACCATCAGTCGCCTGGCCCACGGCATTCCCATGGGCATGGACATCCAGTACGCCGACGAGATGACCCTGGCCGCCGCCATCGAGACCCGGCGCAATGTCAGAACCGGAAGTGCCGACCCCGACGACGGAGCGCCGCGCTGACGGATTTTCGGTCAAAACTTTCCCTTGACAGGCACCGGAAGAGTTGGTATTTCATGCCGGTCAGCAATGCTCACCACCACATAGGCGCGTAGCTCAGCGGGAGAGCGCTACCTTGACGCGGTAGAGGTCGGCGGTTCGAAACCGCCCGCGCCTACCACTTTTGTCAATGACGTTGCCGGTGAGGCTGGAGAGCCGCACCGGTGGGTATGAAAATAAGAAGGGCATCGCGGCAGGCGATGTGCGCTGTCGAGAAAAGCTTCGCATGCCTCCATGCGAAGCTTCTTTGTTCCTGCGCCCGGTTTTTTTTTCAGCTAGAAGGTTCACCATGAGCGAGGTTCACGTATCCATAGCCGACGGCAAGGCCGGCGATTTTCCCGCCGGCACCCCGGTCGGCGAGGCGGTGGCCGCCCTGGTCTCTGGCAAGATGCGCAAGAAGACCGTGGCGGTACGGATCGGCGAGGATCTCGTCGATCTGTCGGCACCGCTGGCCACGGATGCGGAACTGGAGCTGGTGACCACCGACAGCGCCGCCGGCCTCGACATCCTGCGGCACAGCACTGCCCACCTCATGGCCCACGCCGTGGTGGACCTCTTCGGTCCGGAGGTCAAGGTGGCCATCGGACCGGCGATCGCCGACGGTTTCTACTACGATTTCGACCGGGCCGAGCCCTTTACGCCCGAGGATCTTGAGCGCATCGAGGCGCGGATGGCCGAACTCGCCGGGCGGAAACTTCCCTTCGAACGCAGCGAGGTGCCCATCGACGAGGCCATCGCCCGGTTCCGGGAGCAGGGCCAGGACTACAAGGTCGAACTCCTCGAGGAACTAGCCGCCACCGAATCGGTGGTGTCCCTCTACCGGGTGGGGGATTTCGTCGATCTCTGCCGGGGGCCCCATGTCCCCGATACCGGTTTCATCCGGGCCTTCAAGCTCACCAGTCTGGCCGGTGCCTACTGGCGGGGCGACGAACGGCGGCCCATGCTGCAACGCATCTACGGCACCGCCTTTTTCGACGCCAAGGCCCTGAAAAAACACCTCCATGCCCTGGAGGAGGCCAAGAAACGGGACCACCGCAAGCTTGGCCGCGAGCTGGAGCTGTTCACCATCCAGGAGCAGGTGGGGCCGGGGCTCATCCTCTGGCAACCCAAGGGAGCCCTGGTGCGTAAGCTCATTGAGGATTTCTGGCGCGACGAGCATTACCGGCACGGCTACGAGCTGCTCTACACACCGCACATCGCCAAGATCGATCTGTGGAAGACGAGCGGGCATCTCGACTTCTACGGCGAGAACATGTTCTCGTCCATGGACATCGACGAGGTGCGCTACCAGCTCAAGCCGATGAACTGCCCCTTTCATATCCATATCTATAATTCCCGTAAGCGCAGCTACCGGGAGTTCCCCATCCGCTGGTGCGAACTCGGCACCGTGTACCGCTACGAACGCACCGGCGTGCTGCACGGCCTCATGCGCGTGCGGGGCTTCACCCAGGACGACGCCCATATCTTCTGCCGGCCGGACCAACTCGACGACGAGATCTTCAACATCCTCGATCTCAACATGCACATCCTGCGGACCTTCGGGTTCGACCAGTACGATATCTATCTCTCAACCCGGCCGGAGAAGTACGTCGGCAGCGAGGAGTACTGGCAGAAGGCCACTGATGCCCTCAAGAATGCCCTGGAACGCAAGGGGCTCGACTATGCCATCGATCCGGGCGAGGGGGTCTTCTATGGTCCGAAGATCGATATCAAGATCAAGGACGTGCTCGGCCGGTCGTGGCAGTGTTCCACCATCCAGGTGGACTTCAACCTGCCGGAACGGTTTGCCATCAGCTATACGGGGGAAGACGGCCGCGAACATCAGCCGATCATGATCCACCGGGCCCTGATGGGGTCCTTGGAACGATTCTTCGGTGTACTGGTGGAGCATTACGCCGGCGCCTTTCCCCTCTGGCTGGCCCCGGTCCAGGCCCGTATCTGCAATATCACCGATGCGCAGGCCGATTACGCCGAGGCGGTGTACGCCGACTTGCGGCGCCGCGGTATCCGGGTGGAGCGTGACCTGCGTAACGAAAAGCTCAACTACAAGATCCGCGAGGCGCAACTGGCCAAGATCCCGTATATGCTCATCATCGGCGATAAGGAGAAGGAGAGTGGGACGGTGACCGTTCGCCGGCGGGACGGCAAGAACCTGCCGCCCATGACCATCGACGAGTTCGCCGATCTGGTACGGGAAGAATGCGCCCGCCAGATGCGCTACGAGGGGTCCGAGGCCAGTTGAGAGACGGAAGGGGCTGCTGGTGCCACCACCGGCTGATTGCGGGGCACCATGAATTTCATGTAATAATGGAGGACGCACATCAAAGGGAAAAGGAAGACTGTCCGACCGACGCGTGAGGTCCGGGCGCGGGTGAACGAGCAGATCAGGGCGGAGGAAATTCGGGTCATCGACCCGAACGGCAAGCAGATCGGCATCATGCCGGTCCGCCAGGCCTTGGCCCTGGCCGAGGAGGTGGGACTCGATCTGGTGGAGGTGTCCCCGACGGCGCAGCCGCCGGTCTGCCGGATCATGGATTACGGCAAGTTCCGCTACGAGCAGAGCAAGAAACAGGCCGAGGCCCGTAAGCGGCAGACGGTCATCGAGGTCAAAGAGATCAAGCTGCGGCCGAAGACCGAGAAGCACGACCTCGATTTCAAGCTCAAGAACATCCGAAAGTTTCTGGAAAGCAAGAACAAGGTCAAGGTGACCGTTCGGTTCCGGGGCCGAGAGATCATTTATGCCGACAGCCAGGGCCGGGCGATTCTTGAAAAAATCGCCCAGGAGGTGGAGGACATCGCCATCATCCAACAGCAGCCTTCTATGGAAGGCCGGCAGATGGTCATGTTCCTGGTGCCGAAGAAGAAATGATCCGACCCTTGCCGGCCTTGCCGGTGGCCGCCTTGATCCAGCCCAACGAGAGGAGCCAACCATGCCGAAGATGAAGAGCAACCGAGGCGCCGCCAAACGGTTCCGCGCCAGTGGTAACGGCAAGATCGTTCGCAACAAGGCCTATGCCAGCCACATCCTGACGAAGAAGTCGTCGAAGCGCAAACGTAACATGCGCAAGTCCGCCGTGGTCGACGCCACCAACGTCAAGGCCCTCAAGCGGATGCTGCCCTACCTGTGAGGAAGGGACCCCGTTGCGCCCGGTAACCGTGGCGGACGGGGAACAGGCACGATATGTACCAATCCGGCCACCGCCGACGGCTGCGGTGGCCATCGGCTGTGAGGAGAGTACCATGCCACGTGTTACCCGCGGGTTTAAGGCCCGTCGTCGCAGAAAGAAGATTCTCAAGCTGGCCCGGGGATACCGGGGCGGTCGTCATCGTCTCTACCGTTCCGCCGTCGAGGCGGTGGACCGCGCTCTGTGCTATGCCTACCGCGACCGTCGGCAGAAGAAACGTGATTTTCGCAAGCTGTGGATCGTCCGGATCGGGGCCGGCGCGCGCCAGCACGGCATCTCGTACAGCAAGCTGATGGGCGGTCTCAAGAAGGCCAACATCGAGTTGGATCGCAAGGTGCTGGCCAACCTGGCCGCCCTCGATCCGAAGGCCTTCGCCGCCGTGGTCGAGGCCGCAACCGAGTAATGCTGGACAAGCTCCGTAGCCTCCGGCAAGAAGCGCTCGACGCCCTGGCCACGGTGTCCGACGGGGCGGGCCTCGAGGCCTTCCGGGTTCGGTATCTCGGCCGCAAGAGCGAGTTCGCCGCCCTGCTGCGCGGGGTGGGTAGCTTGCCCAAGGAGGAGCGGCCCAAGGCAGGGGCCCTGGCCAACGAGATCCGCGCCGAACTCGAGTCCCTCTACAAGGAGAAGAAGGCGAGCCTGGCCGCCGCCAGCCGTCGTCAGGCCCGGGAGGACTGTTCGCTCCCGGGGCGGCGAACCGGCCTGGGGCATCCCCATCCGGTCACCCGGGTGATGGAGGAGATCTGCGCGGTGTTCGAGGCCATGGGCTTCACCGTGGCCGAGGGGCCGGACGTGGAACTCGACTTCTACAACTTCGAGGCCCTGAACATCCCGGCCCACCATCCGGCCCGGGACATGCACGACACCTTCTACATCACCGATTCGGTGCTGTTGCGCACCCACACCTCGCCCATGCAGATCCGGGCCATGGAAGCGGCCCGTCCCCCCTTGCGGATGATCGCCCCCGGCAAGGTGTACCGTTGCGACTCCGACGTCACCCATACCCCCATGTTCCACCAGGTGGAGGGATTCTTGGTGGACCGCAAGGTGTCGTTCGCCGATCTCAAGGGGGTGCTCGGCGCCTTCGTCGCCCGTATCTTCCATGCCGATGTGCCGCTTCGTTTCCGACCCAGCTTCTTCCCGTTCACCGAGCCGAGCGCCGAAGTCGATATCGCCTGCGTCATCTGCGGCGGGGACGGCTGCCGGGTCTGCAAGCAGACCGGTTGGCTCGAGATCCTGGGTGCCGGTATGATCGACCCGGAGGTTTTCCGGAGCGTCGGGTACGATCCCGAGACCTACAGCGGGTTCGCCTTCGGCCTCGGCGTGGAGCGGATCGCCATGCTCAAGTACGGCATCGACGACATCCGCCTCTTCTACGAAAACGATCTGCGTTTCCTGCGGCAGTTCTGATGAAATTCACCGTAAACTGGCTCAAGGAGTACGTCGACTGCGATCTCGAGCCGGCGGCCATCGCCGATCGACTGACCATGCTCGGCCTCGAGGTCGATTCGACGGCTCCCATTTTTCCCTATCTCGACACGGTGGTGGTGGCCCGCATCCTGTCCGTGGAACCCCATCCCAACGCCGATCGGCTGGTGGTCTGCCAGGCCGATTGCGGGGACCGGACCCTGCCGGTGGTCTGCGGCGCCCCCAACGCTCGGCCGGACATGCTCACCGCCCTGGCCCTGCCCGGTACCGAACTGCCGGACGGCACCATCCGCAAGGCGAAGATCCGCGGCCAGGTCTCGGAAGGCATGTTCTGCTCCGAGCGGGACCTGGGACTCGGCACCGACCATGCCGGTATCCTGGAGCTTCCCGCCGACGCGCCGGTGGGCGTCAGCCTGCGGCAATTGTACAACCTGGACGATACTCTGATCGAGATTGATTTGACGCCGAACCGGCCCGACTGCACGTGCGTCGTCGGCATTGCCCGGGAGATCGCCGGCGTCACCGGTCGGCCGCTCTCCCAGCCCGACGTCGCGCCCGGCGATCTCGGCGGCAGCGATCGTTTTTCGGTCACCGTCGAGGCGCGCGAGGCCTGTCCCCGCTATGCGGCCAAGCTCATCGAAGGAGTCACCATTGGGCCGTCGCCGGCCTGGTTGCGGCACCGGCTCCTGGCCGTCGGCCTGCGACCGGTGAACAATGTCGTCGATATCACCAACTATGTCATGCTCGAACTCGGCCAGCCCCTGCACGCCTTCGACTTCGACCGGCTGGCCGGCGGCGCCATCGTGGTTCGTCATCCGCGGGTCGGCGAGACGATCACCACCCTGGACGGGGTCGAGCGGCGGCTGGAGCCGGATATGCTGTGTATCTGCGACGCCGACAAGCCGGTGGCCGTGGCCGGAGTCATGGGCGGCGCCAACTCCGAGGTGGGGGATGACACCACCACCATCCTCTTGGAGAGCGCCTGCTTCGATCCGGTCAGTATCCGGCGGACCAGTCGCCGGCTGGGACTCTCCACCGACGCCTCCTACCGGTTCGAACGCGGCGTCGATCCCAGCCTTGCTCCCCGCGCCCTGGCGCGGGCCGCGGCCCTCATCGAAGAGATCGCCGGCGGCCGGGCGGTGGCGGGCGGCTTTGATGCCGGCGGCGAGGCGATATCCGAGCCGGCGCCCATCCGTCTGCGGATCGGTCGGGTACGGGACCTGCTCGGCATCGATATCGACCGGGACCGTGTGGCGCATCTCCTCGCCGGCATCGAGATTCCCAGCCAGCCGGACGGCGAGGATGCGCTCGTAGTACGGCCGCCCTCCTTCCGGGTCGATATCGAGCGGGAGGTGGACTGTATCGAGGAGGTCGCCCGTCTGGTGGGGTACGACTCCATTGCCGCCGCCATGCCCAGCGTGCCGCTCGCCTGTCCGGCCGTCCAGCCGGAGCGCGATTTGCGCCGGCGCATCGCCGCTGTCATGGCCGGGTGCGGTTTTTGGGAGGCGGTGAACTACAGCTTTGTCGATGCCGCCCATTTCGATATGCTGGGCCTGAACCCGGAAGACCCGAAACGGTCGGTGGTCCGCCTGCGCAACCCCATCAGCGAGAATCAGGCGGTGCTGCGCACCATGCTGTTGCCCGGCCTGCTGGTCAACGCGGCCCACAACTGCAACCACCAGGAGGGTGACGTCCGGCTGTTCGAGATCGGCAAGATCTTCCTGCCCCGCCCCGATGCCGACCAGCCCGACGAGCATCTGGAACTTGCCGCGGTCATGACCGGACGTCGGTATGCGAACGCGCCGATGTTCCATTTCGGTGATGCGCCGGTGGATTTTTTCGACGTCAAGGGCGTGGCCGAGACCCTCGTCGCGGAACTGCGGCTCGCCGACGTCGCCCTGCGGGCCGACACTGCGCCGCCGTACGCCGATGGTGACCGGTTCCTGGCCGTTTGGGCTGGCGACCGGCGAATCGGCATGGTGGGCTGTTTGGCCCCGGCGGTACGCGACCGCTTCGATCTGCGGAGGGATGTCTTCTTCCTGGTCTTCGATCTCGCTGCAGTTGCGGCCTGCGCCACGACGCCTATGACCTTTACGCCCCTGCCGCGCTATCCGGCCGTGGTCTGGGATCTGGCGGTAGTGGTGCCGGAAGCGGTGCCGGCGGGCGATATCGTTGCCCATATCGAGGGGCTCGATGAGCCGCTGGTCGAGGCGGTGGAGCTCTTCGACGTCTATCGCGGCAAGCCGCTGGCCGAGGGGACGAAGAGCGTCGGGCTCACCATCCGCTACCGGTCCCGGGAGAAGACCCTGGATGACGCCACCGTCGCCAAGGTACATCAACGGATAACCACCACGGTCCTCGAACGGTTCGAGGGGAGTTTGCGAGGAGAATGATGGAGAAGAAACGCGCCAATCTCACCCGAAAGGATCTGGCCCGGGCGATCCACGAGCAGATGGGGTTGCCCCTGCGTGGTGCCGGCCAGATCGTCGACGAGGTGTTCGCTTGCATGCGGGAGACCCTGCTGGCCGAGGAGCCGATCAAGCTCGTGCAATTCGGCAGTTTTCATGTTATCAAGAAAAAGGAACGGGTGGGCCGCAATCCGCGGACGGGTGAGACCATGGCGATCGCCCCCCGCAGCATGATTTCCTTCAAGCCGAGCAAGATATTACGGGCCAGGATCAACGAATAGGACAGGGCGACCAGCCGGCGGCCGGTATCGACATTCCGGACAAGCCGTACTTCAAGATCAGCGAGGTCTGCCGACTGACCGGGGTCAAGCAGCACGTCTTGCGCTACTGGGAGGCGGAATTCCCGATGCTGCGGCCGCGGCGGGCCGGCTCCCGGCAACGGCTGTACCGGCGCCAGGACGTGGAGCACGTCCTGGCGATCAAGCGGCTGCTGCACGAGGAGGGGTTCACCATCGCCGGGGCGCGCAAGGCGTTGGCACGGCGTAAAGAGTCCGTTGTCACGGCGCCGGTATGCGAGTCCAGTCCGCCCGCCGATTGGCGGCGGCTGCAGTCGATGATCAAGACGGAACTCTACGGGCTCAAGGCGCTCCTGGAACGCAACGACTTGACACCATCCCGCGGCAAGGGTAAATAGACACACGATCGGAACGTGGCGCAGTCTGGTAGCGCACCTGAATGGGGTTCAGGGGGTCGGAGGTTCGAATCCTCTCGTTCCGACCAGAAAAACATAAGGGCCGCAAGCAGCTGCGGCCCTTTTTTCGTGCCGTGGAAAGGTGTCCCCGAGGGGGATTGCGCAACATTTAGCTGCGGTTCGGCGGTGGGAAAACGCAAGAAACAAACGAAGCGGGGGAAAGGGAAGGGGAAAGCCTCTCCCCGTTCCGCAATCGGTCAGGCCTGGTTACAGGAGGCCGTCGCCCACCATCGGGCCGGCCGTTTGCAGCTCGCCGCCGCCCTCTACAATGCGGTTCTTGAGCGGGATCCCCAGTGCGCCGATGCCCTTCATCTCGCCGGCCTGGTGGCGCACCAACGGGGACGACACCTGGAGGCCTTGGGACTCATTGAGCGGGCCATCGGCCAGGTGGACGATCGGCCGGCTTATTATGCCAGCTACGGCGCCGTGCTCATGGCCCTCCAGCGCCCCGCGGCAGCGGCCGCCGCCCTTGATCGTGCCCTCGTTTTGGATGGGCACCATCCCGAAGCCCTCTACAATCGTGGTCTGTTACACCGTTCCCTCGGCCAGCTCGACGCGGCCCGGGCGGTATGGTCCCGGTTGGCGGAGATCCGGCCCGACGATCCAGAAGTCTTGCGGCTTTTGGCCTCGGTGAGCCGACCTGCACCCGGTGATGAACTGATGCGGCGATTGCAGCACCTGGCCGAGCGGCCGGATTTGCCGGTTCAGGGCCGGGTGGATTGCTGGTTCGCCCTCGGCAAGGCCTGGGAGGATATCGGGGACTACGATCGGGCCTTTGCCTGCTTTGCCGCCGGCAACCGGGAGAAACGGGCCACCTTCCACTATGCCATCGAGGAGGACCGCCGGTTTTTTGCCGCCATCGAGCGGCATTGCGTGAGCCTGCCGTCGCCGGTCGCCGGCGACCCCGAGCCGGTGCCGATCTTCATCGTCGGCATGCCCCGGTCGGGTACCAGCCTGGTGGAGCAGATCCTCGCCTGCCATCCGCAGGTGACCGCGCTCGGGGAACAGGAGGTGGTACGGCAGGTGATCGACGGTCCGTATGCCGACAAGACCGGCAGGCGCTATCCCAATGGCATCGGGACCGCCGACGGGGACCTGTTCGCCGAACTCGGCCGGCAGTGTTGTCGGCGCTATCGGGAACTGGCGCCCGACGCCTCTTACATTACCGACAAACTGCCCCACAACTTTCTCTATATCGGCGTCATTACCCGTATGTTGCCCAATGCCCGCATCATCCATTGCCGGCGCCAACCACTCGACACCTGTCTTTCCTGCTACAAAAACGATTTCGCCATGCTGCACCGTTGGGCCTATGATCTTTCTGAGATCGGCGAATACTGGCTGCTCTACGACCGACTCATGGCCCATTGGCGGCGAATTTTGGGTGAAAGCCTCTTCGAGATCGACTATGAAGAGCTGGTCTCCGACCTGGAGGGCGCTGGCCGCCGCCTGCTGGCCCACTGCGGGCTCGATTGGGATGCGCGCTGCCTCGATTTCCACCGTTGCCCTCGGCCGGTGAGCACCGCCAGCGCCGTCCAGGTCCGGCGGCCGCTCTACACCTCCTCCATCGGTCTCTGGCGGCGGTATGCCGCTCATCTGGCCCCTCTGCAGGAGGTGCTCGCCCGGCGGGTTGGGGGAGACCGAGAGGGCAGCGTGGGGAAATAGTGCTTGCACATTTCGTTCGGATCTTTATAATGCCCGGTTTTGTTGGGTGCGTCTCTACGGGAAGGGACGGAGCGCGCCCGGGGACGACGTAGCGTAGGGCTGTTTTTTTGTTTTCCTGGATCCGGGAGGAGACCGGTCACCACCGGTGTGGCAAGCGGATGCAGGGTATTGTTGCACAATCAAGACAAGAGGAGAGGAGCAGCAATGACTGAAAGCAGGCAAGACGATGCAATGAAAAAGGACTACCGCGGACCGTGGGGCCATCTGATCCGCGGTATGTGGCGTTCGCCGCTCGCCGTCATGGGTATGGCCATGGCGGTGATCAGCGCCACTCTGATGGTTATCGGCCTCATCATGGACCTGATGGGCCTGATCGAGAATCCCTACGCCGCGGTGGCCACCTACATGGTCCTGCCGGGCGTCATGGTCACCGGCCTGATCATCATCCCGGTGGCTGCTTACCTGCGCCGGCGCCAGTACCACAAGTACGGCATTGCCAAGGATCACCTGGCCATCAACCTGAGCGACCACAAGCACCGTAAGTGGCTCATCGGCTTCATCGTCATTACGGTGATCAACGTCACTATCCTCGGCATCATCGGCTACGAGGGCTATCACTTCACCGAGTCACCGTACTTCTGCGGCGTCGTCTGCCACCAGGTGATGGCGCCCGAGTACACCGCCTACCAGCGGTCGCCCCATGCCAAGGTCAAGTGCGTCGAGTGCCATATCGGTTCCGGTGCCTCCTGGTTCGTGAAATCGAAGATCTCCGGTCTGCGCCAGGTACTGGCCGTGATGACCGAATCGTACACCCGGCCGATCCCCTCGCCGGTGGAGCACCTGCGTCCCGCCCGCGATACCTGCGAGGAGTGCCATTGGCCGTCCAAGTTCCACGGCAAGAAGATCAAGATCTTCACCCACTTCACCAATGACGACCAGGAGAACCCGGTCGTCAACGAAATGGCCCTGCACATCGGCGGCCGCAATCCTCAGACCGGTGAGTTCGAGGGTATCCACTGGCACGTCAGCGACAACAACCGGGTGACCTATCTGGCCAACAAGAAGCGCACCAAAATTATCAAGGTGCGGGTCGAGCGCAACGACGGCACCAGCGACGAGTACGTCAGCCAGAGCAACATCCAGGAGCCGGATGAAGAATACGTCTGGCGGGTGATGGACTGTATCGACTGCCACAACCGGCCGACCCACATCTACCAGATGCCGGACGAGATCGTCGATTTCGGTCTGCTCAGCAAGCGCATCAACCCGGAGATCGAGGGGATTCGTGAGGACGCTCTCATCGCCCTCAAGCATCCGTACGCCAGCCGCGAGGAGGCCAAAGAGGGCATCCCGGATCACCTGATGAAGCTGCAAAAGCTGCGCAGCGAGGAGCAGGCGGCCCGTTATGCCGACGACATCCGCAAGGCGGGCGAGTTCCTGGTGGAAGGCTATCTGGGTAACGTCTGGCCGGCGATGAACGTCACCTGGGGGACCTATCGCACGCATCTCGGCCATCCCAATCCCGATACCTTTGACGGTGACGTGGCCGAGTACGGCTGCTGGCGTTGCCATAACTCCGATCATGTCAACGCCAACGGCGACAACATTCCCCAGGAGTGCGATCTCTGCCACGATTACGAATAGGTTGATCACCGCCGCGTCCACCGCGGCGTGGTTACGGGAATGAAAAAAACCGCCCCGGGGTTCCGGGGCGGTTTTTTTGTTGTGGTGGGCGGCAGCCGGTACTGGCGATAGCGGCGCCGGCTCGGAGATTGCGGCGCGGAAGCTTTCTCTCGGATGCCGGTACCTGTCTTTGCCGCGCCCTTCAGTTCTGTGGATAGCCCATGCCGGCCAGGGTCTGGGAGATCTCGTCCAGGATGGCAGGGTCGTCGATGGTGGAGGGCATACGGTATTCGTGGCCGTTGGCGATGGCCCGCATGGTGCCGCGCAGGATCTTGCCCGACCGGGTCTTCGGCAGCCGGTCGACGATGGCGGTCTGTTTGTAACAGGCAATGGGACCGATCTGCTCACGGATCATACTCGTGAGTTCCGGGCCGATTTCGTCGATGGAACGCTGTGCCCCGGCCTTCAGGACCACCAGCCCCACCGGCAGCTGGCCCTTCAGGCCGTCGTGCATGCCGATCACCGCGCACTCGGCCACGTCGGGGTGGGTGGCGATCACCTCCTCCATGGCGCCGGTGGACAGACGGTGGCCGGCGATGTTGATGACGTCGTCGATGCGGCCCATGACGTAGACGTAGCCATCGTCATCGATGTAACCGCCGTCCGAGGTGGCGTAGTAGCCGTCGAACTGGCTCATGTAGGAACGGACGAACCGGTCGTCGGCCCGCCACAGGGTGGCCAGGGTACCCGGCGGCAGGGGGAGTTTCACCACGATGTTTCCTTCCTGGTTGGGTTCGCATTCGTTGCCGGCGTCGTCGAGGATGCGAACGTCGAAGCCGGGTACCGGCTTGGTGGGCGAGCCGGGCCTGATGGGGAGCGGCTCGATGCCCATGCAGTTGGCGGCGATCGGCCAGCCGGTCTCGGTCTGCCACCAGTGGTCGATGACCGGGATGCCGAGGAGAACAGTGGCCCAGTGGTAGGTGTCCGGGTCGAGACGTTCGCCGGCCAGAAAGAGATACCGCAGACAGGAAATATCGTAGCGCTTGACGTAATCGCCGTTCGGGTCTTCCTTCTTGATGGCCCGGAAGGCGGTGGGCGCGGTGAACAGCACCTTGACCCCGTACTGAGAAACCACCCGCCAGAAGGCGCCGGGATCGGGCGTGCCGACGGGCTTGCCCTCGTAGAGCACCGTGGTGCAGCCAAGGAGCAGTGGCGCATAGACGATGTAGGAATGGCCGACCACCCAGCCGACGTCTGACGCGGCCCAGAAGACGTCACCCGGCTTCACCCCGTAGATGTTGGTCATGGACCAGACCAGGGCCACGGCATGGCCGCCGTTGTCCCGTAACACGCCCTTGGGCATGCCGGTGGTACCCGACGTATAGAGAATGTAGAGGGGATCGGTGGCCTTGACCGGTACGCAGTCCGCCGGCGTGGCGGCTTCTTCCAAGGCGGTCCAGTCGTGATCGCGGCCATCGATGAGATCGGCGGTGAGTTCCGGTCGTTGATAGATGATGCAGTGGGCGGGTTTGTGCTCGGCCATGTCGATGGCCTTGTCGAGCAGCGGTTTGTACGGGATGACCTTCTTGCCCTCGATGCCGCAGGAGGCGGAGACCACCACCTTGGGCTGGGCGTGGTCGATGCGGATGGCCAGCTCGTTGGCCGCGAAACCGCCGAAGACCACTGAGTGGATGGCGCCGAGCCGGGCGCAGGCGAGCATAGCCACCACCGCCTGAGGGATCATCGGCATGTAGATGACCACCGTGTCGCCCTTTTCCACCCCGAAGCCGCGTAACACGCCGGCGAACCGGGCGATGCGGTTTTGCAACTCCCGGTAGGTGAAGGTGGTGATGGTGTTGGTCACCGGCGAATCGTAGATCAGGGCCGCCTGGTTGGCCCGGCCGCCGGCCACGTGCCGGTCGATGGCGTTGTAGCAGGTGTTGAGTTCCCCATCCGGGAACCAGCGGTAGAAGGGCGGGTTCGAGTCGTCGAGGATCCGGTCGCACGGCTTGTACCAGTCGATGGCCTGAGCGGCCTCCTTCCAGAAGGCCACCGGGTCGGCGATGCTCCTGTCGAAGATCTCTTGGTAGGTCGGCATGATCGTTCTCCCAGTTGGTTGGCAGTGATTTTTTGGCCGAACACCATACCCAAAAATCGAGTACCTGTAAATATACCTAGAATATTTCGTGGAAAGTATCGTAGAGCGGCATGGCCGACCGCTGGGTCGATACCCCTACACCGTGGCAGCAACCCGGCTTTTTATCAGTTGCCTTTTCAAGGAAACCTACTAGAATGGTGCAAATGTTCGCCTCGGCCGGCGATCCTGCCGCGTACGGAGGCGGATAGGTAATTTATCGTAGGCCATGAAGATTCACGAGTATCAGGCAAAGGAGATCCTGCGGCGATACGGGATTGCGATCCCTGCCGGGCGTCTGGCGGTCAGCGTGGACGAGGCGGCGGCGGTGGCGGAGGAGTTGTCGCCGCCCATCGCCGTCAAGGCCCAGATCCATGCCGGCGGCCGTGGCAAGGGGGGCGGCGTCTGCTTGGCGGCCGACCGGGCCGAGGCCGCAGCCGTCGCCCGCCGGATGCTCGGCATGACCCTGATCACGCCCCAGACCGGGCCGGCGGGCCGGCGGGTCACCAAGCTGCTGCTCGAGGAGGGGGTAGCCATCGCCCGGGAACTGTACTGCAGCCTTTCCATCGACCGGCGCTCGGCCGCCGTCATGCTCATGACCAGCGGTGCCGGCGGCATGGACATCGAAGCGGCGGCCGCCGCCCCCGGCACCGTGGCCCGCGTCGCCATCGATCCCCTCATCGGTCTGAAACCGTATCACCTGCTGGCCGCCACAGCGTCGCTCGGGTGCGATGCCGAGTGCCGGCGGCGGGTGGCGACGGTCATCGAGCAGTGTTACCGAGCCTTTGTCGAACTCGATTGCCGTCTTTTGGAGATCAATCCCCTGGTGGTCACCACCGATGGTATGGTACTCGCCCTCGATGCCAAGATCGAATTCGACGACAACGGCCTGTTCCGGCATCCCGACATCGCCGCCTTGCGCGACCCGGACGAGTATTCCCCCCAGGAGAACGAGGCGGCCCGGTATAATCTCAGCTATATCGGCCTCGACGGCACCATCGGCAGCATGGTCAACGGCGCCGGCCTCGCCATGGCCACTATGGACATCATCAAGCAGGCAGGAGCGGCGCCCGCCAATTTCCTTGACGTCGGCGGCGGCGCCAGCGCCGAGATGGTGGCCCACGGCCTGCGGATCATCCTGGCCGATTCCCGGGTCGAGGGGGTGTTCATCAATATCTTCGGTGGCATCCTGCGCTGCGACGTGCTGGCCCGCGGCGTGGTGGAGGCGGTGCGCACCGTCGGCGTCACCGTGCCCATCGTGGTGCGCCTGGAGGGGACCAACGTCACAGAAGGGCGCCGCATCCTCGCGGAATCCGGCCTGTCGTTGCAGGTGGCCGCCGACCTGAAGGACGCCGTCGCCCGCATCGGCGCCATCGCGGCCGGCTCGGCCGAAGCGTCGGAGGGGATGACCGGCGCCGGCCGAGGCGGGGAGGAGACAGGGGACGCGCGATGAGTATCTTCGTCGATCAGACGAGCCGGGTCCTTGTGCAGGGCATCACCGGCCGGGAAGGCGCCTTTCATACCCGCCAGTGCGTCGCTTATGGCACGCCGGTGGTGGCCGGCGTCACCCCGGGCAAGGGGGGGCAGCGGCTGGACGATATTCCGGTGTTCGATACCGTGGCGGCGGCGGTGGCGGCCACCGGCGCCAACACCAGCCTCATTTTCGTGCCGCCGGCGTATGCCGCCGACGCTATCCTCGAGGCGGCGGAGGCTGGCATCAAAACGGTGGTCTGCATCACCGAGGGCATTCCGGTGCACGACATGCTGCGGGTGCGGCGCCATCTCCAAAGTCGTCCCACCCGCCTCATCGGTCCCAACTGTCCGGGGATCATCACGCCCGGTGTCTGCAAGGTGGGGATCATGCCCGGCCATATCCACCGGCCCGGCGGCCCGGTGGGGGTGGTTTCCCGCTCCGGCACCCTGACCTACGAGGTGGTCTATCAACTGACCGGTGCCGGCCTCGGCCAGACGACGTGCGTCGGCATCGGCGGCGACCCGGTGGTGGGAACCGATTTCATCGATTGCCTGCGGGCCTTCGAGGCCGACGGGGATACCGAGGCGGTGGTATTGATCGGCGAGATTGGCGGCAGCGCCGAGGAGGATGCGGCCGCCTTCATCGAGCGGCACGTCACCAAGCCGGTGATCGCCTTCATCGCCGGCCGTACGGCGCCGCCCGGCCGGCGGATGGGCCATGCCGGCGCCATCATCGACGGCGGCGTCGGCACGGCGGCGGCCAAGATCGAGCGGCTGCGGGCCGCCGGGGTGCATGTCTGCGAGGAGCTCACCGACCTTGGCCGTTTTTGCGCCACGGTGCTCGGTCGGGCGTGAGGAAGACATCATGAATCCACGCAAGCGGTATCGGGTTCTGATCGGCAAACCGGGTCTGGACGGCCATGACCGGGGGGCGAAGCTCATCGTCCGGGCGTTGCGGGATGCCGGCTTCGAGGTGGTCTATACCGGCATCCGCCGCACGCCGGCGGAGATCGCCGCCGCCGCCATCCAGGAGGACGTGCATGCCGTAGGGCTGTCGTCGCTTTCCGGCGCCCATCTCGCCTTGTTTCCCGCTGTGATCGAGGAGTTGTCCCGCCGGGGCGGTGGCGACATCCCGGTCATCGGCGGCGGGGTCATCCCGGCGGAGGATTTCGAACCGTTGCGCCGGGCCGGTATCCGGCAGGTGTTCACCGCCGGCACGCCGCTCGAAACCGTGGTCGCCGCCTTTCGGGAGGCGTGCGAGGAACATTGCCGGGGACGGTGAGATGACGCCGGCCGCCGTCATAGCCGGGCTGCGGGCCGGCGACCAGCGGGCCGTGGCCCGGGCGGTATCCTGGATCGAGGACGAGGACCCGCGCGCCGAGGAGGTGCTCACCGCCCTCGACCGGGAGCGGGTGGCGGCGGCGCTCGTCGTCGGCCTCACCGGACCGCCGGGGGCCGGGAAGTCCACCCTCACCAATGCGTTGGTGCGGGCCTGGCGGCGGTGTGACCGACGGGTCGGGGTGATCGCTGTCGATCCCTCGTCGGCCATCACCGGCGGCGCGGTGCTCGGCGACCGGATCCGCATGATGGAGCACGCCCTGGATGACGGGGTCGTGGTCCGGTCCATGGCGAGCCGCGGTCGGCTGGGCGGGCTTGCCTCTGCTACGGCCGCCGTGGCCCGGCTGCTGGCCGCAGCCGGCTGTTCGCCGGTGATCATCGAGACGGTGGGAGTCGGCCAGCTCGAGATCGATATCGCCGCGCTGGCCGATGTGACGGTCCTGGTCTTGGCGCCCGGCCTCGGCGACGAGGTGCAGGCCATGAAGGCGGGCGTGCTCGAGGTCGCCGATCTCGTGGTGGTGAACAAGGCGGACCTGGCCGGGGCGGATGCTCTTTTCGCCAACCTCGAGACCGTCCTCCCCGACCGGCGGTCCCTGCTCACCACCGTTGCCACCGATGCCACCGGCGTCGATGCCCTGCGCCGGGCGGTGGAGGAACGCGACCGGGAGCGCCGGGCCTCCGGCGAACACCACGAGCGGCGGCGGCGTGCCGCCCTGGTCGAGGCGGTGGAGCGAACGCTTGCCCTGTTGCGGCCCCGGGTCACGGAGTTGGCCGCCGATCTGCTCGGAGAAGACGGCGACCCGCACCATGTGGCCCGCCGCCTGGTGGAACGGTATTCCCTGAAAGATGGTCCCGGTCCCGATTCGTAACCTCGTAAAATGTCCGAACCGGAACTCTCCATGAAGAAAGATCCCGCCCTGCAGGACTGGGAGGCAGGCGAACTGGCCCGTGCCCTGGAGCGCTGTCCCGAGCGCCGGCAACGTTTCCAGCGGCACGGCGGCGCCGAGGTGCCCCGTCTGGCCGTGCCGGAACATATCGACGACGCCTATCTCGAGAAACTCGGCTTTCCGGGTCGCTATCCCTTCACCCGCGGCGTGCGGCCCACTATGTACCGGGGCCGGCTGTGGACCATGCGCCAGTACGCCGGTTTTTCCACCCCCGCCGAGACCAACGCCCGGTTCCGCTACCTGCTTTCCCAGGGGACCACCGGCCTGTCGGTGGCCTTCGATCTGCCCACCCAGATCGGCTACGACTCGGATCACCCGATGAGTCTCGGCGAGGTGGGCAAGGTGGGCGTGGCGGTAGACACCCTGGCCGACATGGAGACCCTGTTCGCCGGCATTCCCCTGGACAAGGTCTCCACCTCCATGACCATCAATGCGCCGGCCGCCGTGTTGCTCGCCATGTACGTGGCGTTGGGTGAGGCGCAGGGAGTGCCGGCGGACAAACTGCGCGGTACCATCCAGAACGATATCCTGAAGGAATACGTGGCGCGCGGCACCTATATCTTCCCGCCGCGCCCCAGCCTGCGCCTGGTGGCCGACATTTTCGTCTGGTGTCAGGAGCATGCGCCGGCCTTCAACACCATCTCGATTTCCGGCTACCACATCCGAGAGGCGGGTTCCACCGCCGCCCAGGAGGTGGCCTTCACCCTGGCCAACGGCTGCGCCTACGTTCAGACCGCCCTGGACGCCGGACTCGACGTCGATGTCTTCGGACGGCGGCTGTCGTTTTTCTTCAACGCCTCGATGAACTTCCTTGAGGAGATCGCCAAGTTCCGCGCCGCCCGCCGCCTGTGGGCCCGGTTGATGCGGGACCGGTTCGGCGCCCGGCGTCCGGAGGCCATGATGCTGCGTTTCCATACCCAGACGGCGGGCAACACCCTGACTGCCCAGCAGGTGGACAACAACATCGTCCGGGTGACGATCCAGGCCCTGGCCGCGGTGCTGGGGGGCACCCAGTCCCTGCACACCTGTTCCAAGGACGAGGCCCTGGCCCTGCCTTGTGAGGCGGCGGTGCGCACCGCCCTGCGCACCCAGCAGATCATTGCCCATGAGTCCGGGGTGGCCGATACCGTCGATCCCCTGGGCGGTTCCTACTTCATCGAGGAACTCACCGACCGCATCGAGGCGGAGGCCGAGGAGCTCATGACCGCCATCGACGCCGCCGGCGGGGTGGTGACCTGCATCGAAAACGGTTTCATCCGCCGCCAGATCGAGCAGGCGGCCTACGAGTACCAGCAGGAGATCGAGGCCGGAGAACGGATCGTCGTCGGCGTCAACCGCTTCCAGGAGGAGGAAGAGCGGCCCTCCGATCTCGTGCGCATCGATCCGGCGGTGGAGGAGGCCCAGCGGCGCCGGCTGGCCGAGGTCAAAAGCTGCCGCGACCAGGCGGCGGTGCGTGCCTGCCTCGAACGGTTGCGCCAAGACGCGGCCGGGGAGGCCAATCTCATGCCGGCGATCATGGACGCCGTGCGCGCCTATGCCACCATCGGCGAGATCTGCGGGGTGTTGCGCGAGGTTTTCGGGGAATACCGCGATTGAGCCGACTGGACGGAGGAGGACTGGCGTGATGGTGGGAGGCATCGATCACATCGGCATCGCCGTGCACAGTATCGAAGCGGCCCGGCGTTTTTTCGAGGAGATCCTCGGCCTGCAGGTCGAGGATGTGGAGGAAGTGGCCGAGCAAGGGGTGCGGCTCGCCTTCTTGCCGGTGGGAAACACCCGGATCGAACTCCTCGAACCCCTCGACGATACCGGGCCGGTGGCCCGCTATCTCGCCCGGCACGGCGAGGGTGTCCACCACATCGCCTATCGGGTGGCGGATATCGACGCAGCCCTGACCCTGGCCCGGCGGCAGGGCTATCGCCTGATACACGAAACGCCGGTTCCCGGCGCCCACGGCATGCGAATCGCTTTTTTCCATCCCGCCGGAACGCACGGCGTGCTCACCGAGATTTGCGCACTGGCGGATGATCCTGTGCACCGATCATCCGATTTGTAGTGTTCGGAAGTTGCCGTTGCCGTGTTTTCTTGATAGGGTGGCAGGGAGACGAGGTGTTGCAGCACTCCCGGGAGGGCGTCATGGCGGCGTTCCGGAAGACACTCAAGGGACTCAACCAGTTGCGATCGGTCCGGGAACGGTTCCCGGTCTCGGACGGCTGTCCGCTGCCGGACCGCCATACGCTTGGCCGGCTGGCGCGGCAGTCCTCGGAAGGAGAACTCTTCCGGGTCGCCATCGCCGATGCCCATCCTCTTGCCGACCGGGACCGTCATCACCGGCCCAGTTGCCGCCAGGCCCGTATCGAGCCGGAGACCGCCCGCCCCCATCTCGCCGAACTCGTGCGGACCGGCAACGGGTTCGTCGTCTCTCAGACCCCGGAGTACATGGAGGGCCGGGCCCTGGACGTGCCGCCAGATATGGTTACCCGTCTGCACGCCGGCGATTTCGCCATCCAGGATCACATCGATCTGCACGGTTGTTCCACGGCCGAGGCCCGGCTGCTCCTGGACGGTTTTCTTGCCGAGGCGGTGCGCCGTGGCCTGCGGGTGGTGTGCGTCATCCACGGTCGGGGGCTCTCGTCTCCTCATCGGCCGGTGTTGAAGGAAAATTTGCCGGGCTGGTTGACCGGCGGCCCTTGGAAGCGCTGGGTCATGGCCTATGCCAGCGCCCGGGCCGGGGACGGCGGCGCCGGTGCCACCTACGTCATGCTGCGACGGCGGCCCCGGCGGGGTAGAATGGCGCAGGATCGTTCTTGACATCTTCCCTTTTTCATGTATTATTCTGTATTCGCTTGGCAACCTGTCGGTGTTCCGGCATGGCTGCCGGCCTAGAGCCGTGCCGGTGACACCGCGAGATTGTCGGCCGCCGGCCGGTTGGAGAGCGGGCATAGCTCAGTTGGTAGAGTACAAGCTTCCCAAGCTTGGGGTCGCGGGTTCGAGGCCCGTTGCCCGCTCCATTTTTCGATCGTTCCTCCGCCGCTGGCGGCGGAGTTGGTTGCCGGGTTGTCCGGGCCCGGCGCGGTCGCAAGATCTGCGATCGTGACTTTTTGCCACTGAACGGCTGGAGAACCCGTGGAGGATCGGCGATCGGCCTTAAGGCCGACGCGATGTAGCAACGGGTGGCAGCCGGTGAATGTCGGAATCGGCAAACCATCGCGATCCCGACCAAGGCTGTTTCGGTTGCAAAAGTGGGCACCGTGCCCGCTTTTTTTATTTGACCCGGGTGGATTTCGTTTTTATCGCTGAGGCGATGGCTGCATCCGATACTACAGTAATCGATACCGTGACCCGGCTGGCGGAGCCGATCTGCCGTGAACTCGGCCTCGAGCTGGTGGCGGTCCAGTTCCGCCGCGAGGCCGTCGGCCAGGTGTTACGCATCGTCATCCATCATCCCGATGGCATCACGGTGGACGACTGTGCCCAGGTGAGCCGCGAGATGAGCTACATCCTCGACGTGGAAGATTGCATCGAACAGGCCTATACCCTGGAGGTCACCTCGCCGGGGCTCCACTGGCCGCTGGTCACCGAGCGGGATTTCGCCCGGTATCGGGGTAAGCGGATCGACATTTCCTGGCTGGAAGGGGAGGAGGTGCAAAAGACGCGCGGTGCCATCGTCGGGGTGACCAGCGAGGCAGTGACCATTCGGGACGAGGATGGCAACGAGCGGCGGATCCCCCTCGAGCGGGTGAAAAAGGCGCGGCTCGTCATCGAAGTATGAACGAACAAACACGTGGCGACCGTCGAATCGTCGGTGGCGGAGTACAACAATAGGAGTCGGCGCCGGCCGGACGCTGTCCGCCGGCCTGGAGAGTAACAGATGGGTACAGAACTGCAGAGGATCATCGACCAGATAAGCAGGGACAAGGGGATCGCCAAGGAGTTGCTGATCGAGGCCCTGGAGGAGGCGGTTCTGCTGGCGGCCCGCAAGCGGTTCGGTCAGCGCCGCGAGATGGAGGTCCAGTTCAACGAGGAGCTCGGAGAGATCGAACTCTTCCAGTTCCGCCGGGTGGTGGAGGAAGTCACGGACGAGCAGACCGAGATCTCCCTGGAAGAGGCGCGGAGCCTCGATCCCGAGGCCCAGCTCGATGACGAGATCGGTTCCAAGATGGAGAACGTCGCCGATCTCGGCCGCATCGCCGCCCAGGCCGCCAAGCAGGTCATCATCCAGAAGATGAAGGAGGCGGAAAGCGATGTGGTGTACGAGATGTACAAGGACCGCCAAGGCGAGATCGTCAACGGTATCGTCCAGCGTTTCGAGCGCGGCAACATGATCGTTAACCTTGGCCGTACCGACGCCATTCTGCCCCATGCCGAGCAGATGCCGCGCCGTAATTATCGCCAGGGCGACCGCATCCGGGCCCTGCTCATCGAGGTTCGCCAGAGTTCCCGGGAACCGCAACTGGTTTTGAGCCGGCGCAGCAACGATTTCCTTGCCAAGCTGTTCGCCCTCGAGGTGCCGGAGATTCAGGAGGGTATCGTCAAGATCATGGCCGTGGCGCGCGAACCCGGCTATCGAGCCAAGATCGCCGTCGCCTCCACCGAGAGTGACGTCGATCCGGTGGGGGCCTGCGTCGGCATGAAGGGCTCCCGGGTCCAGAACGTGGTCCAGGAACTCAACGGGGAACGGATCGACATCGTGCCGTGGAATCCTGATCCCGCCAAGTACGTCTCCAACGCCCTGTCGCCGGCTCAGATCTCCATGGTGGTGGTGGACGAGGAGAACGAGACCTTGCTCGTGGTGGTGCCGGACGATCAGCTTTCCCTGGCCATCGGCCGCAACGGCCAGAACGTCCGTTTGGCCTCCATGCTGCTTGGCTGGAATATCGACGTCAAGAGCGAGACCCGCTACGCCCGCCAGCGGGACGAAGAGTACCAGGCCTTGCTCGCCCTGGAGCCGGTGACCGAGAAGATCGCCGATATCCTTTACGACGAGGGCATCACCACGGTGGCCGAGTTGGCGGCGGCCGACGTCACCGACTTGGCGGCCCTGCGGGGGATCTCGGAGGAAACCGCCGCCGCCCTTGTCGAAGCGGCGCGCGCGGCACGCGGTGCCGAAGGTGCCGAGTCCGACACGGGCGAAGAGTCCGACAGTGAGACGGCTGGCGAAGAGACGGCGGCCGTCGCCGATGCCGATACGGATGCGGCCGCCGAGTCCGCCGACGAGCCGGAATCGGAGGCGACGCCTGATGTCGAGTCGCCACCGGCCGATACCGCCGCTGAGGCGGCGGCAGGGGCCGAATCGGATACGGACGAGAATGTGGAGGGCTGATCGGGGGCTACCGCTATACTGTTGCCGTCGATCGTTTGGAACGTATCAGGGCCTGGACGCCCCGAAGGGCGGCCTTATACTCAGGGTAAATATTCTCAAAAACGGTTTTTCCTTGTAACCAACGGATACAACCGGAAAAAAAGAATATCAGTAAAATTTTCGTTACGGATCCAGGAGGATATCCCGCCGAGAGCAGGAGTACAGGATGGCTAATGTCAGGGTATATGAGCTTGCCAAGGAAGCCGGGCTCGATTCGAAGACCATGGTGGCGCGACTGACCGAATGGGGTTACGAGGTCAGATCGCATGCCTCCTCGGTGACCGATAAGCAGGCCGACGAAATCCGGGCCAGGTTGGGGTTGCTCGAGACCAAAATCGAGAAGAAACGCATCGAGACCAAGGGACGGACCACCATCATCCGGCGTCGGAAGAGAGTGGTGGCTCCCCCACCGCCGCCGGAACCGGAAGCGGAACCGGCACCGGTAACGCCGGCGGCCGAGGCGGCCCCGCCTTCCGAGCCGGAGGAAGTCGCTGCACCGCCGGTGGCTGCCGAAGCGGAAAAGGCGGCGGAAGCGCCGTCTCCGGAGCCGGAGGTGGCCCCGAAATTGGAGCCGGAGGTGGCCCCGAAA